>PMHK01000131.1:477-9700 GCA_003156635.1 Acidobacteriota bacterium | reverse complement strand
GCGTCGCGCAGTAAACGCGGGGGAATGCGAAAGCCTTCCCCCGTTTTTTTTTGCGCGCGACGCAAAATACTTCAGGTCGGTACACGCCAGAGTAAATCAAAGGCAAAAGCCCACCCTTCGCAAACTGCGCGACGGATGCGCCACCCGGAAAGTCAGAGGCGGAACCGGAAAATCAAAAGCGGGGCTTACCAACCCATTTGATCCATGCGGCGGAGGATGATCAGGCTGTAATTGTTCATGCGCTCGGGGCGGCGCTTTAGGGGGGCGGGGAGAATGGCGGCGAGGCGGGCGGATTGTTGGCGGCCGATGTTGCGGGCTTCGGTTTGGTCGTAGTAACGGCAGGCNNTCTGCGCCATAAATTCCCGGGCCCCATTCGACCACATTGAGATAGAGCTCGAGGATGCGGCGTTTGCCCAAGACGATTTCGGCGACTGGGACCAGGGTGGCTTCGGCGCCTTTGCGCAGGATGGAGCGGCCGGTGCCGAAGAATAAATTTTTCACGAGTTGCTGGGTGAGGGTGGAAGCGCCGCGGGTGCGCTCGCCTTCCAAATCTTCCGCGGCGTCGATCTGGATCTGGTGCCAGTCGAAGCCGTGGTGCTGGTAGAAGCGGGCGTCCTCGGCGGCGATCACCGCGTGCTGCAGGTCGGGCGAGATTTGAGTGAGCGGAACGAATTGGTAGCGTTCGTGATAGGGCGTGCCGTGAATCAACGCCTGTACGTGGCGCTGCATATGCACGGCGGTGGTGGGCGGATCGATCCAGCGCGCGGCGACGAGAGTTAGCGCGGCGAGCGCCCACAGCAGCACCAGGCCGATGATCGACCATTGGACCACCGACGAGGTGATCAGGCGGCGGAGAAAGCTGGGCCGCGGCGGCGTCCGAGTGGGCGGGTTGGGCGTGGAGGTCACACGTCAGAATACCAGCCGCCTCGGACTGGCGCGACGATTGCCCTCCGATCCGTTTTCGATTTACCGGCGAGACCACCTCGCGTGCTGGTTGAGGCATCTGCATAGCAACGGACTTTCGCATACTTCATGAATCGGGTGGACGGCGGAGGATGGGCGATGCGGATCGCAAGTGTGGGCCAGGTTTTTTTTGCGGCGACGATGATCGTGCTGGGAATTTTGGGATTGTTCAGGGGCAATTTCACGGTGATCTGGCAGCCGGTGCCGGAGGGAGTGCCGGCGCGCGTGGCGCTGATTTATTTGTGCGCGTTGGTATCGCTGGCGGGCGGCGTTGGCTTACTGTTTCGGCGGACGGCGACGATTGCGGCGCGCGTGCTGCTCGGTTATTTTTTGCTTTGGTTGGTGCTGCTGCGTGTACCGGGGATGTTGATTTCGCGCACCGTGGATTTTTGGTGGGCGGCGGCGCAGGTGGCGGTGATGACGGCGGCGGCTTGGGTCTTGTGGGTGTGGTTCGCGGATGATTCGGACAAGCAGCGGTTTGGATCCGCGGCCAGCGAGAATGGACTGCGCATTGCGCGGGCGCTTTACGGACTGGGGATGATTCCTTTCGGCATCGCGCATTTTGTTTACCTGCAACATACCGCGGAGATGGTGCCGGCCTGGCTGCCGTGGCACGTATTCTGGGCCAAATTTTTCGGCTGGACGTTTATAGCGGCGGGCGTGGCGATGATTATCGGAGTTTGCGCGCGGCTGGCGGCGACGCTTTCGGCGGTGGAGATGGGCCTGTTCCTGGTGCTGGTGTGGGTGCCGGCAATCGCGGCGGGATCGACAGACGTCGGCGCCTGGAGCGAGACGCTGGCATCGGTGGCGTTGGCAGCCGCGGCGGGGGTGGTGGCGGAATCGTATCGCGGCAAGCGGTGGGTGGCGTTCAGCGAACGACGGTAGCCCGGTTCGGCTTGGCCCTTCGCCGTCATGCTGAGGAGCGTTTTTCGCGACGAAGCATCTCCGCCAGACGGCCGCGGCGGAGTCGAGGCGACGAAGACGCGCTCNNTCGCTGCGCTCAGAATGACGGCTGGTTTTGTAGCGGCGGTCTCCAGGGTGCTACGGCGAGCGATGCGAAAAGCCCCACCCGGAAATTCGATTCGAATTCAAATTCGGAGGTGACCCGCGGATGAGCAACGGGAATCGTGGCGCGGTGGAGCGGGTGTTTCGGGAGGCGGAATTCGTGCGGTCGCTGGGCATCGAACTGGCCGCGCATGGCGCGGGCTGGTGTGAAACGCGGGTGAAAATATTGCCCGCGCTGCGGCAGCAGCACGGATTTGCGCATGCGGGCGTGCTGGTGACTTTGGCGGATCACACTAGCGGCGGGGCGGCGGCCTCGACGGTCGCCGAGGACCGGGACGTGATTACGGTGGAAAATACAATTTCATTTTTGCGTCCGGCGGCGAGTGCGGAGTTATTTTGCCCCCGCCACGGTGTTGCGCGCGGGCAAGAACCTGGTATTCGTCGAAGCGGAAGTGATGGTCGAAGGCGACGCGGGGCGCGTGCTGGTGGCCAAGATGTCCAGCACCCTGGCGGTGATTGCGTTGAAGGCGAAGCCGGCGGAAAAACTGCCCAATTCAAGCTAGCGGTTCGTTTTCAGCCGGCATGATTTACGAACGGATTTTCGTTCCAGGCTCCGGCGGAATCTGGAATCGGTAGCCGAGCCCCTGCTCGGTGAGAAGGTACGAAGGTTGTGCCGGGTCTATTTCGATTTTCCGGCGCAGCTGATTAATGACCACGCGAAGGTATTCGATTTCCCCCGCATAATCCGGCCCCCAAACCGCCCACAACATTTTCTTGTGACTGAGCGGTTTGCCCTGGTGCAGCACCAGGAGACGCAGCACGTCGAATTCTTTCGGAGTCAGGTGCACCGCGTTTCCGCGGACGCTGACGAGGCGCTGGTCCAGATCAATAATCAAGCCGGGAATTTCGATCCTGGGGAGCGGCTGGTTCGGAATCCGGCGCAACGCAGCGCGAATGCGGGCTAACAACTCTCCGATGGCGAAGGGCTTTACGACGTAATCATCCGCTCCACAATCCAGCGCCGCGATTTTGTCCCGTTCCGAATCGCGAACGGTGACCATGATGATCGGGACGGCAAATGACAAGCGAAGTTTGGTGCAGGTTTCGAGTCCGCTCATTCCCGGCAGGTTGACGTCCAGCAAAACGAGATCGGGACGGGCGCGCAGCGCCGTTTCGATTGCTTCATCACCGTTCTTCGCTTCCAGCACGTCGTAGCCGTTGCTGGACAGAGTCGAGCGCAAGACCCTGCGGATTTGGGCTTCGTCGTCCACCACGAGAATGGTTGGCGGGTTCACGGACAGACGCCTTCTAGTGCGCCGCTCAAAAGATCAAGGCTTGATTGAAGCGTAGCGGGCGGTGCGTAAGAAAAGCCTCAAGGGATCGTAAGGATTCCGTAAAGACCGACCCATACAAATCCTTTATAGAAAACTTATGCGTTCGTTATGAGCGCAAATCTAGACTGCACTCCGTCGCTGGGGCGATGGATGGGTGTGCGCTAGGAGAAAAAAGATGAGAAATGCAGCAGTGGAATCACTGCGCCGAGCCGGCGCGTGCCTGTTGTGCGTGTCAATTGGCGGCAATGTTGTTTGGGCGCAAAGTCCGCAGGAAGCTGCGCAGCAGCAGGGGTCATCGAGCGGCAGCGCGGCCGCCGCGAGTCCGCAGCAAGATGCAATTACCCAAGAGCTGGAAGCGATGCGCAAGCGCATCGATGAATTGGAAGCGGAGTTGAAGGCCGCGCAGCATCCGGCAGTCGCTGCGGCGAATGCGGCCGCAAAAGAAACCGCGCCGGCAGCAGCAGCGGCGGCTTCGGCTCCCGCTACGAGCGCGAGTGCGAGCACGAGTACAAGCACCCCCGAGGTCGCGTCCTCCACGAATCTGGCAAGCCCGACGGAACCGCCCAAGAAAATCGAACCTTTTTCGGACGCGGATTGGACCTGGCTGAACGGCAACCCGCGCACCAAGGATATTTTTTGGGATTCGAAATTCTTTACGCCAGAAATCCGCGCGGACGTCAACTACGTCGCCGATTTCAATCACCCCACCGACCATTCCATTGGAGGATCGAGCGAATTATTCCGGTCCTTCGAAGTTCAGCTGGAACAATTGGGGATCGGCGGAGATTTCCATTACGACAATGTGCGCGCGCGGTTCATGACCCAGTTCGGAATGTATTCGGCGACGACGCCGCGAAATGATCCGAGCGTGGGCCACGGCCAGTGGGATCTGGTGAGCGCGTACCGCTACTTGTCGGAAGCCTACGGCGGTTATCACTTCGACGTGCTGCATGGCGTGAACGTGGATGCCGGAATCTTTTTGTCGTACATCGGATTGTTCAGTTACTACAATTTCGACAATTGGGCCTATCAGCCTTCGTATGTCTCTTCGAATACGCCGTGGTTCTTCGAAGGCGTGCGGGTGCAAGTCTTTCCCACGGCGCACTTGAAGATCGAACCGTGGTTCATCAACGGATGGCAATCCTACGCTTCGGCCAACCACCGTCCGGGCCTGGGCGGCCAGATCAAATGGACCCCGAAACCGTGGCTCGAAGTCATTTCCAATAATTACGGGCTGGGACACGACGATCTATTCATCAACAACCGCTCACGCATCCACACCGACAACAGCATCGAGGTGAAATACTTCGACCGGCCGGATCGAACTCTGGACCGAATGGCGGTCTCTTTGACTGGAGACATGGGCTGCGAATTCGGCGGAGGGGTGAGCTGCTACGGAGACCGCAAAGGCGGCCCGAAACAGAGTTTCATCGGCTACATGGTGTACAACCGCTTCTGGTTCCACCGGGATTTGTTTGGGCTGACCTTGGGCGGAGGGCAAATCAACAATCCGGGGCGGTATCTGGTGTTGTTGCCGCCGATCAACGGCGAAACCGCAGTGACGGCGTCGACCAATTCTCCGTACTTTACGGAGAATCCCGGCGATCCGTTCAAAGCCTGGGATTCGTCGATCACTTTCGACTACATGCCGAAGCAATACATCACGTTCCGCGCGGAGTATGACTACCGTCACGCGAACGTGCCGTATTGGAGCGGGAGCGGAGGCATCACGCCACCGGGCGGAAACAATGGAGCGCCGCAATTTTTCACCTGCGCCAGCGGAGCAAGCTCCGGACAGACCGCTTTGGGTCCGGCCGAAATGGCATGCGGCACTCCGAACAGCACTGCGGGCGTGTGGTTCCCGGACTTGCGCAAGGACGAGTCGTTTGTCGACCTGTCGATCATGGTGAAGTTTTAGCGGTGAGGCCGGCGGACGCCGGGTGAGCGATCGCGAAAAGCCCCACCCTTCGCGAAGTGCGCGAAGGATGGGCCACCCGGAAATTCTGAGTCAAATTCGGATGCGAGGCGACGGTTAGTCTGTGCCGGCGTCCATGCTGAAGAGTGGGATTTTGGCTTCGACCAGGGTGCCGGGTTCGGCGCGAGTCACGGTGAGTTCGCCGCCGAATTGGCGGACGCGTTCGCGCATGCCGGAAATGCCGACGCCGAGCGACGGGGTGCGGTCGCGGCTGCCGGTGAGATGCGCCACGCCTTTGCCGTAATCGCGGACGCGGACCACCACCCATTCGGGTTGCTGATCGACTTCGACGCGCGCGCTGTCGCTGCCGGCGTGTTTGTAGATATTGGTCAGCGATTCCTGGACGACGCGAAAGACCGTGGTTTCGATGTCGCGAGCGAGGCGCGCAAAACTGGGCGGCGTGATGGTCAGAGTGATTTGGAAGTTGCTGCGTTTGACCATGCCGTCGACGTACCAATGCAGCGCGGCGCGCAAGCCGGTTTCATCGAGCAACGGCGGATGCAGCAAATAAGAAAGATTGCGGACCGAGGCCACGGCGGAGTCGGCCAGTTCGTTGGCGGCGCCGGCATCGGCGAGTTTGCTCAGTTCCATTTTCAGCGCGGCCAGTTGCTGGCCTAGATCGTCGTGCAATTCGCGCGCGATGCGGCGGCGTTCCTCATCCTGCACGTGCAGCAGGCGCGCGGATAATTTCTGCAGGTCGAGGGTACGCAGTTCGATCACCCGGCGGGATTCATCCAGTTGGGCGATGCGTTCGCGAAGTTCGCGGTTCAACGCCTGGATGCGTTCGTCACCCTTGCGGCGTTCGGTCATATCCTGCGTGACTTTGGCGAAACCGGAAAGTGAGCCGTCGGCGGCGCGCAGCGGAGAAATAATCACCGAAGCCCAGAAGGTCGAGCCATCCTTGCGCACCCGCCAACCTTCGTCGGCGAAGCGGCCTTCTTTTTCAGCCAGAGCCAGTTCGCGAGCCGGCCAGCCGCTTTCCACCGCTTCCGGCGGATAAAATTTGGAAAAATGCTGGCCGATGATTTCCTCGCGGCGGTAGCCCTTCATATTCTGGGCGCCAGGATTCCAGGTGATAACGTGGCCTTCGGGATCGAGCACGAAAATGGCGTAATCGCGAATGCCCTCGACCAGGAGACGAAATAAATCCAGCGGCGCGGGGAGGGTGGTGGGGCGTTGACGATCGATCGGAACGGCTTCAGACACCGAGTGGTTGTCCTCTCAGGAACCGGGACTGCGCTTCGCGTGGCTCATCTGTTTTAACACTTCTTCGCGCTGGATGCGCGCTTCGGTTTCGCCGAGCACCAGCAAAATCTTCCGGAGAAAAAGGGAAACGCGATTTTGAAGAGCCTGCCAGCGAGCGGTCAAGGTGCTAGCCACGGGTTCCGCCCGAGAAGATGCTGGGCCATTTCAGGTGCTCGGTTTTGATCACCAGCAGTTGATGAATAGCGGCCTGCAGCGCGTCCGTCTCGGCGCGGCCGTTATTCGATTTGGCGAGTTCCTGAGCGCGGGAGACGATGGCCTTTTCGGCGGTAGCCACGAGCGCAGGGAGTTTCTCCAAATCGGTTTCGACGAGAGCCGCACCCAACGAACCTTGCCAAGCGTAGTCCATAAAACCCCGACCGGCCTGCCAGGAAAAGAGGAAATGCCTAACGATTCTGGTATATCAGGCGTGTTCTTGTCAAGGAGAGTGACACGGCGATTGAATTGGACGCTGCTTTTCAGGGTGGCCCATGCTTCGCGCCTTTCGCGAAGGATGGGGATCTCGCGCGGCGAGCGGCGAACGCGAAGTGAGTTCGTGAAAGTGCAAATCAGAGTCAAAAGCCCCACACTTCCAGAACCGGGAAGGATGGGCCACCCGCGAAACATTCTTCGTCGCGACAATTGGGGTTGGAATCCATATAAAGAAGCCCTCGTTTGGCAGATGTGGCATGATTTCCTCACAATTTTCCTTACGGAGGCGTGTCGTGAAAAAAATGATCGGTTTTATGTTCGCGGTATTTTTGGCAGTTCCCGGTGCGGCGCTCGCGCAGGAGAAGCCCGCGGCGCAAGCTGCTCCGGCAGCGCAGGCTACTCCGCCGGCCAATCCGATTACGATGAGCGAAAAAGGTTTCTACGGTTTTGTGAGTGGCGCGGTGATTAGCGCGGCGCAGAAAATGCCGGAAGAAAATTATTCGTTCAAGCCGACGCCGGAGGTGCGCAGCTTTGGCCAGATCGTGGGCCACGTGGCCGACGCTTCGTACAGCTTCTGCTCGCAGGTGAGCGGCGAAGCGAATCCGGCGACGGACATCGAAAAGACCAAGACCTCGAAGGCCGATCTGGTGGCTGCGGTCAAGGATGCGCAGGCGTACTGCTTTAAGGCCTACGGCAACATGACTGACGCGAAAGGCAGCGAGATGATGAAGATATTCGGATACCAGATGGCCAAGCTGACGGTGTTGACCATCAATACGGCGCACACCGACGAGCATTACGGGAACATGGTGACCTATATGCGGCTCAAGGGCATCGTGCCACCGACCAGCGAAAAAGCCGAGACGCCCGCGAAGTAGTCCGCGATTTTTTTCGGCAGGCGCAATCGCTTCCCTACCCTCGAGAAGGAATTTTTGAAGGGCCGCCGGCGGTTAGGATTTTCCGCCGGCGGCAGGCGTTTCCTTCCCCGTAATCCCCGATACGAAAGCTTGCTGCACGCGGTTGAAGCTGCGGCCACGCACTACGGCGGCGACGATGGTGCGCGTGGCTTGGGCATCGCTGAGGCGGACGTAACGGCAGTTGGCGTTGCGGTCGATGGCCATTTCCGGGACCAGCGAAACGCCGATGCCGGCCGCGACCATCCCCAGCAGGCTGCTGAACTGCCCGCTTTCGAAGGCGATGTTGGGCGTGATGCGCGCGCGGGTGCAGGTGTCCAGGCTCAGGTCGCGGAAACAGTGGCCGTCGCGCAGCATGACGAAGGATTCGCCGCGGAGATCTTTCAGCGCGAGCGATTTGGCGCGGGCGCGCGGATGGTTTTTCTTCAGCACGGCGAAGAGCGGTTCGGTGCGGATCGGAAATAATTCCAGGTCTTTGTGGCGCAGCGGGAGCGCGAGGATGGCCACGTCGATGGAGAGGTCGCGCAGGCCTTCGACCAGCACCGAAGTGGTTTCTTCGATGATGCGCAGTTTCGCGTCCGGGAATTTTTTGGCGAAGCTGGCCGTATAGGCCGGCATCAGGTAAGGCGCGACGGTGGGAATCACGCCGACGGTAACGTTGCCGCGCAGGTCGGCGTTTTTGTCAGCGGCGCTGGAGCGCGCCGCGTCCAGCTGCTCGAGGATCGCACGAGCGCGCGGAATGAACGCGCGGCCCGCCTCGGTGAGGCGGATGCTGCGGCCCAGGCGATCGAAGAGTTTGACGCCGAGGTCGTCCTCGAGTTTTTGGACCTGCTGCGAGAGCGAGGGCTGGGCGATCCGGCAGCGCTCGGCGGCACGGCTGAAATTGCCGGTGTCGGCAATGGCGCAAACATAGCGAAGCTGATTCACTTCCATAGGGCCCGCCTATACCTAGAATGGGATATACATATTGGAACTATATCCTACTTGGATGCTAAGGTGAGTGCATCGAAGTCGCAATAAGCGGCTTCCACGAGCTCATGCGGCGGACTGCCAACGCCTGAAGGAGGATATCGAATGTCGACCGAAGCGAAGTGCCCGTTCCATCATGCCGGCACGCCCAGCACCAACAACAATCACTGGTGGCCGAACAGCCTGAACCTAAATTTGCTGGCGCAGCATTCCTCCTTGTCCGATCCGATGGGCCAGAATTTTAACTACGCCGAAGAATTCAAGAGCCTCGACTACCCGGCGCTGAAAAAAGATTTGGCGGCGTTGATGACCGATTCGCAGGACTGGTGGCCGGCGGACTTTGGTCACTACGGACCGCTTTTCATTCGGATGGCGTGGCACAGCGCCGG
>PMHK01000131.1:243-441 GCA_003156635.1 Acidobacteriota bacterium | reverse complement strand
ACGTCGCGCTGGAAACGATGGGTTTCAAAACTTTCGGATTTGCGGGCGGGCGTCCGGATGTGTGGGAACCGGATCTCGACGTGAATTGGGGAGTCGAAACCACCTGGATGGGCACCGAGAAACGGTATTCGGGCGATCGCGATCTGGCCAATCCGCTGGGCGCGACGACCATGGGCTTGATCTACGTGAACCCGGAAG
>PMHK01000131.1:0-141 GCA_003156635.1 Acidobacteriota bacterium | reverse complement strand
GCCGGCGACGCGATTACCAGCGGGCTGGAAGTGACCTGGACCAGCACGCCGACCAAGTGGAGCAACGATTTCTTCGAGCATCTTTTCAAGTACGATTGGGAATTGACCAAGAGTCCGGGCGGCGCGCACCAGTGGAAGCCG
>PMHK01000240.1 GCA_003156635.1 Acidobacteriota bacterium | reverse complement strand
TGGTGGGCGTGCTTGGGGTGGCTGGGCTGCTCGGCGTGTTTGGCGTGGTTGGGGTCGGTTCTTCGCGCGGGGGGATGAAAAAATCGCGCGGGGATTGGAGGAAGTGGAGCCAGAGGGCGCGGACCAGGTGGCGGTGGTCGCGGCCGGTGACGTCCTGGGCGCGGAGGGCGAGGCGCAGGGCGAGATAGAAACTGGTGGTGAGATTCAGGACGAAAGTGCAGGCGATGCCGAGGGCGGCCATGATCAGGGCGCCTTTGCCGATGACGGCGACGCCCAGCGAGGCGGCGCCGAGGGCGAACATGCCGGTGGAAAGGGTGACGTGGCGCACGTCGAGCGGCAGGCCGAAAAATTTTCCGAAGACCGGGGTCATGCCGAGCATAAAACCGAGGACGATCGAGCCGCCCCAGCCGGCGATGTTTCGCGAAAACGTGTTCGAGATGCGGGCCAGAGTTTCGGGCTCGAGCTTTTCGCCGAGGCGATGTTCGGCAATGGCTTCGGGCAAGCGGTGATAGACCGCCCAGTTTTCAATCCAGCCGCCGGCGATGCTGGAAAGCCAGAGGATTATGCCGGTGAGCGTGGCGTAGAAAACGGTGCCGCTGTGCAGCGGGTTCAGCGAAGTGATGGTGTACCAGGATGTTTCGTCGGAGAGGAAAGAGTGGCCGATGAAACGGTGCCAGAGCATCATCAAGACCAGAGAGCCAGCGCAGACGGCGACGATATTGCCGAGCGCGGCGGCAAGCTGGGAACGGAAAATGCGCGAGACGTATTTGAAAAGCTCGTCATTGCGCGCGGCGCCGTGGCAATTCTGAATGATACGCGCGAGAGCGGCCCCGGTCATGGAAGGCTGCTTGGTGGCGAGCGCGAGATGGTAATTCTGCATGAGTACGAAGCTGACGGCGTAGTCGAGTCCGACTAAAAATCCCTCGAAGAACAGCGGTAAGTGGCCGTGGGTCGCGATGAGTTTTATCGCAGCGGTGCCGACGGTGAGCAGGCCGCCGCCCATGGCCGAACGCCACATCTGCAAATATTCGGCGCGATTGTTGGTGATGTAGTGCTCGCCGGTTTTCCCCGCCCATTCGACAATTTTCCGCGCGAGTAAACGAAAGCTGTTGCGGGCCAGGCTGCGCAAGCTGCGGTCGGCGAGGCGGCCGCGCACGACTTCGCGGAGCAGGCTTTTCCCGGCGGCGTAGCGCTGCGGGCCGACCGGCGCGATCAACACAGCGATGATGGCTTCCATGCGGATGAGGCTGCGATGGATGACGTCGAGGGCGTAGACCACGTCGAGATTCACGCCGCTGGAATCGAGATGAGCCACGATGGTGCGGAGTTCCTTGTGGCAATCGCCGACGGTAGCGTGCCAGGTCTGCACCGCTTCGGGAACGCCATCGCGGGTACGAATGGCGAGGACCAGGGAATCGGCGGCGCGAGGCAAGCGGTAAAAAGCCAAGAGCTGCACCGGAACCGGTTCGCTGCGCACGCGCAAATTTTCGGAGAGGCCCAGACCCTGGACGCGCGCGCCGATCAGGCAGAAGGCGCCGAGCATGGATTCGACGATCGGGTGCCAGGCGTCGGAATCCTCGGGGGGCGCGGTGAGATGGGCGATGTGATCGAGCAGGGAGGCGGGAAGGCTAAAAAAACGGTCGACCTCTTTTTCGGAGGGGAAGAGACGGAGAAAAAGTTTGGAGAGATCTTTGTCTTCGCGCGGCGCGGGGAGGACGTGACCGAAGAAACGGTCGGAGACTTCGGGGAACAGGCCGCGGTCGGTGGGCAGGCCGGACTGGGCGAAGAGCGAGATGCCGTTGGTTTCTTTCAGGATGGCGGCGATGCCGGCGTGGTAGCGGTCGCGAATCGTGGCGGACGATTCGAGAATGGAGACCCAGACTAGCTCGCGTTTCAGGTGCGGGTCGGTGAAGCGGGAGATGGTTTTTCCGACGGTGGCAGCGGGTTCGCTGTGAGCCAGCGGCTCGGGGATGACGCGGTCGGACTTGCGCAGGAATTTGAAGAGGGCGACGAGGGCGTCGAGGCGCGACGCCAGGATTTCGGCGGAAGTGAAGTGGTCGGCGCGAAAAGCGAGTTCGCGCAGAGGGCCGTTGTCCCGGTCGGCGGTCGGGAAGAGGGAGAGGATAATCTCGCTGGTCGAGTCGGGCACGGCGGCTTTTCCAGGGTGAGTGTACAATGCCGGGCACTCGCTAAGAGAATCTCAATTTTTCCGGGAGGATGCGAGCGGACGGAGAAGCAGTTCAGCGAATTGTTCGCGGCGGCGGGGTGGAAATTGAACCGGATTATACCGACGCGGGTGCCGGAATCGATTGTGGAGGGGATCCCGGCGTAGATCTGGGGATGCGGCCTCGACATCTTTTTGCGAATTTGGCGCATCTCTAGGGTATTGGTGGTGCTGCGCGAATTATTGGAACTGTAGCGAGATTCGGAGAGAATTAAGATCGTGAAGAACGGCGGCGGAAATCAACCAGCAAGAGGTGTGGCGTTTTGTGCGCTGTGCGCGCTGGCGCTGGTGGCTTGGCCCAGCGCGGCGCGGGCGCAGGCGGGTCCGGGGCCGATTCGTCCCGCGCCGGGGACGCAAGGGGATTCGACCGGGGCTCCACGGATTGCGGCGGATGAGCCAAAGCCGCCCGATCGCAAGGAACTTTGGGGCACCTGGAAGCTGGACGTGGCGCAGAGCGACGACGCGATGCAGCAGATTAAGGATGCGAAGACGACCGGCGGCTCGGGCGGCGGCCCGCGGAGCGGCGGGGGAACTGGCAACGGGTCGCCCACCGGGAACAACACGGGCATTCACGTGGGCGGGCCGACGTCGCCTTTTCCGGGGAGTAGCAGCGGGCGGGCGCCGCGGAACACGGGCGCGAGCGACGACGATTTTACGCGGGCGCAGATGCAGGAGCTGACCACGCCGGCGTCGACAATTACGTTGAGCGCGAAGGATACGAAGGATGATAAGGACGCGGCGGTGAACCTGACGGACGATCTGAACCGCGAGCGCGTTTTCTATACCGACGGGCGGAAGATCACCAATTCGAAAGAAGAAAAATATCAGGAATACAATTCGCACTGGGAAGATTTCCGGCTGGTCGGGGACGTGGAGGGCGCGCATGATGCGCGGGCCACGCGGTCGTTCGAGCCGGCGCCGGGCGGGGATAAGCTGATCGAAACGGTGCATCTGGGGCGGACGCGGTCGCATGATTCGGTGGATATTCGTTATGTATATGACAAGGTGCCGGGGAACGCGCCACTGCGGTCGAGCTCGGCTCCGGCGTTAACGCCGACGGATCCGGCACCGAAACTGTCTTCATCGCCGTCCTCGAGTTCGTCGTCGTCCTCTTCGTCTTCTTCCTCGTCACCGGAAAACTGAGTCTGCTGACAATTTCGAATCGACCTGCACTGGCGAACGTGCGACCATCGTGCGGAATCATCCTGCGATCTCCGCGCGGAGGATTGAGTGCATTGGCGCCATTCAGTATTTTGTTTTTTCCTTTCTTTCGTCTTCATGACACTCCCTCCAGTTGCACGCTCACAAACTGTTCCAGGTAAAGCGTCCGCCAGTTCGAGCTCGGTAAAACCCATCGCGGTGATTCCATTCGAGCTGTATCACAACCGCGTTTATTTGCCGGTAAGCGTGCATGGCTCACGGCCGTACACGATGATTCTGGATACCGGCGCGGCGGTCACGTTTGTAAGCGAGGAGGCAGCGGACGAAGTGAAGCTGCCGCGGAAAGGAAGCGCGAAAGTAGATGGCAATGGAGAAGGCGTGGAGCGTTTTCCGCTGGGGAAAAACGTCGCGTGCAGCGTCGGTGGCGCCGATCTTCTCGAGAAGACGATCGTTATTTACAACTACGGCGATTTCGAAAAGCATGAGGGGCGGAAGATCGACGGGACACCGGGCGTAAATTTCTTTCACAAATACGTCGTGGAGATCGATTACGCAGGGAAACAACTGAGCATTTACGATCCCGGATCGTTTTTATATACAGGTGCGGGGTCGGTGATTCCACTACGAATTCTGAATGGCGGGACGTTGGCGCTGTTTGACGCGAAGATCGTTGCGGCTGCTGGACAGCCGGCGCTAGAGGCGCATCTGGCGGTGGATTCAGGGACGTACTCGGAGCTGCGATTGTTCCGGCCGTTTGAGGAGCAGCACGCTTTGATTGGCGATGGACGAGGCCAGTTTGCGTCGTTCGGATTTGGCGCGGGTGGAGAATTTCGGCAGGTTACGGGGCGAGTGGAGAGCGTGGAAATCGGCGGGGTGAAACTTTCGAATCCGGTGGCGGATTTTTCTACCGACACCAAGGGCGTTACGGCTACCTCGAATTACGACGGGACGATTGGCGGAGATATTTTGCGGCGATTCACGGTGACTCTGGATTATTCGCGGGGTCAGATGATGCTGGAGCCGAACGGGGATTGGTCCAAACCATTCGATAGGAATACGTCGGGCTTAACGCTGGTGACTGACGACGGATTCAAGAAAGTGCTGGTAGTCCATGTGGTCAAAACGTCTCCAGCGGACGTGGCGGGCCTTCACGAAGGTGATTCGATTGGTGCCGTGGACGGAAAGAGCACACCCATGTACACATTTGATCAGATACGGCGTTTGGTCGAGTCACCTGGGCAACATGAAGTTGGGGTTGATGCTTGGCGGGGCGAGGTAATGACGGTGACAAAACTCCGTCTCGACAATCCGCCGAAACCGTAGCGCAAACCAATTTAGAGGTGGGCAGGCCTTTGAATACTGTTGAATTTACGCTGGTGGTGGCGATTGGCTCGTTTTTCGCCGGGATGCTGGGGTCGCTGACCGGGCTGGGTGGCGGCGTGGTGATTGTGCCGCTGCTGACTTTGGTGTTTGGCGTAGACATTCGGTACGCGATTGGGGCGTCGCTGGTGTCGGTGATTGCGACTTCGTCGGGCGCGGCGGCGGCGTATTTGCGGGAAGGGTATTCGAATATGCGGGTGGGGATGTTTCTGGAAGTGGCGACGACGGTGGGGGCGTTGAGCGGGGCGTTTATCGCGGGATACGTTTCGACGTCGGCGATTGCGATTATTTTTGGGGTGGTGCTGCTGTATTCGGCGTACACGTCGTTCGGGGGGCCGAAGGAGCCGGAGAAGGGATTGGCGCCGGACCCGGTGGCGACTTTCTTGAGACTGGACGGGACGTTTCCGGCAGATCGAGTACGGGGGGCGGGCGACGCGATCAGCGTGGCGGCGGGTGGCGCGAGTGGCGCGCGCGAAGCGTATCACGTGCGAAATGTTCCGGCGGGATTTGGTCTGATGTATCTGGCGGGACTTTTGTCTGGGCTGCTAGGGATTGGGTCTGGAGCAGTGAAAGTGCTGGCGATGGATCAGGCGATGAAGATTCCATTTAAAGTTTCGACGACGACCAGCAATTTCATGATTGGAGTGACAGCGGCGGCGAGCGCGGGAATTTATTTGCGTCGAGGGTACATCGATCCGGGATTGGCGCTGCCGGTGATGCTGGGAGTTCTGGCCGGGGCGTTGACGGGTGCGTTGATTTTGCCCGGAGCCAAGGTGAAGACGCTGCGAATGGTGTTTGGAGTGGTGATTGCGGCATTAGGAGTCCAGATGATTTTTGAGGGTGTGCGAGGGAAGTTGTGATGCCTGCGGCGATAAAACCTACGGATCAGCAGTTCGAGATTTTCTTGGGGAAGTTGCTGCGGACGGGCGTGCTGATTGCGGCGTTGATTGTTCTGGCCGGAGGCATGTGGTTTTTGTCGGAGGCGCATGGCGCGCGGCGAGAGTACAAGACTTTTCGGGGCGTGCCGGCGGAGTTGAGCAGCTTGCAGGGTATTTTCCATGGCGCGGTGGAGTGGGAGCCGCTGGCGGTGATTCAGTTGGGGATTTTGGTGCTGATTGCTACGCCGGTGGCGCGGGTTTTATTTTCGATGCTGGGGTTTGCGCTGGAGCGCGACTGGATGTATGTCGGAGTGACGGCGATCGTGCTGGCACTGCTTTTGTATAGCTTGTTCAATCATTCCACGCGTTGACAACGCTGCAAGAATTCCCTCAGCGGCTAAAGCCGCGAATTCCATTGGCGCTTTGCGGCAGGGCTGAAGCCGTGCCCTGACGAGAGGTTCGCGTCGATGTGATTGTGTGCGGGATCGTTGAGTGGCCTCGCTGCGGAAGGCGCCCACCCTTCCTGAGGCGCGAAGGCGGGGCACCCGGAAAGGCAACGGCTGCCCGGCTAATGCCGGCCGCTACAGGTGGCTGGCTTGCGTTGCTGCTTTGCCGAACGAGATTTGCTGAGGCTTATTTATTTTGTGGCGGATTTGGTTGCGGGATCTGGGGGGAAGGCGACGTTATGGGGGAAGAGGATTTGGGTGATGTCGCGGAAGATGGCGTTGGCGACGCCTGGGCTGGGAGTTTCAATCTGGGAATTTACCAAGGCGATGATGGTGGCGCCTTGGGCTGGGAAATAATTGGCGGACGTGTTGTAGCCGGGGATGCCGCCGGTGTAGCCGTACCAGCCGTTGACGCAGCCGATGCCGAGGCCGAAAGAAAGTTCGTAGCCGCCGGTGGGCAGGCAGGTGAGACGTTCTTTCTGAGTGGCGGCGCCGTTGGTGCTGCCGGTGACGTAGGCTTTGACCCAGATTTTCATGTCGGCCAGGTCGGAGATCATGACGCCGGCGGCCCAGCTGATGCTGGGCGAGAGGTTGACGGTCACGTCGGTCCAGTTTTTCTGGGGATCGAGAGCGTAGCCGTGAGCGAACGGCAGCGGCATGTCGGGATTGGTGGTGGGGAAGGTGGTGTTTTTCAGGCGCAGCGGAACGAGCAGGCGCGTGCTGATTTCGTCCTGAATCGGGTGGTGGGTGACGGCTTCGATAATCAGGCCGAGCATCAGGTAATTGGTGTTGCTGTAATTCCATTTGGCGCCGGGCGGGAAGAGCGGCGGATTCGAAACGGCGGTGGCGATGATTTGCTGCGGGGTGTAGGCGGTCTGAGGCGTAAAGGTGACTTTGTCGTACTGCGGCGCGCTGTAGGCGTCGAGCAGGCCGCTGCGCATCTGGCAGAGTTCGCGGACGGTGATGTTTTCGGCGTTGGGAATTTTTACGCCGAGGTCGAACTTGCTGACCGGATCGTCGAGGGAGAGTTTCTTTTCGTCGACCAGCTGGAGCAGCACCGAGATGACAAAGGTCTTGGTGTTGCTGCCGATGCGAAATTTGTCGTCAAGCGCCAGGCGTGTTTTGGGATCAAGATTGGACGAACCGAAGGCCTGGGCGAAAGTTCCTTTGCCGGGCACCCAGATGCCGACGATCGCGCCGGGGACGGGGGTGTTGCCGCCGAAGGCAGCGAGTTCTTTATTTACGGCGGCGGAAATGGCGGATTGCGTCGCTGGGCTGAACGATTGGGTGGCGGCGCTGTTCGCTGAAATACTTTTGGCCGAGCCCGCGGAGTGCTGAGACTCGGCAGCGGTAGCAAGTAGCAACGCTGCCAGAATTCCAGCGGCGGCACGAGTTTTGCTTTTCATTACGGCCTCCCGGACGGGGAAGAGCAGGACATCTGTAGCATGCATGGGTGTATAGCATGGGCGGGCGAGGCTGGCAGTGAAATTCGAGAGAGCGCGGGCGGGCCAAGGACTCAGGAACGGGCGAAGCGGAGCAGGGGCTCAAGGTCGTGGCCGTCGGCGGCGCGCAGAGCTTGCAGGTACGCCGCGCGGGTGGGCCCGGCGGCGATCATGGTCTGGCGCCCCCAACTGAATTCAGCGCGGCCCAAATGGATGGCGAGCGCGTCGGCATAGAGGCGGGCGTGCCGGCCGTTGCCATTGGGGAAGGGATGGACCAGCACGAGTTGATGATGGCAGCGCACCGCGATTTCGTCGGCGGGGTAGGTGTGGTGCTCGACCCAGTAGCGGGCGTCGCCGAGCAAGGTGGCGAGGCGTTCGCGTATTTCATGCGCCGGGACTCCGAGATTTTTGGCGCTGCGGCGGTAGCTGCTGTCCCATTTCCAGGTTTCGCTGAACATGCGGCGGTGTAGTTCGCGGACGTAGGCTTCGGCGAACGGGTTGGCCTGCTTGATTTGCCGGCGGGCGAGCGCCCAGGCTCGAGCCACCAGAATATTTTCACCCTCCCACTCGTTTAATTCGTGCTGGGTGGCCAGGCTGGGAATCAGGCCACCCAGTTTTTCGGGAGTGATGGGAGTGTTTCCGGGCAGCCCGTTCATGGCGTCGCGCGCACTCGGCGTCAGGATTTCTTGAGGATGCGCCGGGTCTCCCGCTCGATCCGGTGGTCCACGTCGCCGGCGGCCTGGGCCTCGAGGGCCATGCTGTGTTCGACGGCCAGGACGCGCTGGGCCGCTTCCTGGCGCGCGTTGCGTTCGGCCAATTCGCGCAACGTGCCGGATTTAGGAATGACGGCATAGACCAACTCGCAACCCATGGCCTCGGCGACTCGGCGCAGGCTTTTGAGCGTGATGCGGTCTTCCGCTTCGGAGCGCTCGAAGGCCAGGGTGTCCTGGCGAGTGCGATCCATAGCCCGGCCGACTTGTTCCAGAGTTAAGCCCAGGGACTCCCGAATGGCGCGCAGCCATCCGCGGGACGGGCGCACGGCGGATTCGGCGTCGCGGAAGGGGACGAGGGCCTGGGTGAGCTGGTGAAGGCGTAGTTCTCGGAATTCGGTTTTCATGGAAGCCTCTGTTAGGTGCTGGATGGGTGTGATAGTACAGGGAGCGGTGGATGTCAAGATATAATAGGACGCGTGTGCCAATACGTAATATTATAGACATACACGCGACTCCTAGTGTCGTAATATACTTATACAACAAGTTCAGGCTGATCCGTTCACGGGTGCGTCGGAATTGCGTTACTTCCCGGCAGGGATGGATTTCAGGCGCGAATCTTGAAACGCACGATGCGTCACCGGCGTCTGAGGGCGTGGTATCTTTCCGGTGAATTTCACAAAAGTTCTGTTGAGACGACCAAATAACGCGGAGGCGATTGTGCGGCGACTGGGAATTTGGGTGGCGGTTTTGATGTTGGTTCCGGCTGCGGCTTTGACGCGGCCGGTATTCGGGCAAAGTTCGGCGGCGACGCCGGCGACTCAGGCACCTGCAGCGGGTTCGGCGGCGACGCAGTCGACGGACAAGACGGCTGACCGGCGAGAGAAGCGCGCGGCGGCGAAACAGGCGGCCAGCGCGGACGCGGCGCCAGCGGGCGTTCCGGACAAGCCGGATTACGACGCGATTTACAAGTTGAAGGATGAAGGCTTCAACCATTCGCAGATCATGGAGATCGAGAGTTATTTGACGGATGTATACGGGCCGCGGCTGACCAATTCGCCGAACATCAAGGCGGCCGCGGAGTGGACGACCAAGAAAATGGGCGACTGGCAACTGGCTAAGGTGAAGACGGAGCCGTGGGAGCCCTTTGGTCGCGGGTGGTCGAATGAGAAATTCTTCGCGGAGATGGTGGGGCCGCGGTCGTTTATTTTGATTGGATATCCGAAGGCGTGGACGCCGGGGACGAATGGGCCGGTGACCGCGGAGGTGGTTTACGCGGCGATTACCAAAGAAGAGGACATGGCCAAGTACAAGGGCCAGCTGCAAGGCAAGCTGGTGATCACGCAGGTTCCAGATCCGGTACTGCCGCATTTTGAGGCGGACGCGAAGCGCTATACGGATGCGGAGCTGGCGGATCTGGCGAATTTTCAAATTACCGGCGGCGGCGACAAGGAGCGCGATGCGCGCATCGCGCAGTTCCGGGCGCAACGCGACCTGCAAAACAAGATCATGAAATTCCTGCTGGATGAGGGCGCGGTGGCGTGGCTCGAGGATCAGCGCGGAGATGACGGCACGGTGTTTGCGCAGCAGGGCGGCTCGCGCGATCCGAAGGATCCACCGGCGATCACGCGCGTGGCGCTGGCGGCAGAGCATTACGGACGGATTTACCGGCTGCTCGAAAAGAAAATTCCGGTGTCGATCACGCTGGACATCGAAAACAAGTTTTACGATGAGGATTTGAAGTCGTTCAACATCACCGGCGAAATTCCGGGGACGGATAAAGCCGACGAGGTGGTGATGCTCGGCGGGCATTTCGATTCGTGGCAAGCCGGAACCGGCGCGACGGATAACGGTGCGGGATCGGCGGTGATGCTGGAGGCGATTCGGATTCTGAAGGCGAGTGGTTTGAAAATGCGGCGGACGGTGCGCGTTGCGTTGTGGACCGGCGAAGAAGAAGGGCTGCTCGGTTCGCGCGCGTACGTGAAAGAACACTTTGGCGATCCGGAAACGATGAAGCTGACGCCGGAACATGCCAAGCTGGACGCGTACTACAACATTGACAACGGGACCGGAAAGATTCGCGGCGTGTATTTGCAGGGGAACGAAGCAGTGGCGCCGATTTTTGAGGAGTGGATGGAACCGTTTCGGAATTTGGGAATGACTACGCTGAGTATCCGCAATACGGGCGGGACGGATCACCTGTCATTCAATTCGGTGGGGTTGCCGGGATTTCAATTCATCCAGGATCCGATGGACTACGACGCGCGGACGCACCATTCAAATATGGATTTGTACGAGCGGGTGCAGGAAGCGGACATGAAGCAGATGGCGGTGATCGTGGCGTCGTTTGTGTATATGACGGCGAACCGGCCGGACATGATTCCGCGGAAACCATTGCCGCCGCCGACGCCGCAAATTCGATTCTAGTTTGGCGGAATCGGGCCGAAGAGCGCGGCCGTGGTGGATCTCGGAGAATTTCAGTGGCCGCGATTCGCAACGGCCGTTGGGGCGTCTAGTACTCACAACATACGGTGAATACTTGTACGGGTCGAGCTTCGCTCAACCCCTGAAGCGGAGTTTCTGTGAAATTTGTTGCACAGTCGTGGGCCACGAGAAGGTGGCGGTAAGATGCGGCGGCGCGGGCCGCAGCGCATGTAGTGACTTCGATGGGACTTAGCTTTTTGGGCCCGAAGCGATTTATTCTGCTGGCTGGACATGGAAATGCTGGGAAACCTCTAGGCATTCTTGTCTAAATCTTGGGGGCCACATGAAAATTTTGACAGTAATGGGAGGCGGCGCCGCGCTTTTGGCGATGGCTTTGACGGCATCGGCGAACGGGGTGCCGGCGAAAACTCGGTCAGCGTACGGGAGCGACGGGTCGCCGCAGCAAGCCTCACAGTCGAGCACGTCGGATGGAGTAACGATCGATAGCATCCTGTTCTGTTCGGACGCCACCATCGATGCGGTGCACGGAGTGGGGACCTGTCAAGCGAGCATTGCGTTTGAAATAACCTCGGCGATTCCTGCTGGCACCACGGCGATTACTATTGACCTCCCGATTCCCGCCGGCGCCAGCCTCGATAATTCGTCGGGTATTCCAGTGGGTTTTCTGACCAACGACAGCCCCATCACTGACCCGACTACGCCGATCTTGCCTTTTTCTCCATTCAACATGAGTCAGGCAGGAGCGCTCTCGGCCTCGCTGGGCACGGATGGATCCGGAAATCCTACGTTCACTCTACTGTCACCGCTTTCGATTCCAGGCGCCGGCACCCAGTTGACGCTCTATATGGATCTGGTGGATAACAACACCGCGAACGGCGGTTACTTTTGTTACGAGGGCGGCACAAAAGCTTGTGCGAAAGCGGACCTTCCGACACTGCCGACGCCGGTGGTAACGTTGACCGGCGGGGTGGCTCCAATGCCTGAACCGAATTCGCTGATGTTGCTCGGCTCGGGACTGGTTGGTCTGCTGGGTTTTGCCCGGCGCCGACGCGCATAGCGGAGAGAGCTTTTTCTGCTGGGATAGATGGAGCAACTTCCGGGAGTCTGCACCGCGCGTGCAGACTCCCGTTTTTATTTAGCGAGACTAGTGGCCTTGCGCGCGATGAGCAGGTAGCCCGAGGCAGTGGCTTCGGCGGCAATCTGTTTGGCAGCAGCTTTTCCTGCCGGGTTCGAGTTGGTCTCCAGGTCGACTTTGGCCTTGGCGAGGCGCGCTTCCAATTCGAGTCGCTTCAATTTCAGATCTATCGCCTTCTGAATCGTTTCCGTTATGCTGCGCAATTCGTCTGGGAGCTTGCCTTCTTTGGCCAGCACGTACGCCTCGGAGATCGCGAGGCGCGAACGAATGCCCTGGTCTTGCGCAGGCAAAGCCTTGGAGCGATCGATGGCGGCGCGGGCCTCGGAAATTTTGTGGTCTTCCACGAGCGCTAGCGCCAAAGTAGCGAGGGCGTCGGTTTCGAAGTCTGCGTTGTTCTGCTGATGGAGGGCATCCGCAGACTGGCGCGCCAGATTCTGGGATTCCGCAAGCCGACCCTGTTCGAGCGCCAGAAGGGCGAGTGCGGCAGTGCTTCGCGCCACCCCGAGTGCATCGGCCAGGTCTTTATTCGCTTGCAAGGCGTCATTGTAGTTTTTCGCGGCAGCATCGAACTGACCCTGCGCGAGATTCAAATCACCGACGGCCAGGAGCGTCCATGCGTAATTGGCCTTCATTCCGGCGCGCTGGCTGACTTTCAGAGATTCGTCGAATCGTTTGCGGGCGTTCGGAAGGTCCGCTTGTTCGAAAAAAATAAGACCGATGGCGCTCAACGCGAGGGCGACATTTTTCTGGTCGCCGACTTCCTTCGCCGTTTTCAGCATGTCCTCGTAGATATTCCGCGCCGCGCCATAATCTCCGGAGGTGTATAGATTTTCGGCGAGGCCGCCCTCGGCGTCGACGATTCCTTGTTTGTTGTTGATGGTGCGCGAGATTTCGAGCGACTCCTGGTAGGAGGCGTGGGCCCCTCTTAAGTCTCCGGAGGAAGACAGTAGATTGCCAATGTTCAAGAGCGCGCCGGCGATGTCGCGCTGCGCGCCGATTTCGCGGACGAGTTTCAGGGCGGTGCGGTGGGACTCGAGGGCCTGGGCGGTGTCGCCTTGATCGCTCAAGGCGTAGCCCAATCCGGTGAGGCTCCGAGCCTGGAGGAGCGGGTCGTCGACGGCTTTGGCGGCGTCGCGCGCTTTTTCGCACGATGCTTTGGCTGCGGCGGCATCGCCCAAATTCACGAGTGCGTTGCAACGATGCCAGTCGGCGCTCGCGGCCAGGCGCCGGGAGCCCTGGCGTTCGGCTTTCTCGACGGCTTGCGCGGCGGCCTGCTCTTGACCTTTGAAATCGCCAAGCATTTCGGCGGCTTCGGCGGCGCGAAGGTCGATGCGGGGATCTTCGCCGATGGAGCCAGGGAGCGCGCGCAAATCGGAAATGGTGGCGAGGGCGTCTTTCGGCTTGCCACCGCGCACCTGGGCGTTGGCCTGGCGCAGCCCGTAGTCGAGGTCGTCCTGATAAAGAGTGCGGAGGGAAAGATAATAGGTCGCGGCTTTGTCCCATTCGGAAGAAAATTCGTAGAGGCGGCCCTGGATCAAACCTTTTTCTTCGGCGGTGAGCGAGCCGGCGAGGGCGAGGGCCTTTTGTTCTTCGTCCCTGGCGCGATCGTCGTAGCCGAGAACGGACCAGGCTTCGGCCAAGGCGGAATGGGCGAGCGCGAAGTCGGGAGAATCTTTGATGGCTTTTTGCAGCGGATCGATGGAACCTTTGGCGTCCATGCGGCGCAGCTTGTCGATACCAACGGAATACAACTGCGCGGCGAGCGAGGTGGACGGGACCGAGGCTTTCAGCACCGAATCCGCCACGGGGGGCCGGCCTTCCAAACCCAGTTTTTGACGGAGTTGTACGCCGGCGCTGCCGATCAATTGCACCAAGTCGGTCACTTGCGAACTGATGGCGCGCACGCTGAAGGAATCGACGGTTTCGCCGGTGCGGGCGTTTTGCAAGCGGAGGTCCAGCTGGATGGGACCGATGCCGGGAGCGATATAGGAACCGGTGACGATGTCATCAGCGCCTAAAATTCCGCCGATACGTTGCAGGGTTTCGGCGCCGTAACTGTCGGCGTCGGGCAAGCCGAGATCCGATTGCATGCGAGCGACGTCTTCGCCGGAAATGGTGCGCAGGTTGCCGCCCGCGCCGAGTTCGGTGTTCAGCATTTCGGGAAGGGTGGTGGAAAGCCACGCTTGACTGGGTTGCTTGGAAGCGTTGACGAAGGCGAGGACGGCGATGGCGCGGCGAGAGGCAGGGACGGGCGTGGAGCGTGCGGAAGATGTTGGGTTTGCCGCGGAATCTTTCCCTGCAGAAATTCCAAGCTTTTGGCGGTAGGCGAATAACCCTAAAGCTAAGGCCAATCCAGCAGCGATGACGCCAACCAGCCAAAGATTGCGAGAACGACCCGGGACAACTGTGGAGGTGGTGGCGACGGTTGAGGTGGTTGGGGCGGCGACGGCGTTCTGGGCGCTTTCGGCGGAGAAGGAAGTGGTCAGCGTTTCGAGCGCGATGCGCAGCTCGCGCGCAGTTTGATAGCGCTCCGCGGGATCTTTATCGAGCGCTTTTAGAATCACGGCCTGGAGGCCGGACGAAAATCCTTCCTTGAGCGAGCGAGGCGGGGCGGGCTGCTGGTGGAGGATGGCGCCCATCAACTGGACGGATTGACTTTGCGGAAAAGCGCGCTGGCCGGTGGCCATCTCGTACATCACGGCGCCGGCGGAATAGATGTCACTGCGGGCATCGATGGTTTCGCCGCGCAGTTGCTCCGGAGACATGTAGGGCAGAGTGCCGGTGACGCGGCCCGGGAACTCGGAGAGGCTGCGCGTTATGTCGACTTCGTCGCCCGTGCGCAAAAGTATGGCGAGGCCAAAATCGAGTATTTTCAGGCGATTTTCGGGGGTGACGAAGAGGTTGGCTGGTTTCAAATCGCGATGGATTACGCCCTGATCGTGCGCGGCGGCGAGCCCTTCGCACATTTGCACGCCGAGGCGCATGACTTCGCGTTCGGAAAGCGGACCGGCGTTCAGTTTTTCATTCAGCGGAACGCCAGGAATTAATTCCATGGCCAGGAAATCGAGGCCATCCTGGCTGCTGAAGGCATAAACCGTTTCGATATTCGGATGATTGAGCTTAGCGAGGGCCAGAGCTTCCTGGCGAAACTGTTTTCTGGCCTGATCGTCCGCTAGAAGGCCGGTAGAAAGGACTTTTAGCGCGACTTTGCGGTCGAGCTGCTCGTCCAAAGCGCAGTAGACCACGCCCATTCCGCCGGCGCCCAACTGGCTGAGAATCAGGTAGTGTTGGATTTTTTGGCCGATCAAGTTCCAGGACCTGAGCCGAATGGTATGGTTGGCGTCCGTTGAAGTCAACGTGCAGAAAGCGCTGGTGTTGCTGAGCCTGGGGTGCGTGGCTGGCCGGTAATTTAAGTCGCTGATAATTCGGGAAGGGATTTGGAAACGCGCTGGCTCGGTGACGGGCTGGCGCGTTTTGTTTTTTGTTTCGGTTATAATCGCGGGCTCTGCTTCGGCTGGTTTTCTTTTTGGCGCGATGGCGAAGGAGCGGGAGCGATTGGCCACGGTGAATCCAGAGGGCGTGGAGGGCGGGGGACGGGTTGCGTTTACGTACCCGGCTTTCACGTTGTACGAGGTCGCGCGATTTTTTATCGTGGCTTCGCTGGAAATGCAGACGGTGGCGGTGGGCTGGCAGATTTATTCGATCACACACCGGGCGCTGGATCTGGGGTATGTGGGGCTGGCGCAGTTTCTTCCGGGGATTTTGTTATTTCTGGTTTCGGGGCACGTTGCGGATAAATTCAACCGGCTGAAACTGATGATGGCCTGCCTGGTGGGATTCGCGCTGTGTTCGCTGCTGCTATTGATTTCATCGTTGCGCGATTACCAATCGATTGGACCGATCTACGCGGTGATTGTGCTACTGGGCGTGGTGCGTTCGTTCAACGGCCCAGTGGGGCGGGCGTTGCTGCCGCAGCTGGTGCGCGAAGAACATTTTCAAAATGCGGTGGCCTGGCATTCGACGATCTTTCAGGCGGCGACGATTTTAGGTCCGTCGCTGGGCGGAATTATTTACGGGGTATTTCACGGGCCTTCGGCGGTGTATGCGAGTTCGCTGGTGTGCGCGTCGATTGCGGCGTTTTGTGCCATGCAGGTGCGACTGCAGCCTACGGTGCGGAGCCGCGAGCCGATCAATTTGAAAACGGTGCTGGCCGGGATTTCGTACATCTGGAATCACAAGATCGTGCTGGGTTCGATTTCGCTCGATTTATTTGCGGTGCTGCTGGGCGGGGCGGTGGCGTTATTGCCGGTGTATGCGCGCGAGATTCTGCACACTGGTCCGTGGGGGTTGGGAATTTTGCGCAGCGCGCCGGCGGTGGGCGCGGCGGCGATGGCGATTCTGATCGCACACAGGCCGTTGAAGAGCCGAGTGGGCGTCACCATGCTGTGGTGCGTCGGAGCATTCGGGGCATTTACGATTCTGTTTGGGTTGTCGCACAGCTTGATACTTTCGCTGGTGGCGCTGATTTTCGTGGGCGCATCGGACATGGTCAGCGTGGTGATTCGAGCCACGCTGGTGCAGATCGCGACGCCGGACGCGATGCGCGGGCGAGTGAACGCGGTGGATATGATTTTTATCGGCGCGTCGAACGAGCTGGGGCAATTTGAGTCGGGCCTGACGGCGCACTGGTTCGGCACGGTGCCGTCGGTGGTGCTGGGGGGAATTGGCACGCTGGTGGTGACCGGATTGTGGGCGGGGCTCTTCCCGGCGTTACGGAATGCCGAGACTTTGCTGCCGGAACCTGAGCAAGAAGAGAACTTGGCGGTGTAGGCGGACTGGCCTGGTGCGACGATTTCCGCGAAGTGATTAGTCCTCGAACGGTGGCGCGACGCGGCGAGATTCGGCGCGGCGGAGATTTTCGATATCTTCTGGCAGGCTCCAAACGGCTGCGGCGGCCATAAAACTGCCGAGAACAATGAGAAGAGCCCAAGCCCGTCGATGAGATGGTTCGCTCATGATTTCCTCCATAGTGCTGAATGCATACGGAACCGAGAAACTGCAAATCAGCGTCCCAAAGGCAGCGGTTGAAATGTTTGAACTTAGGTCCGGGAGCGGCCGGTAAAATTGCAGGGGGCGCGGTAAAAATGGGCGCAGATCGGTGATTGACCGAAGGCGATGGCTGCACTAAAATTTGTTGAGAAAGACTTCAGCAGGACCACTCGGGGAGTCCTGGTATGGAAAAGTCCGCCAATCATCGTCGCAAGGGCAAGAAACTCGTGCAGAAACCGCTTCCGGCCGTGTTGAATTTGAGCAAGCGGGGACTGCAGCAGCCGGACCTCGTCAAGGTAATCGCCGCGCTGCGTAAGAAAGAGGAGTAGACTGCGCTCGAAAATCCTCGTTGGTCGCCGCGCCGTCAGTTGCCGCTCGCATAATTTACTTCGCAAACGATCGTGCCTTCCCAGCGTGGATAGCAGCTCCCTCGCTGCGCTTCGGGATGACAGTACTTGCCCGGGATGACGTGGTTGTGAGATGCGGATCGCTGCCGTGCTCGTTTTCCTTATCTACGCTTCGACGATGCGATTGCGGATGGCGAAGCGCAGCAGGTCGCTGAAACTTTCGAATTTCATTTTGTGCATGATGTGGTTGCGATGGCTTTCGACGGTGCGGATGGAAAGGCCGATGGCCGGAGCGATTTGCTTGTTGCTCATGCCGCTGGCCAGCATCTGCAGGACCTCGACTTCGCGCGCGGTGAGCGGCGTGCCGGGAAGAGGATGCTCGTCAGTGGCCTCGCCTTCGCCGGGGTTGTGAATGAAAGTGTCGACCAGCGAGAGCGCCAGCTTGCCGGTGAAGTAGGGCCGATTCTTTTGGACCTGACGCACGGCGCTGAGGAGTTCGGCATCGGCGTCGGATTTGAGCACGTAACCGTGGGCGCCACTGCGCAGGGCTTCGCGGGCGACATCCTCGGAAAAATGCATGGTCAGGATCAAGACATCGGTGTCGGGGGACGCCTCGCGGATTTGGCGGACGGCTTCGAGGCCGTTCATTTCCGGCATGGTGAGGTCGAGCAGGACCATATCGGGCTTGAGTTTCTTGACGAATTCGAGGGCTTCGAGGCCGTCGCCGGCCCCGTGGCAGATTTCAATGCCCGGCTCCGTTTCCAACAGAGCGCGAATGCCGCGGCGCACGATGGCGTGATCGTCGGCGACGAGAATCCGATATGGTTTGGGCTCGGCGTTCTCTTTTGGCATCAGTTTGGTCATCATGTTTCATCTCCTTCTGCGCGATGGGAAGCAAAGCCCGAATCGTGGTACCGGTGCCGACGGCGCTGACGATGTCGAACTGACCCTGTAACTGATCGATGCGCTCGCGCATGCCAGCGAGGCCCACGCCCAGCGAGACTTGCGCGGAAGTATCGGGAAGCACGTGGTAGATACCAATTCTGTCATCTTTGATTTTCCGGCGGGATCGAATTCGAAAATAAATTCGTGAAAGCGACGAATGATCGAGGCCCAAGAACGCTGGTGGATCTTGGCGAGGGAGAGGGCCGAGTGGCCCGGCGAGGCGGGATTCGAATCGGCTGAAAAATCGTCGAAAGTTTTGGAGGGTGGTGAAGAGTCCGGAGGCTGGCGCAAACCGGGAGACTGGCGAGCGCGATATCGATGATGGTGCGCAGCTGCTTTGGGTGACATTTGGCCTTTCGCGCGAATGCCGTTCGAAAATGTCCCTCGTGTGGTTGAGAGACTGGCGCCTTTACGACCCAAGAAACTGCTGAGTGAATGATTGTAGTAATAGGTTACTGTGATGCTAATAGCATGTCAAGAGAGAAAGTGGGAAGGCCTGCGGGTGTTGCGTAATAGCCGCCAAGAAATTCGCGTACTGTTGCGAATTGTCAAGACTTAGGCCGGGCGCTACATTTTCATACATCTAGCTGGAAGGGGAAAGTTGCTAAAGAAGTACATGGCATCTCCCGATAAGGACAACGGGATTTGACGGGGAAGGTTACCTTGCGCGGGCCGCAGCGCCGTTGGCCTTACCGCACGCCCTGAAAGGCTCGGTCCGTGGCTCGCGCGAGGTAACCAAACCGAATTAATCCGAAGTTGTTTCATTTTGGGGCGGTCCCTCTCAAGGACAGAACGCCCGGTTGTTTCCAAGGGTTCAGGCGCAGCAACCAGATTCGAACCGTTGGGCGTTGACGGGATATACGGCAAGCCAACGGATGAGAATGTGGTTCAGGAAACATCGGGAAGGGCTGAAGACCGGCCCAGAAATCAGGCTCGCACGTTCCCCTTCCCAAAAGGGGAAAGCATGTCCACTGCGCTAATCCGAATCCTCATCGTTGGACCCTCTACTTCAGGAACGGACGGAATCGTGAAAGAGCTGACCGGCGCCGGCTGGGGATCTCATTCGGTGGCGAGCGTGGTCGAAGCGGAAACCGTCCTGAAGACATCCGATTCAAAGTAGTGTTGTCGGCCGAAAAATTGCCGGACGGAACCGGATACGAGCTGGCGTCGCTGATCGGGCGGCAAGCGGGGACGCTCTTTATTGGAGTGTCGCCATCGGAGACGTGCTTGTGGCTGCCGGTGGTGGAGCGAGGATCGCGTACGCTCGGCCGGCGGGCGATGAATCCGACGATGCTGGAAGCGGAAGTAAGCCAATTGCTGCGGCCGGTGCGGGGTACCGACACAGAATGGTCCGAGGCGGAAGGCAGTGGGCAGCAGAGGCCCATGGCGTTTCCCATTGACCCGCTACGGGCAGATCTGCTGGCGGGGGTGATCCAAGACAATTCCGTGCTGCGCTTGCGTAGCCGCGGCCGAGCGCCGATGCCACCGCGGCGGAGATTCGCTGAAGGTGCGGCGGAAGGCAAACACCATATATCTTCGCCGGTTCGGGAGGCGAAACCGCTGGCCGGCATGGCCGGAAAGCACTGGCGCGGGTAGCGACAGCCATGAAATCCACGAATCCACCACGATCGATCGCGCCGCCGGCAATCACGCTGGGCGGGAAACAAAAACTGGCCAGCCGCGAGCAGATTTCACTGCGTAATTTGCCGGACTGCCTGCTGGCGGCCTATGACGGAGTTTCGCACCGGGCCTTCGAGCGGTTTGTGGCGCGCGGTTCGGTGGGAGGCAACGAGAGCGCGGACTGGAGAGCGGCGGAGAACGAACTGTTCGAGGCCGTCACGGTCGATCTGCAAGACACGGAAAAAACCTTGTACGCGCTGGCAACGGTTAGCGTGGCCAGTGGCGCGCAGATCGCGGTGGCGATCGAAGAAAAGTGGCTGCTGATTTCTGGTCACGTGGAGCCGCTGGCGGAGTGGCAGGATAGTGGACGGAAAGAAAGGCAAGGGGCGTGGCCGAGGCCAGCGCCTGGATCGATTGGGACGATCTGTACAGCGTCTTGACGCAGGCCGACCGGACAGACGACTTCGTGGTCGCGGAGATTTCAGCGGAAGCATCGGAAGAAGGTGATCGAGCGAAATGCCGGCCGTTTTGTGTGGTTGAGCTACGGCCGAAGTCGACGTGCCGCATTGCACGGCGGTGTTGGCTGACGGGGTGATCGCGATTCGAATGCCGAAGATCGAACGCAAGAGCGCGAGCCAGGCCTGACGGATTGAACGGCCGCTGTGCTTAGGCGCTGACCTGGTGAGTTGGTTTTTTGCGGAGTACAAGATAGAGAGCAATTCCCGCCAAGGCTGAAAGTCCACCGGCCGCTTGGGCGTTCGACAATCCAAAGAAGGAACGCGGATTGATGCGGATGAATTCGACGAGGAAGCGGGCGACGCCGGTAAGAATCAAATACATCGCAAAAACCTCGCCGGGCTGCAGGCCCGCAAATTTCTCCACAACATTTTTCCCGTTTTTCTGGGGTTGAATCACCGTTGAGCCGGAGCCCATGCGCCACAGGATCCAGGCGATGGCGCAGGCCACAATCAATTCGTAAATTGGAGTTGGGTGCACCCGCGCGGTGGTGGGGACTAGGCCGTTGGGGAAAGCCATGCCCCAGGGCAGGGATGTGGGGATGCCGTAGTCGCCGTCGCCGGAAAGAAAACAACCGATGCGGCCGATGCCGTAGCCGAGGGCGGCGGCGGGCGAGCCGGCATCGAGGATGCCGAGAAACGAAAAGGATTTTCCTTCGGCGGCGGCGCGTTTGACCAGGCGCGAGGCTACGAAGGCGAAGGTGGCGAAGCCAGCGAGCAGGCCTCCGAACCAGGCAAAGCCATAGGGGCTAAACAGCAACCCCAGCGGGTCGGCAAAAAACTCTTTAGGGGTTTCGAGCAGGTGGTAGAGCTTCGCGCCGACGAATCCAGCGAGGCAGGGCGCGGCGACGAGAGTTTCGGCTTCGCCGGATTTGGCATCGGCGATTCCGCGACGAGCGAGATCGGCGCGCAGCACGAAGTAAGCGAGGAGCATGGCGCAGGCGACGGAGAGGCCGAAGGTGGGGATAGTAAGCGGGCCAAGGTGCAGGAAGGGAATCATGAGGAACGAATCATCTCCCAACGATTATAGCTGTTTTGGGTGGTTTTGCCGGGAGACGTCCGCGGAGAAGCGAAGCGGGGCGGACGAAGTCGTCCAGATGCAGGCACGTGCGAAGCTTGCAACTAAAGCGTGCCGGATGACGTCCAATCAACTAGACTCAGAGCCGTAAGGTAGGCGAGCCCTTCAGTCGCCCGGTCGGGTGGAGGGATACAAACATGCAATTCACCTCTTCAGGTCCCAAAGCAGATTCAGAAACTAGCCAAATGCAGAGCTTTTCTCGAATGAACATTTTTGCGGCGCTGACGTTTGCGGCGACGCTGGCGTTGGCCCCACTTCCCACGTTTGCGCAACACGGCGGCGGCGGGGGTGGTGCGCACGGTGGTGGCGGCGGAGGCGGCNNGAGGCGGCTCGCATGGCGGAGGGGTGGGTGGCGGCGGATCTCATGCGGCGCCTTCATCCGGAACGCATGCGGCGAATTCCAGTGCGGGAAGTTCCGCGACGAATAATTCGACGGGAGCGAGTCATTGGTGGAACCCGTTTCACGGTAGCGGCACAAATGCGTCCGGTTCGAACGCCGGGTCGAATGCGAATCACGTCTCGGCGGAACGCTTCGCCGGAGGCAACAACACCTGGCAGGAACCACCTGCGGCTGGAGTTCACGGCGCGGCAGCGGCGAATGCGGGGAGAGGCAGCGCAGCGACTCCGCGCGCGGCGATTGCTAGTCCGCCACACGTTCCGGTGCCGCGGCATCCGGTGGGCGGAGGTCCTTTCTATCCATTTTATCCCTATGGCGGATTTGGATATGGTTTCGGATACGGTGGGTTGGGATTTGGGTATGGCGCGTTTGGACCGTGTGATCCGTTCTGGGGCGGTTGCAATGGCTTCGGGTACGGCGGCGGCGGAATCGGATACGGATATTACGGCGGAGGGTATTCGTCGGACGATGGATACGGCNNAGCAGCCAGGACACGACTCCGCCGCAGGATACGTACGCGTGGGCGCCGGAAACTTCGCAAGGGGCCCAGAGCGCAACGAACGGTCCGACGGAGAAGCCGGTGACGGCGGTGTTGTACTTCAAGGACGGGTCGAGCTACGCGGTGACCAATTACTGGTTGGCGGACGGCAAGCTGCATTACCTGACGTCGTATGGCGGGGAGAATGCGGTGGACCAAAAAGATTTGGATTTGCAGAAGACGGTGGACGAGAACGCGGCACAGGGATTGACGTTCACTCTGCGACCGGGTCCGGTGGTTTCTGGCGGGGCGGTAGTGGTACCGCAGTAAAGCGTTGCTGATTTCGTTTTTAGAAGGGTGATTGCCGAATGTGCAGCTGGCAATCACCCTTTTTGTTTGAGTTGGCCTTTTCGCGCGCGATCGTAGATTGCTGAAATCCTTGCAGCGACGCAGAAATCGACTTGGACGAGTTTCGTGTACACACCACACGATTTGACAGAATCCAGAAGTGCGCGTATAACTTTATTCGTTAACCTCAGAAAGGGTACGAAGCGATTACGTACTGGCCGTGCAACGCGGCTGGATTCGCTTCTTTAAGACCGCTCTCGCAATTCTCAGAACCTTAAAATTACTCAAGTATGGTCCGGGGCTGCGCTCGCGCGGTTCTCGGCCGGCGTGACCCGACTTGCTCCGTCGCGACGTGTTCCGAATGGACTGATTTGGACAGCACATTTTTTCTGGAGATGAATACAATGCCGAACTATAACGCGCAAAATCCGCCGTACTCGATTTTTCCGGACGACGTGGCGCTGGCTTTCAACAGTGAGGCGCCCGCCACGGGTCAGGCCAGCCAGCAATTTGCTTTGCCCAGTTACGCGGGATTTCCGGAGAATGGCCGCACGATCCGCTGGCAAGTGAGCTTTGCGACGGCGCCCAGCGCGGTGACCATTCAATTGCAGACGGCGATGAATGACGTGGACGCGCAGTACGCGATTCTGACGGGCGCCGCCAATATGACCACTAGCCTGACGGCCGGCGACAACCTGGTCGCATCCGGCGTGCGGGCCAATTTCGTGCGGGCCAAAGTGACTTCGATCACTGGTGGGTCGGGCGTGACCGTACAAATATTGGGCTAGACCGCTAAGGCATTTTCCGCTTCGAACGCAGATCATCGCGATATCGTCATCGCAACACCGTCTGCGCAATACCGGCAGGCAACACTGGCATCGAGAGACTGGCCAGTGATACCGTCTGTGCGACGGGAATTGCGCGGGACGGGTTGCGAATCCCGTAGCGGGAGCGGTGCTTGGAAGCACAGGCCAAAAAAATGTACGTGGGAACCGGAATTCTGGCGGCGCTATTGTTGACGGGCGGAGTGGCGGCTTTCCACGGAAAATTGTTTCCGATGGGCGCGGATGATCCGATGGCCCGGTCGAGGCGCATTTTGACCTGCGAAGGCGACCTGGCGGCGGTGGCGGCGACCGGGGCCATTCCGGCGATCGATAACTGCGTGCAGCAGGCGCAAGAAAAGGATCCTCCGAAAGGCGCGTCCTTGGGAAGCGCGATGCACACCGTGACGGTGAAATTCGATTACGATTTCACGCACACGCCGCTCTGCAACGGAAAAATAAAAGATGCGTGCGTCAGCACTTTCACGGTGTACGACATCTCGGGGCCGAAAGTCTACAAGCTATTCTCGGTTCCGGCTCCGGCCAATGCGAAAGGCATGATGAAGGGAATTACGGCCACCAGCCCGCGGATGCTGTTCGAAGTCGGGAAGCATCGCATTGGCGTTTCGGCGGTCTCGGCGAGCGGGAAAGAGTCTCCGCCGGTCGCTTGCGATACGATTGTGGAAATTGGGCCGAATGTTGAGCCTGCAGCGACTCAGTGATTCGCTGCTGATTTCGTTTTCTATGCGTTTGCGCCGTTCGTAGTTTGCAGTTGATTCTCTGTTTCTTCCTCGAAGTATTTTCCAAATGAAAACTTGTGCAGGATTCGTGCGGGCACGCGACGAAGCGCGCGCCTGGAAGCGCTGTGGCCGACGGCCGCTGCGCGGGGATCCGCTCTGCGCCAGCCATCGTGACGCCGTCGATTCGGCGGTGCTGGGAATTTTGGAGCTGGACCAACGTGCGATGGCTGAAAAACGCATCGCGAGAAAGAGCTCACCCTGTGTGGGACACGCGAAAAGCTGTGGCGGAAAATCTCGACGCCCGAGTGGCTCGAACCGGACCCGGCTGGAGCGTGTCCCGCTCCCGATTGGCGCTGAAGGCTTAGAACGAAATGAAGGAGTGGGTTTTGAGCAGACGCAACGAGCGGGTGGCGACATGCCATTCATCGGCGGACGATATTATGCGAATGCATTGGCGGGGCACGCGATCGAAGCGGCGCGCGAGGCCGAGGCGGCTTCGTCGGCGCTAAAGCAGAAAAATAAGATCAAGGCGAATGCCGTTGCTGCTGCCGGGAATGACGCGGACGCGGGCGATGAAGACCAAGATGAATCGTCGGCAGCGGCGGTGAATGAGGGCAAAGCGCCGATCCATCGCGTGGAGATTGAGGCGGCTGAGCTGGTTCCGGCCCATAGCGGACGGGCTCAGCGAGGATTTGTGGCCCGGGTGCATCGCGATACGGCATCGGGCGGAGATGCGTCGGGCGGGGCACAAGCGCCTGCGCCGGGACAGTTGCCTTTGCGAGGCTATGCGGCGAAGCCGGAAACCCACGTCTTTGCGGGGCACGGCGACTTGCTGGATTTTCTGAAGAACGAGTTACAGAACAAGACTGGCAGCTGGAGGCATGGTGCGTGCAAATCAAGCGGGCGATGAATCAACTGCAGTGACTAGTGACGAGTGACTAGCGGCGCGCGGACAGTCCTAGTGACTAGTAGCTAGTCGATGGGTGGTCTAGAATACAGGCAGCGACGAGATTTCGCTGAGGGGTCGGTGGCGCCTTCCTTGTGGGACACGCCGAGTGGGCGTGATCGGCGGTGGACGAAACGCAGAGACGCGTTTGCGCCGGCGCCGGGTTACGCACGAATCGTAATTATTTTGCTCGCCGCTACGCTGGTGGGCAGCCTAGCTTGGCAAGGAATTCAAGCGCTGCGGCATCCTGCGCCGAAATTTTCTCCGATCATCCCGGCGGGTAACACGAATTACGTGGCGCGAGACGGAGTGGGCGCGGGGAACAATGCGCTCGCCATCTGGGAGTCCGATGTGCTGGCTGCGTTGCAGACGGCCGAGGCGCAGGGAGCGGCGACTAACGTTACGGCCGCGGAAGTGGAAGTGGATCGCGCGGCGTCGATTGTGATGTCGGCGCGGATGCAGGGGCAGAAGGTATCGCCCGATTTTTATGCGCGGAGTTTGAAGAGTCTCGACGGGGTGTTGAAGACCGGGGCGGACAATTCCCGATTGCTGGAGCACGTTACCCAGGCGCGGATCGAGCTGGCGGATTTGCGATCGGCGCAGCCGGCCGGCGATATGGTGACGGGTTCGACGGCGGAGAAAGACGCGGCGCCGAGCCTGAACACGTATCCGGGCGCGACGGAGACGCCGCTATTGAATGTGGGGCCTGGCGCGCAGGCGCCGCATGCGGCAACTACGCCGGGGCATGTGGTGCTGGCGTCGCCGCATGCGTTGAGCGCGCAGAGCGTGCTGGATCCGGGTAGCATCGGCGGAGACTATTTGGATGCGACGCTGATGCCGGAAACGTCGGAGGTTTTGCTGCCGCCGTCGAGCCGCAATCTCAATGACGACGTGCAGGTGGAAGGATTGACGATTGAAGGCGCATCGCAAACGCTGGATGGCGTGCGCTGGAAGAATGTAACGTTTATCGGCGCGCGGCTACGGTATGAGGGCGGGCAGATTTCGCTGCAAAACGTGAAATTTATTCGCTGCCGGTTTGGGTTTAACACGGACGAGCGGGGCGCGCGGTTGGCCGATGCAATCGCGCTGGGACAGAAGTCGATCGAGATTCAGTGATCGCGTTGTGGTTGCAAGCCTAAAAGCTTTTCGAACTTCCTGCCACCCGTAAGACCGTTCTTCTAAAAAGCGAGTAGCGAATGCCCATTGAGAAATCCGTCCCGAAGGCAAATTCTGCGTTTGTGCCGGTCGAAGGCCCGGTGCCGGCGGCTGTGACCCCGCGTGGGAATGCGGGGCAAAATCCGTCCGGCGGCAATAACGAGCAGCTGCCGGAACGTTTGCAGGTGGCGTTGCGGCGGCTGGTGCAGCAATATTCGGTGGAATCGGAATCGACGCGGCGGCAAGAAGTGCGGCGGATCAAGCAGGCGCACCAGTTCTGGCGCGGGTTGCAATATTTGTGGTGGAACGAGCGGGATCAGAACTGGCATTTACCGTTCGAGTAGAAATTGGCGGATGGCAGTTCGCTCGAGGATTTGCCGCGCTATGAATTCGCGACGAATATTTACCAGGCGTTCGGTTTGTCGCTGGTGTCGGTGCTGTCGCAGGACGTGCCGCGGGTACGGTTTTTCCCTTCGTCGGCGCAGGCCGAGGAGGATGTGGCAGCGGCGAAGGCGGCGACGGAAGTGGCGCAGCTGGTCGAACGAAATAATCGCGTGGGGAATTTGATCGTGGAGGAAGCGTTCAGTCCGTGGACGGATGGGAAGGTCGGGGCGTACGTGCGATTTGTGGTGGATGGGCAGTGGTTTGGCTTTCATCCGGAGACGGAGATTGGGGCGCGGGAAGTGCGGGTTGGGGAGGATGTGTACGTTTGTCCGGATTGTGGGACGGAACAGAAACGCGGTCTTGACGGCGATGGGCTGGGTGAGGGCGGCAATCGAAGAGAGGTTCTTCGTCGCTCCGCTCCTCTGGATGACGGCCAAAACCGCGTGGGCGACGAAACACAAAACAGCGAGACCGGCGGGGCGACTGACGGGGCGGGCGTTCAAGATTCCGCAACTGTGAATTGTGATTTGTGCGGGGCACTCCTGACGGAAGAGGATTTTGTGGCAGCGGTGACGGTGCCGGCGGCGGAGACGCGGATGCGGGTGCCGAATGGGCAGGAAGTGGTGACCATGGTGGGCGGGCTCGAATTGAAGACGCCGCCGTGGGCCAACGAAATGCATGAGTATCCGTACTTGCAGTGGAACATGGAAGTGCATCAGGCGCGTTTGCGCGCGGCGTATCCGCACGCGGCGGAAAAAATCGGCGCGCCGGTGGCTTCGGGCGGGCAGGAATATGAACGCCTGGCACGGCTGGGACAATCGCAGGGTGGGCCGCTGACGGAAGGCGGCGACATCAACATCAATTTGATTACGTTCCAGCGGACCTGGCTGCGGCCTTGGGCGTTTTTTGCGCTGGATGACAAGGCGCTGCGCGACGAGCTGCTGGAATTGTTTCCAGATGGAGCGCAGATCGCGTTTGCGGGCGATGTGTATTGCGAATCGCGCACGAAAATATCGACGACCACTGGCGCGTGCTGCACGCGCTGCCGGGCGATGGGTCGAGCGGGCGTCCGGCGCTGGGCGATTCGCTGATCAGCGTGCAGGAGCGTTTTCAATACGCTTTCGAATTTGCAGATGGAAACGTACGAGTATGGAATTCCCCCAATTTACGCGGATAGCGAAGTTTTGGATTTTGATGCGCTGCAGAGCCAGACCGCTGAGCCGGGCGTGCACTATCCGGCACGGGCGAAACCGGGACAGTCGTTAGCGGCGGGATTTTTCCAGCCGGAGCCGGCGGAAGTGCCTCCGGATCTGGCGGAACATGCGGCGAATTTGATGGGGCCGGTGTCGCAGTTTTTGACTGGCGCATTCCCGGCGCTTTTTGGCGGGGCGATGGCGGGGAACGATACGGCGTCGGGCTACTCGATGGCGCGGGACCAAGCCATGGGGCGCATTGGCCTGGTGTGGCGGCGCATGAAATTCTTTCATGCGGACATCATGCTGCTGGCGGTGGATTGTTTCCGGCGGAACCGTCCGCACGACGTGGAAGTAACTTTGCAGGGGGCCGGCGCGGCATTTGAATCGAAATGGATTCGCCTGGCGGATCTGAAAGGGAATTTGTTCAGCTATCCGGAAACGGACGAGCAGTATCCGACTTTGTGGTCGCAGCAGCGCGCGGTGCTGCTGCAATTGCTGGGGAATCCCGATCCGCAGATGCAGGCGGTGCTGGCGCATCCGGAAAATACGGCGCTGATCAAGCGGCTGATTGGGCTCGAAGAGTTTGTGATTCCGGATGAGGAATCGCGAACCAAACAGTATCGCGAGATCGCGCAACTGGTGGCGGAGCACCCGCTGGTGCACCGGCAGGACGTGACGGCGGCGGTGGCGCCGGATCTGGCCGCGAATGCTGCGGCGGCGGGCAGCGACGCGGGACTCGATGCGGAGATTATTCTGCCAAGCATTTTGCCGGATGAGTTCGCGGACAATCATGCAGTGGAGTTGGATATTTGCATGTGGTGGTTTTCGTCGGATGCGGGCAAGTGGCGAAGATCGAAGCGCCGTTGGGGTACGCGAATGTGCGGGCGCACGCGTTGTTTCATCGCGATTATTTGCGGAAGCAGCAGGCGCAGGCTGCGGCCGCCGCGGCACCCAGTGCGGCTGCGGGACGTGTGGCTCGGCCTTGACGGAAAGCGAAAGATTTGACACAGAGGACACAGAGAACAAAGCGAGGGCGCGGAGATAGCTGGCTGATGCGGCTCGGACGATCGTCGTGGTGATAATTGCGCTGCGATTTTAAAGGTTGCGTTCGACTGTGCCGTTGGTGGTGCGGGCCGTGCCGTAGGCGCTTTTCAGAGCTGGGGGCGGAGCGACCAGGCGGACGACATGGAGCAGGCGTTCGGGTTTGAAGGGCTTGGCCATGCAGACGACGGCGCCGAGTTGGTGGCTGGCGGAATAGTCAGCGGGCTGCGCGGATTTGGTGAGCAGAATTACCGGAACGCGCTGCAGACGGTCGTTGCGTTTGATGATGAGGCAAAGATCGTGGCCAGTCATGTCGGTGCCTTCGACTTCGGCGAGGAACACGACGGGCACGGTGGTTTTCAGAATTTCGAGAGCTTGCTGCGCGGTGGGCACGATGATGACGGTGTAGCCGTCGTTGCCCAGCACGTTGCGCATGATGTCCGCGGTTTTCGGATCCGCTTCGACGATCAGCACAACCGATTGCGGCTTGGTGTGCGTGGCAGTGGCTGAAGCGGCGACGCCGGCGAGCGAAGGATCGGCTTCGCGCGGATTCACGGCGACATAATCTTTGGCGTTGATGAACTGCACGGCGACGGCGTAGTGGCCATTCTGTTCGGTGACGCGAACGACTTCGGCTTGCTGCGCGGAATTCAGCGCGGCGGCGGCGGAAGAATAGGGGAAGACGACATCGAGACGCTGGCCTTTCCAGTAACCGGCGCGCGCAACGTTAAAAAGTAGGCCAAAGCGAGAGACGTCGATGCTCTTGCCAACTTCCTCGAAAGGCTCCGGACAATTCACGCCGCGCACATGGACCTGCGCGGTAATTTTGGCGCGCTTGCGGCGGCGGCGATCGGTGGTGATTTGATGACCGGTGGCGGCCGGCGAATTCGGTTTAGCCTCTGCGGAGGCGACTGGCGAAGTGCTCATGAAATGACCTCAGATTTTCGGCAGGCTGTGTGCGTCCCCCAGGACGTCGTAACAGTTTTCCCGCTGTGATTAGATTTTTATAAGAAGGCTGCGCCGGAATCTATAGTACTGTCGGGTCAAACCAGCAAACTTTTGGCTGCCGTTTTGCGGCACGGGCCTTAAACCCTTGGCCCGCGGTGAGTTACGCCCGAATCCCCGAGCTATTTTTCCGTTGCAGGCAGCATCGATCCCTTATTTCCGGAGAACGAAGAATGTCGACAAATATGGTTGTTCCTGCTGCGCCTGCGGGGCGCGCGAGTGACGATGAAATTCTCGGGCTGAGTACGAACACGGCGCGAAAATCTGGCCGCAACAACTTGGCGAAAATCGCGGAGGGTGCGCAGGCGAATACGGTTTCGCCTGCGAGTGTGGATGCTTTTTTTGCGGACCTGGGAGAGCCGCCAGGCGCGGGCGACGAATTAGAGGGCGATGCGGACGCGGATGCGAACGAAACGCGAAGTGCGAACGGGCTCACCGATCAAGAAAAGTTAAACGGAGTGCTCGAGGCAAATCCGGAGCTGCGGGATGCGTGGTGCGATGCGCAGGCGTACCGCGAAGTATTTGCGACGCCGGCGGAAGCGCAGGCTGCGACGAAGTTGCTCGGTGATTTAAATCATATGGATGCGCTGTTTTTCTCGCAGCGTCCGGAGGATCATGCGGAACTGGCGCGATCCGTGGCGCAACTTGATCCGCAGGCGTTTGCTTCGTTGGCGCGGGCGATGTCGTCACTGGCGACAAGCGCGCCGACGCCTTCGAGACCTCCAGCGCCGGTTACTCAAAGCCGAGATGGAATTGCCAACAAGCATCCCGAATCTACGGCGACACCTGGCCTGAGTGCGGCACAATCGGATTGTTTTCAGGCGACGAATGCGGCGGCGGTGCAGGGCGTGATGGAAGCGATCGAGGCGCAAGTCGATCGGTTGCTGCCGGAGGGAATTGCAAAATCGGCGCGGAACAGGGTGGCGGGCGAAATTTACCGGGAATTGGACACGACGCTGCAGGGGAATCGCGCGCTGGGGCAACAGATGCGCGACGCCTTTCGTTCCGGGGCGCTGGACGACGCGCACCGGCGGGCGATCGTTTCGCTGGTGACCGGGCGGGCGCGACAAGGCGCTGCCGGGAGTGGCGAAGCGGGTGCTAAACGAATGGACCAATACAATTGTTTCGGCGAATCAGGACCGGCGGGCGCGACAGCGCAACGCCGAACGGCGGGTGGACATCAGCGGGTCCAGCGGCGGAAATGATGGGCGCCGCGCGATTTCTTCGCGCGATATCGATTACGGCCGGATGACGGACGGCGACATCCTGAACCTATGATCGCGGCGCAGTTTTTATAACGATTTGCGTCCCGTCGAAACTTTGTAGTCGTAGATGATGTGCGCCAGGCTGTCGACGAAAGACTTCAGGCGGGCGGTGGTGGTGAGCCCGGCGGGAATTTTGAACATTCCGGAGGCGATGAAGCTGTCGATCGCCTGAGAAAGGCTGGCGTCGACCGTCGTCCAGTTCACGTTGCCGTTGGTAGTTCCAGTGACGATGTAGGAATCGATGATGCGCAGGGAAACGCCGGGAGTGAGCAACGCCATCACTCCGTTGCTGTCGTTCATGGCACCGGTTACATCGAGTGAGAACCATTGCAGATCTTGCACCGAAGCGACGGAGCTGTTGGCCAGGCCTTCGGAGACTTCGGCGCTGACAATTTGGGTGACGGCCAAATCCTGGGCGGATTGATTGGCGGAGCCATTGGCGTTGGTGGGCGGCAGGGCATCGGCAATGGCGCTGGAGGTACCGACCAGGACCAGATAGGTATGATCCGTGCGGAGAATCTCCGACACGGCGACACCGTAGGCCTCGAATTGAGCGAGGGTCATGCCGTAGCGCGGCTTGGTCAGGTGGGTGGTGACCGCATTGGCCACAAAACATTGCACTGCGGCCTGCTGGCTCGCGGTGCAATTGGTGGACTGAGCGGCGGCGGGCTTCGAAAGCGCAGCCGAAGCGCTGATTGAAAACACCAAGACTAAAATCAACTTCGATAATTGCATTGTGAATTCCTCCGCTGGACGGTTTGTGGAGCACCAGACCGCAAGGGAGGGGCTCGCGGAACGGTCACGACGGCTGCATTTCACACTGTAAAAAGGGCCGGAGGTAACTGCGAGCTGGCTTGTAGTGCGGCCACCATCATGCAAGATACGGAAAATTCTCTCAACTGGCCTGGGGAGCAGTGGGCGGGACAGGGCGGAGTGCAGTCGCCGAAATGTGATCGCTCGTTTATAAATTTATTTCCCGCAAGCGTCCGTGAAGGACACCCCGCAATACAGCAAGGCCGCATAACGCCGCGGCAGATAGAAACGCGCTGAAGTTCGCAGGCGCTGACGAAATCCATTCCAAGGGAGAAATCCAGCACATGACACAAATGCAGAATGCCCAATCAGTTGCGCTGCAACTGGAAAAAGTTCGGGACAAGTTGCCGCTGTTGTATGAACGCGACGACATTTTATTGACCATGATTCAGCAACGCGGGGACGTCGAACGAGTCAGCTCGCGTAACATGCGGCTGCCGCTGCAGATTCGACCGGGAGGCAAAGCCGGCCTGGCCAATATGGACGGCGGGGATTTGGGGCGCGGTTCCGGAACGGTGTACGACGTGGCCCAAGTGACGCCCATATTTTTCCGGCACGCAGTGGAAATCACCAAGCTGGTGGAGTACGCGTCGAATTCGCCGGAGAAGGCGATCGAGAACACGGCGAAACGCGAAGTGAAAAATGCGATGGCCCAGTTCCGGTCGTTTCTCGACAAGGTGATGCAGACCAACGGGAACGGCGTGCTGGGAACGATCGGAGCGATTGCCACGACCGGATTGCCGAGCGGGGTCGCAGCGCAATTCACGATGGCCAAGCCGCCCGGTGCGCAACTGTTTTATTACAACCAGACGGTACAGGTTTACGACCCGACGCTGACCACCAACCGCGGTTCGGCCAACGTGCGCTGGTCGACCCATTTAATTCGCTGCTGCAGGTGGATTCTTTGCCGACGGGCACCAGCGTGAACGACGTGATGGTGCACGACGGCCTGACTGGCGCGCAGCCGACGTCGCTGTTTGGAATTCTGTATCACCAGACGAACGCGACGACGGGCACGTGGCTGAACCTGAACCGGGCGACGTATCCGGTGGAATTGGCGACGCCGGCGGTGAATGGAAACAATTCGGCGATCACGCCGGGTGCGGTGCGGCTGGCGATCAACAAGGTGCGGAAATCGTTGGGCTCGAACCAAGTGTCCAAGTTGATTGCCTACACCGCGCTGGAGCAGGAGCATCAGTGGGAGCAGCTGGGCGTGACGATTTCGCAAATCATCAAGGAAGGGGCGGGCGGACGGGCGAGCGATCTCGACTTGCTCTTCACCGGCGAAAAGACGATGGCCGGCGTGCCGATTAAATCGTCGATTAATGCGAACCAGACGCGCGTGGATTTCCTGGANNTCGCACTGGGGCCGCGCGGTGATGCAGGACATCGATTTTTACGATGTCGGCGGGCAAACTGTGTTTCCGATTTACGGCACCAGCGGCGGATTGTCGGCGGCGTATATCTTTTATTTCGTCACCGGATTTCAGGTCTGGAATGAGTCGCCGCGCAGCGGGTCGTACATCAATAACCTGGCGATTCCGACTGGATACTAGAAGCGGAAAATGGAAAACGGGGACGGCAGCGATGCTTCGGAGCAGGACTGGTATATTTCGCGCACGCACGGGGTGTATCACATACCGGGATGCGCGAAGGGCGAGCCGTTCGCGTTGCTGATCATCAAGGCGCGCGGAGACGCGCTGGATCTCGGGGAGAACCGGCGGTTTCCGTTTACGATTACGGCGCGGCAGATTGCCGAAGATTTGCTGCAGGATCTGCACGATCACGGAATTTTTATCTGCGAGGGCGCACGGCCGAGCAGCGGGGAACTGGCGACGGCGCGGCGCGAAGGCTTCTACCAAAAATTGATTACCGAAGGCGACACGATGTGGGCGCGCGGTCACTCGTTCCGCGAAATTTCCGATCTGCACCGGCGCGCGACAATGGGGCGGGGGGTCGAGCGCGAATGGGCCTACGTGCCGATGCGCATGGGCGATTGCCCGGCGTGCGGAGAAAAAGTGAAGATTGGCGTGGCGGTCTGCCGGCACTGCAGCGCGATCTTGGACGAGGAGAAAGCGGCGAAGCATGGATTAGGCGCAGGCGCGGCGGCGGCGCGATTGAACGTGAATGGCGCGCAGTCTGCCGAAAAGAAATCGCGGGCTTAAGCGCGGGCAAAAAAAAGAGCAGGCTCGAAAGCCCGCCCTTTCGTCCATCGAAATATTGTGCCGGGGATTATTCCAGGCTGTTGAGCGAATTCGAGCGGCGGCGCGAAAACAGCGCGAGTGCGCCGAGTCCGAGGGCTAGAAGAGTCCACTGCGCGGGCTCGGGGACATTGGTCGCGGTCCCACTCGTGATCATGTCCGGACCGTCTCCCCCGCAGCCCATGCAATAGCCGCTCAGGAAAGGGAATGACGCAGGCGGGTTCGAAATATTAAAGTTTCCGTCCAGCCATTCAAGAACAAAGGTAGCGCCGGAGCCCTGGATGTTGACCCAACTGGTCCCGAAGGGATCGTAAACGGTGCAGAGGTTGGAGACGGCCCCGCTGCAGGAGAACGACAATCCATCGACCGTGAGCGAGGTATCGATGAGCTGCAAGGTGGAGCCGGATTGATCGAACTCGAGGGTGCCGCTGAAGCTGCCGCCGGACGCGAGCGAACCGGAGATGTCGTAGGTGGCGGTGGAATCGGCGCGCGCAATATTGGGCAGCAGCACGAAGGCGGCGGCGAGTAGAGCCATCGCGAGAATTCGGGAAATTGTCCCGAGGCGGGTGGGGATTAGAGGCGCGGTGGAATCGGACATTGAGGCTCCCAGTAACTGATTGAGGCGCTATCGACGGGCGAAAGACACGGCGAAAACCGTCGAGGGGAATGATGCAACCGGGCTGCCAAAACGGAACGTCACGGGCCGGTGTAGTTATAAGCGGTCCGCTTGCCTCTATCAATTTGAACAATAATGGGTTATCGGTTTTTCGGCGGGCGCGAGCGATTCGGTCGCAGTTTGAGACGCGGCGCGGGGCGCGTTTGAAAGTAACTTTGGTGCTTATTTGAGGCGAAGAATTCGACCGTCCGGCAAGCGCTTCCGGGAGCAGCCCGAGGCTGGAGGGGAAGAGGCGCGATTGCGCCGGAGCGCGTCACGATCGGGTTTAGGCTTTGCGTTCCCCATGGGCTGGCAACAGACTTAGAATCGATGCGGCAAGTTGCAGATAAATTCGAGACGCGGCGGACGGAATGAAAACGATGGACGGGCGTGAAAAGGAATATGGCGCGATGAACATAATAAAAAGGGCAATATTCGCTCTCGTACTTTCGATCGCGGCGCTGGCCTGCTGGAGCGTTCCAGCAAGCCCGCAGGGATCGAGAAAAGACGACATCGTGTTCGGGCCGACGGGACACCCGATTGCGGGCGCCACGGTGACAGTGTGCCACGGTGACTTTTCCGACGGCTTATACTTCGGCGCCGGTGTGCACCGCGAATGATACGTCGGCGATTGCGACGGTGCGGGTGCAGACTACGGCGACAACGTTGACGCTGACGCAGTCGAGCGGGACGGATACGATTATGTATGTATGCGTGGGGAACCCGAATTAGGGACGGCGGGGAAAGTTGCCCAGCACGCTGTGCTCGGCAACCGTGCCAAGCACCTCACATCGAAGAGAGATCCCTCGTCGACGAGGCAAAATGCGCCGCGTCTCTGTCGGGATGACAATGAGAAGCTAAAGTCAAAGACACAACCAACACCGCAGCATCGCCTTCGACCCTCGTCTTAGTTGAGACTCAACGCCCATGCAAATCCCTGAATCCGCGCATTTATGGGCTTTATTTATTGGCGGGCACGGACTCCATGTGATCAAACGCGCGAGCCTTTCGGCGGAGTCGCATTTGTCGGGGACGAAGACGCGGATCGAATGGATGCGAACCAACGCGCTGGGGCTGGTGATTCGGCTGTTCGTGAATGCTGCGGCGTTTTCGTATTGGCTGGCGCATCCGGCGGCGGCGACGCATGCGATCAGTTCAATGGGCATCGCGGCGAATTTTACGTTGGAGCCGGGGCACGCTACGGCGGCGATGTTCGGGCTGTCGGGCGACAGCCTGGTGGATTGGGCGGCGGCGAAGGTGCCGTTTCTGCAAAAAGAAATTCCGGCGATCGATCCGGGGACGACGTAGCGGAGAGTTCGGCTGCAGTCCGCGGCGATCACCGGTTTTAATTACGCATTCTCTTTCACCGCGATACCTTGAATTTCGAAACGCGCGCCCATCAGCAGCGGACCGGAGCCGATGAAGGCGCGGGCGGGGAACGGCGTGCGAAAAAAGGTGCGATAGACCTTGTTAAAGGCGCCGAACAAACTGACGTCGGTGCAGTAGATGGTCAGCGAGACGACATCCTGCAGGGTGAAGTTGGCGCGGGTTAGGGTGTCGCGGATGCCTTCGAGCAGTAGTTGCGCTTCGCGCTCGGGATCGTCGGGAACTTTCATCGCGCCGGGTTCGAAACCCAGGTGGCCGGAAAGGTAGAGAGTATTGCCGGTGACCACGGCGTTGCTGAAGGGCATGTCGCCGAAACTTCCCGGCGTCGCGATGTACTGGCGTTTCTCGGCTGCGGGCATCCGTTTTCTCCTGAAAATATTTTCAAGTTGATCCTACCGCAGCGGCTCGGCCGGCGCCGTGCTTTCGCGCCGGGTGACCATCCACGCACCCAGCCAATGTGGCGCAGATCGGTTCAGCGCAGCCTAGTTCAGCTCAGCATACGGCGCCAATTCCACCGGAGGAATCATGCCTGTCATTCTGACCACGGCGTATGCGCAAGCGGAAGACGCCCTGACGCTGGCGCGTGCTCTGGTAAACGATACCGCCGGCGTGGTCTTCACCGATGCGCTGCTGTTGCCGCTACTGAATTCCGCGTACCGCGGCCTGCAACGCGAGCTGGCGGAAAATGGCG
>PMHK01000125.1 GCA_003156635.1 Acidobacteriota bacterium | reverse complement strand
AGAGTGCTGGTCTGCCCGCAATTAATTCCCGCCGGGTTGGCGGTGAAAGAACTGATTTTGGGCGGCGCGACCACGACCTGGGCGGATGCGAGTCCCGCCTCAAAGCGGGGCAGCGGACCCTTCTTGGCCAGTTCTTCGCCGCGCTTCCACGGCGACTTGGTGACGCTGCCATTCTTGGTGACGTGAATTACGACTTTCTCGTTGGCACCCACGGTTACGGAGCCGCTGTACAATTCCTTGTCGTCGCGCATGACGGTGACTTGGTGCGTTCCGGGAGGCACGATCAAATTCTGGTGAAACCACCAGTCGTGGTTGAATTCGTCGACGTTGCCGACGAAGTAGTCCACCTTCTTTCCGTTCAGCAGAACCGCCGCCTTTCCTTGCGGCTTGAATTCGACCATGATCAGGCCATAGGGTCCCGGGACCTTATCGCCGTAGGCCTGCAAGACCACCGCGAGATCCGTCGATTTCCCGGCAGTGATGGTGACGTCCTGGGAGAAGATTTTGTATCCGTAGTTCACCACCACGACGGTGTGCTTGCCGGCGGCCAGCGGAATCGAGTGGCTGCCCTCACGGATGGCCTTGCCATCCACAAACAAATAGCCCTGGGGAGGCGTCACTTTCAGCTTGAGCTTGCCATCCTGTGCGAAACTGGCAGTCGCGCTTAACGCGAATGCCACCGCGAGGGTGAAGATAATTCCAAATCGTCGCATCGCTATCTCTCCTGAACGTTCCATGTGAGCGAAATATGATCCGCTTTTTCGCGCCCGTTCGAAAAAGCGTCTGGCTGGACTGGCATAAGTTATAGCGCAAAGCGTCTCGTGTCAATCACTTTGACACCGTGGAGCGAAGGATTTGGAAACGTGCTTGACCATGTTTGCATCAACTAAAGTACACATGCGCGCTCGTCGTGTGAGTACATGAAATACTCGATTCAGCGCTCATAGTCACCTGAGGAAAAAATCGGCCCAACTTCGCGATGTTTAACGAAATTATCCTCGAGCACTTCCGCAATCCGCGTAATGCCGGGGAGCTGGCGGGCGCGAACGCACAAGTGGAAGTCAGCAATCCGGTCTGTGGTGACATATTGCGGCTGTCCGCAATTATGAATGGCGCGCAAATCGTAGAAGTACGGTTCAAAACCCAGGGATGCGTCGCCGCGATTGCGGCGAGTTCCGTGTTGACCGGGATGCTGGCCGGAAAATCGGTGGAGCACGCCCGAGCCATCACTGCGCTGTCCCTTTCGGATTTGCTGGGCGGTTTCCCGGCGGCGTCGTTTCATGCGGCGCAATTGTGCGTGGACGGAATTGCGGCGCTGCTGCGCAAATCTCCGGCTGCCTAGCGCGAGCGCACCTCGAATCGGTGTCGGCGCATTTCTTCTTCATCCCAGGTGCCCTAGCGCTTTGCGCATCGTTTCCGGATCATTCAGATTCAGGATCACGCCGGATTCGTCGGTCTCGATTTCGGCAATCGCGTCGGGGTGGGCCCAGACCACCTGACGCGCGCCTACGTTGGGGGATGCGTCGAGAAGTTCGGCGTACAGGCTGGCGTGGAAAATCACCGGATGACCGCGGCGGCCCTGATGGGTGGGCACTACGATCAATTTCCGGTCGGAATCGAATTCAGCAATGAGCCGCGACACCAGTTGCGACGAAATCAGTGGATGATCGACGGGGCAGAGCAGCAGCCCCGCGGTTTCGTCGGCAGGCAGGCTGCGAATTGCGGATTGAATGGAGGAAAGCTGGCCCTGTTGCCAATCCTGATTCACCACGACCGTTTCCTGATCCAACTTTAGTTCGGCCTGAATACTTTCGGCGTTCGCGCCGAGTACGACGCGAACGATGCCCACGCGCGGATGGTTCGTGGCCTGGAGCAGATGTTCGACGAAGGTCAGGCCTTCGAACGGCACCAGCGCTTTGGGCCGGCCCATGCGCCGCGACTCTCCGGCGGCAAGAATGGCGGCGGCGAGTTTTTTCACGCGCTAGTCTCGCTGGAGGAAAGCGATTTCGGAAAGTTTTATGGATTTATTGTTTTGGTTCGAGGAATTGCGGCGGACGGCGATCAGTTCGGCGGTGATGCTGATGGCGATTTCTTCGGGAGTGAGCGCGCCGATGTCCAGGCCGACTGGAGCGTTCACGCGATCGAGCTGGGCGAAGGTCAGGCCTTCTTTCTCCAGCGCTTTGTACACGGCGATCACTTTGCGCTGGCTGCCCATCATGCCGATGTAGCGCGGCACGAAACCGCGCGCCTCGGTGCGGATGGCCCAATCGAGCACGCGCATGTCGCCGGCATGGCCGCGGGTGACAATCAGCAAATACGTTGAGGAGTTGGGCTGGATCTTTTCGAAGGCGTCGGCGTAGGAGGTGTACAGCTCAGTCGCCATCGGGAAGCGTTCGGCGTTGGCAAAGGCTTCGCGGTCGTCGATGACGCCGATTTTAAATCCGGCATGGCTGGCGACGTTGGCGACCGCGGTGGAAACATGTCCGGCCCCGAAAATGTAGAGCATCGGAGTGGGCAGGACCGGCTCAACGAAAATTTCCAGGGTCCCGCCGCAGATCAGGCCCGCATCGAATTCGGCTTCGTGATTTAAGTTGAAAACCATCTTGCGCGGCTGCTCGCTGAGGATGACTTCTTTCGCGGCGGCCCAGACATCGGCTTCGACGCACCCGCCACCGACGGTGCCGACGGTCGAACCGTCATCGCGAACCAGCATGCGCGAACTTTCGTAACTGGGAATCGAGCCGTTGGCGTTGACAATGGTCGCCAGCGCGCCGCGCTCGCCCGCCCGCTTCATTCGCACTACTTCTTCCAATATGTCGATCATGAGGACGACCGCATGGAGACACGGATCAACGTCGATTTCGTTTGGTGCCAGCGCGCGATGCGCATCAGCAAGCTCCGCTTCTACGCTAGCACAAAGGGAAAGTAATTTCATGCGACTCGCGTGTACACCGGGCTGCCAGAAATGCGGGTCTGACAGATTAAGAGTGCGGTACGGCGTGCCGGCAAAGATTGATTACGAGGGTCAGTGCTATTGATGTATAACCTTGGCGGATGGCGGCGGGGAGGTGACTTATGTCGGTCGAAGAAAATGTGGCGCTGATGCGGCGATGGTTTCAGGAAGTGTGGAATGAGGGGCGGGTGCAGACGATTTACGATTTGCTGGCGGAGGATATTCACGGCTGGGGGCAGGATTTGCCGGGCGTCGAGATTCGCAAGCCGGCGGATTTCGTGAAGCTCTACGAACGTATTCATGGCGCATTCCCGAACCAGAAATTGACAGTCGAAGACGCGTTTGGCTCGGGCGACAGGGTGGTGGTGCGCTGGTCTTCGGTGATGACCCACACCGGCGATCACCTAGGCGTTCCGGCCAGCCATAAGACCGTGCATATCACCGGCATCACGATTGCGCGCATCGAGAACGGGAAGATCGTCGAGGGTTGGGATAATTGGGATCAGTTGGCGATGATGCAGCAGATTGCGCAGGAAGCTGCGGCCCACGCCTGAGGATCGTGNNGGGCAAACTGGGCGGCCAGCGAATATGGTTGAAGCAACTTGATGAGCAACGAAACCAAGTCATCTCTCTAATCGTCTTTCGCTCCGGTTTTAGCAGGCATCTCTGGGTTTATTGCGGGCCGTGCAATTAGCTCAGCCACACTCGATTTCCAAATCACCGGCCCACCCCGCAGGATTGAAGCATTTGCTTGGCGGGACTTCTGTCATGTTCGCCGTCTTCCAGAAAAGGCACCCTGCCTTTTCAAACGTTGCGTTGTTTGCCGCGACATGGATTGTCGGGCTCCTGCGCTAGTATCCAAAGCCAAGCAGTTGCACCCGGAACCCTTAGCGGAACGCCGTCGATCTTTTGAATTTCGTTTAGTTCTTGGAAGATCCGGCGGCGCGCGCGCGAGCCACAGGAGCAAGCGACGCTGCCACGGGTTCCTGGAAGAAACGCGGTTTGGCGGCGGAGCCGGCGGTGGGCAGCAGCTCGGTCAGCACGTGATCGACGCGGTCGGTGGCTTGGTCGAGGGTGCGCAGGCGCTCGCCGAGGTCGTCGGAAGACACGCCGACCACCAGCGGGGTCATGGCGTTGCGGATGTGATGATTCATTTCGGCGATGATGATTGCGCGTTCCCTGGCGCGCTCCATGACTTCGCGTTCGTGGCGGGCGCGCAGAAAGATCAGGACGATAGCTGCGCCTAAAATGGCGATTACGATGTTGTTCGCGATGGTTGCGGCTGCGGGAATATTCAGGAGATAAAGGACCGCGTCGGCGGCGTAACTGACCGCGAACAAAACCAAAGCGGTAACTCCGGCGGCGGTTGCCGTCTTTGTATCGAGCCAGGCCGGCATTCGATCCGTGACGGACATTCGGGGTCTCCGGGCGGGCAAGGGAAGAGTAGACGAGTGAGCCGCCCTTGCGCCAGCAAAATTATAGGTGACAACGAATCTTAACGAGGCCGACGCGGCGGAGATGTTCGAAAGGGAACATAGTTGAGCGTGCAGGCGAGACTTTCTGAGACATTTCCAGGCGCGATTGAGCGAACTTCGGAATCTGATGTAACTTTGGCGGTCGGAGTTGGCCCAGTCCAGGCGTTTTGAGTTGGGGGAGACGGCGAGCGATGAAGGCGATTGTTTATGCGGAACACGGCGGGCCGGAAGTTTTGCGATACACCGATGTTCCCGAGCCAGTGATTGGTGTTGGCGAAGTTCTGGTGCGGGTGCGGGCCTGCGCGCTGAATCATTTGGATCTGTGGCTGCGGCGGGGAATTCCGTCGCTGAAGATTCCGCTGCCGCATATTCCGGGTAGCGACATTGCGGGCGAAGTCGCGCGGGTGGGCGACGGCGTGACGAATGTGAAGGTTGGCGACCGGGTGATGCTGCAGCCCGGGATTTCCTGCGGAGCTTGCGAGAAGTGCCTGACGGGCGACGATAATCTGTGCAAGTCATACCGGATTTTCGGCGAAATGGTGGACGGTGGGTGCGCGGAATATGTGAAGGCGCCGGCGGTGAATTGCGTGCCGATTCCCGAAGGCGTGAGTTTCGAAGCGGCGGCGGCGTTTCCGCTGGTGTCGNNGCGAAGGCTTCGGGCGCGTGGGTGATTGCCACGGCGGGGTCGGACGCGAAACTGGCGCGGGCGCGGGAACTGGGCGCGGATGAAGTGATCAATCATTCGACGGAGAAAATTGCGACGGAAGTGAAGCGGCTGACCGGGCGGCGCGGCGTGGATGTGGTGTTCGAACATGTCGGTGAAGCGACCTGGAACGAGAGTATTCGCAGCCTGGTGCCTGGCGGGCGGCTGGTCACTTGCGGCGCGACGACCGGATATAACGGCGCGATCGATATACGGTATTTGTTTACGCGGCAAATTTCGCTGCTGGGGTCGTTCATGGGTTCGAAGGCGGATTTGCTGGCGGCGGTGGAATTTCTGAAGCGCGGTTTGCTAAAGCCGGTGATCGATGTGGCGCTGCCGCTGGAGAAATGCGCGGAGGCGCATCGCCGGCTGGAGCAGAGCGAGCAATTTGGGAAAATTGTATTGAAGGTTGCCTGATTCGGAGATGCAGGAGACTCAGCGATGAATGAACAGCCGGAAGTGAAGAAGCCGAACGCATTGCGGAATCTGTGGATGGGATTTGGCGGCGTGGTGCTGATCGTGCTGGCGTTTGTGGGCTATACCATGTGGTCGCGCAAGACGCAGGACGCGGATTTGGCGTACAAGCAGCAGGCGGCGAAGACGGCGCAGCAGCGGGAATCGGATGCGGCGGCCGTGGAAGAACTGGGCGGTAGCGATTTCAAGATCATCGCGTTTTACGCTTCGCCGGGATTGGTTCACCGAGGAGACACCGTGGATATGTGCTACGGCGTTTCGAACGCGAAGAATGTGACGCTGGACCCGCCGGAAGGAAACGTGTGGCCCTCCGCAAATCGCTGCCTGCAAGTTAAGCCCAAGAAAACCACGACTTATACGCTGACCATCGACGATGGGAAGGGCAAGACCGCGAATCAGCAACTGACGATCACGGTGAAGTGAAGTTAGTCTTCGTGCTTTCGACTACTGAAAAAGATCCTCCAAACTCGTTCGATCGAATCCTCGACCTTTCGAGTTCCGAAAATTAATCCGAGTAGATAGTAAGAAATCGCCGCCACGGTTCCGATGAGCCAAAAACGCCGCTGCCGACAAAATCGCGGACCGGGATGCCTGATGTGGCGTACCATTCTCGCGGAACAATTCCAATCTGGGCGGACCATCGTGAAGAAAACCAACAACGGGAAGAGTGAAGAGAAAACCAACCGACGGAAATTTTTGCAGGCTGGCGCGCTGGCCGGGGCGGCTGCGGCGTTTGCGCCGGGGTCTGGGGCGATGATGCGGACGTCGCGAATCGAGGTGCGCGAGAACGCGCGCGAGGGCGCCTTGGTTGGCGGAAGCGGCGCCGGCGCAGATTCCGGCGGCGGCCCGAATCCCTTCGCGCCGGGTGGGCGCGATGAAGTGAAGGCTTTTGAATTTGACGAAGTGACGATTGCCGAGCTGCAGGACGGCATGAAGTCCGGGAAACACACGGCGCGGTCGATCGCGGAGAAATATCTGGCGCGCATTGACGCCATCGATGCGCACGGGCCGGAAATCCGCAGTGTGATCGAAACGAATCCGGATGCGCTGGCGATTGCGGAGGCGCTCGACAAGGAGCGCAAGGCCAAGGGTCCGCGCGGGCCGCTGCATGGAATACCAGTGTTGATTAAGGACAACATTGACACGGCGGACCGGATGATGACGACGGCGGGGTCGCTGGCGCTGGTCGGCGCGAAACCGCCGAAGGATTCTTTCGTTGTGCAAAAGTTGCGCGAAGCGGGCGCGGTGATTCTGGGCAAAACCAATCCCAGCGAGTGGGCCAATATTCGGTCGAGCCACGCGACCAGCGGCTGGAGCGGACGTGGCGGATTGACCAAGAATCCTTTTGCGCTCGATCGCAATCCCTGCGGATCGAGTTCCGGCACCGGCGCGGGGATTGCGGCGAACCTCGCGGCGTTGGGTGTGGGGACCGAGACGGACGGGTCGATTGTGTGTCCTTCGTCGTCGAATGGTTTGGTGGGAATTAAGCCCACAGTGGGACTGATTAGCCGCAGCGGAATCATTCCCATCTCGCACACGCAGGATAGCGCCGGACCGATGTGCCGCACGGTGCGCGACGCGGCAATTTTGCTGGGAGCGATGACCGGCGTGGACCCGGACGATGCGGCGATGGCGGCGAGCGTGGAGAAATCCTACGCCGACTATGCCTACTACTTGCAGCCAAACAAGCCCGGCGCGCGGATCGGGGTGGTGCGGAAATATTTTGGGTTTAGCGAGGCGGTGGATGCGCTGATGGAACGCGCCATCGACGTGCTGAAAAAGAATGGCGCGGTGATTGTGGATCCGGCGGACATCGCCACCACCGCGAAAACCGGCGACAACGAAACCAAAGTGTTGTTGTATGAGTTGAAGGCCGACCTAAATGCCTACCTGGCCCGGCTCGGCCCCGGCGCTCCGGTGCATACGCTGAAAGAAGTGATCGAATTCAACGAGAAGAACGCGTTGAAGGAAATGCCGTATTTCGGGCAGGACATGTTTATCAAGGCGGAGGCCAAGGGCGACTTGAAGACGCAGGATTATCTCGACGCGCTCAACAATAATTTGCGGCTGGCGCGGCAAGAGGGGATTGACGCGACGATGGATAAGTTTCAGCTGGATGCGTTGATTGGCCCGACGGGCGGGCCGGCCTGGGTCACTGACTTGGTGAACGGCGACAATGCCGCGGGCCAAACTTCCAGCGCGGCTGCCGTGGCGTGCTATCCCAGCGTGAGCGTCCCGATGGGATACGTTTTCGGCTTGCCGGTGGGAATTTCGTTTTTCGGGCGGGCGTGGAGCGAGCCGACTTTGATTGCGCTCGCTTACAACTTCGAGCAAGCGACCAAAGTGCGCAAGGCTCCGAAGTTTCGGTCCACCGCGAATTTGAGCGCCTAGGACGCTTCCGCTACACAGCGAAACCTTTCGACCCAAGCAGGGTTGAATACGGTGAAGATTCATTTGTCGGTGCGGACGATTAGTTCTACTATGCGGGTGGCTTAATAAGAAGCGGGCCATAGACTTACCCGATAATTTGCACCCGCCGATGCAGTTGTAGCGTCAAATGGAGAGGAGGCCTTCTTCGCTGAAGGCCCCGGAGAAAAAAATGAAGACCAATATTTTTTTGCGCGGATCGAGATGGATGGCCACGGGGACGGTGCGAAAAGCCTTGGCTTTCGTGCTGGCCGCCGGACTGACGTTCGCAGGGTCGGCGCAAAACGCGAACGCGTTTCAAGACCAAGCCTCGCCGGATCCGCAGGGCGTGCCGCCGGGCCAGACCGGCCAATCGTCCGGCCAGCAGAGCACCGCGCCCGCCTATACCACGCAGACCCCGGCGCAGTTGCAGCAACTGGTGGCGCCGATCGCGCTGTATCCGGATTCGCTGGTCGCGCAGGTTTTAGCGGCTTCGACCTTTCCCGCGCAGATCGTGGAGGCGGACCGCTGGCTACAGAATAATTCCACATTGAAGGGCGACGCGCTGGCGCAGGCCGTGGACCAGATGAGCTGGGATCCCAGCGTGAAAGCGCTCACCGCATTTCCGACCGTGCTGGGCAACATGGACAAGAATTTGTCGTGGACTTCTTCCCTGGGCGACGCCTATTACAACCAGCAGCAGGACGTGATGGACGCCGTTCAATTCATGCGCCAGAAAGCGCAGAGCGCGGGCAACCTGAAATCGACCGACCAGCAGACGGTGCAGAGCCAGGGATCGGATATCGTCATTCAACCCGCGAACCCGCAGGTAGTTTACGTTCCGGCTTACAATCCGTGGCTGGTTTACGGCTATCCCGTTTCCCCTTGGCCGTATTGGTACAATTATCCCGGAATCTGGTGGGGCGGTCCGAGCCTCTATTGGGGCGGGATTGGCTTCGGAATCGGTTTCTATGGCGGCTACGGCTGGGGCTGGAATCACTGGGGCACGAACTGGGGCGGGCGCACGGTCGTCTACAACCACAGCACCTACTACTCGCACAGCAACACGTTTTACAACCGCAACAATTATTACCGCAACGGCGGCTACCGCGGCGTCACCAACAACGTGAACCGCGGGGTTAACGGCGACAATCACACCAACACGCTGGGCCACAACGGCGCGGGCGAACAACATGGCGGGAACGTCTACAACCATCCAGGGGCCAGCCCTCGCCCGTTTAACGGGAACGATCAAGCGGCTCGAGGATACGGCGCGGCGCATAGCGAGAGCAATGTGCGGTCCGGCGCGTTCAGCGGCTACAACCATGGCGGCGACAGCCGGAGTTTTTCGTCACGCGGCAGCCAGAGCTTTGGCGGTGGCGGCGGATCGCGCGGCGGCGGTTTCGGCGGCGGTGGTGGATCGCACGGTGGTGGCGGCCGCGGACGGTAATCGCATTGTTAACTTCTAACCATTCGTAGGCCCGACGAGAACGAGTCGAACGGAGAAAAAATTCATGCGCGCATCGGAAAAGAAATTGGAATTATTCAGCGGAAAAAAACTCCTGAGGCTGGCCGGCTCCGCGTTGGCGGTTACGGTAGCGTTTTCAACCGCGGCGTTGGCGCAGGGGCCGGGTCAGAAGACCTACGCCTCACCCGAAGAGGCCAGCAACGCGCTCTTCGCCGCGGCGCAGAAGAACGATCAGACGGCGATGCTCGAAGTTCTGGGTAAAGACGGCAAGAGCATTGTCGAGTCGGGCGACCCCAAAGAAGACGATGCGATGCGCGCCAACTTCGTGGAGAAATTCCAGGCGATGCACCGGCTGGTGGAAGAGCCGGACGCGACCACTACGCTGTACATTGGCGCGGAAAACTGGCCGACGCCCATTCCGCTGGTGAACCGCGCGGGCAAGTGGTATTTCGACACTGATGCCGCCAAGAAGGAGATTCTGTTCCGGCGCATCGGCAAGAACGAACTGTCAGCGATTCGCGTTTGCGAAGAACTAGTCGCCGCGCAGAAGGAACTTTTTAGCAAAAATAACGAATACGCAGCGAAATTTGTAAGCGACGATGGCAAGCAGAACGGCTTGTACTGGCCCGCGAACANNCGCGAACAAAACTGCGAACCAGAGCCCGATCGGCCCGCTGGTGGCCAATGCCGGCAGCCTGGGCGGGCTGACCATGGATTCCGGCGCGGATCCTTTCCGCGGATATTATTTCCGGCTGCTCGACCGTCAGGGGAAACAAGCATCGGGCGGAGCGATGAGCTACGTCGCCGACGGAAAAATGACCAAAGGTTTCGCCTTTGTGGCTTACCCGGCGGTGTACCGCGATTCCGGCGTGATGACCTTCATCGTCGCGCAGGATGGCACGGTCTACGAACGGGATTTTGGTAAACAGACCGTGCAGAAAGCCAAAGCGCTGAAAGCCTACGACCCGGACCAGAACTGGAAGCGCTCCGAAGAGCTGCCGCAACAGTCGGCGGCCAACGAAAAACCCCAGTAAAACGTAACGCGGCTAATCTGTCGCGTTGCAAAGCCGATTACACTTAGGCAGAATGAACACAGTAGGTTGAAGTCTGCAGCTTTGACCTGAGCAAGAACGGAGCGACATAGGCCATGGCCGTCGAACTGGGCAAGGGCGTCACGCTGGAAGCGCCGGGACAGGACGCAAATTTTCTGAAGGACGAGGGAATTCTGTTTGCGTCGCTGGACAAGGTGGTGAACTGGGCGCGGCGGAGTTCGATCTGGCCCATGTCGTTTGGACTGGCGTGTTGCGCAATTGAAATGATGTCGATGGCGTCGTCGCGATACGACATTGCGCGTTTTGGCGCGGAAGTTTTTCGCGGGTCGCCGCGGCAGTCGGATTTGATGATTATCGCCGGGCGGGTGTCGGTAAAGATGGCCCCAGTGATCAAGCAGCTGTACGAGCAGATGCCGGAGCCGAA
>PMHK01000030.1 GCA_003156635.1 Acidobacteriota bacterium | reverse complement strand
ATCCCGAAGCGCAGCGAGGGATCTGCTTTTTACGACCCACTCTCTCCGGCGCCGTCCGCGCCACCAATCCCTGCCGTCGCCTTTCCCAGAACCATCCTCATCTCTTCGACCGGCGCGCCAGCGATTCATGCACCGCCACCAACTCATCCTCGCCCGGCTTCATCCGCGGCCAGAAAAATCCTCGCAATCCGTCTCCCTTGGTTCGCGGCACAATATGCACATGCAAATGCGGCACGCTCTGGCTCACGACATTATTCATCGCCACAAAACTGCCCTCGGCCCTCATGGCCGACGCCACCGCCCCGGTCAAATGCTGCGCATTCAAAAAGAAAGGCCCCACCAGCTCAGCAGGCAAATCCGTCAGCGTCCGGTAATGCTCCTTGGGAATCAGCAGCACGTGGCCCGGAAACAAAGGCCGATGATCCAGAAACGCCACCGAGATCTCGTCTTCGAAAATAATCTTCGCCGCCACGCGGTGCGCCGCGATTTCGCAGAACAAGCAGTCCGGTTTCGCCTGATCTTCCGTTTTCTTCTTTTTCATCGCCTCACCAATCCCCCCGCGCACAGTCCCGCACCGGCGCCGGCGAAATTTTCACCAGCACCATATTTATCCAAATCTGTTTTTATTGGAGGCCGATCTAGTCGGACGACGTAGCGTCGCTCGGTTCCAGCACCGTCGGCAGCGCGCGCTTCCGCTTCCACACATAATCCTTGCGCAACTTCTGCTGGTGCTTCTTCACTTGCTTTTCCAGTTCCGCGAACGCCCCCTTGGTGGCGCCCAGCGGCAGCGTGCCCGACGCTGTCGCGTGCAGCGTTCCGGTGGGCAGCGTCAAGTTCAAGGCATACTGAAATTCGGGTTTGTGCGGAGTCTTTTCGAGGGAACCGTGCAGGTGCACCAGATCCACCGCGTAGTGTTTCAATAACCGGTTTAATTTGTCAGCGTGGCGTTCGGTTTCATGCTCAATGGTTATCCGATATTCCAATTCGATGTGACTGTACGTAATTTTCATTTTTGCACCCTGGGAAACATTGGATTCGAAATGAAAGAGGTCTTTGCATCGAGGCAATTTCAGCATAGACCTCTGCCGTCGCCGTTGCAAGAACGACCGCAAAAATCGTACAAAGCGTTACGTATGTTCAGCTTGGAGACCGCAAACTTCCCGCCCGTCATTCGATTTTGCACAGCTGATTTGACACTTCGGCTGGCTCCGACATAGGCTTTCAATCAGCTGGAATATATAAATGTCAGCTCCCCAAAAATCCGCAAATAAGCCCAGCGGCTCCCAGCCAATTTACATCGGTCCCGCCGGCTGGTCCTATCCCGATTGGAAACGCATCCTTTATCCCGAGCCGCGCCCCAAAGGTTTTCACGAAGCCACTTTCCTCGCCGAATTTTTCAACACCATCGAAATCAATACCTCCTTCTACCATCCGATGCAACCGGCCCACGCCGAACAATGGATCGAGCGTGTCGCCGCTAACCCGAAATTCCTTTTCACCGCAAAACTCTGGCGCAATTTTACCCACGACGACTCCACCACCGCCGCCGCCGTGGCCCTGGTCCGCGCCGGCTTCGACATTCTGCAAAACGCCCAGCGCCTTGGCGCCATGCTGCTGCAGTTCCCTTTTTCGTTTCACCACACGCCCGAAACCATGAAGCGTCTCACCGTCCTGCTCGACCAGTTTCACGATTACCCGCTGGTCGTCGAAGTGCGCCACTCCTCCTGGGCCAAAAAAGAATTCTACGATTTCCTGCACCAGCGCCGCGTCGGTTTCTGCAATATCGACCAGCCGGTCATCGGCCGCTCCATCGTCCCCAGCGAACGCGTCACCTCGCCCATCGGCTACGTTCGCCTGCACGGCCGCCGTTACGACACTTGGTTCAGCGACGACCCCGATTCCCCGCCTTCCGAACGCTACAACTATCTTTACTCCGCGGCGGAACTCGAACCCTGGGCCAAACGCATCGAGCACGTGGCCGAAACCGCCGACAAAACTTTCGTCGTCACCAACAATCATTTTCAAGCCAAAGGAATCGTCAACGCCTTGGAGCTGATGAATCTGCTCTCCGGCCAAAAAGTAAAAGTCCCCGAACCGCTGCGCAGCCACTACCCGCAACTCGAATCCATCGCCGACGCTCCCGCCAAAGAACCCACGCTTTTCCCGCTGCTTCCTAAGCAGTAGTCGCGCACGCCGGACACTCACCCGCGCCGTGCCCGCGTCGTCATTCTGAGCGAAGCGAAGGATCTCATCCATTGAGCTTCACTCAGGTCATGGCCGCTCATCTCCCTCGCGCTTTGCATAACGCAAACGCACGCGCACAAAGACACCGCACCAGGATTCCAAATGGAATTTCCAGATCAGTCGTCGAGGAAGGAACTTACTTCTTGAAGAGGTCTTCGAAGGCCTTTCGTGCGTCGTTCGGACGCCCGGGATTGATCGCCGCCGGCACCGCCGCGGCATATTGCACCGGCGAAGTATCTTTTTCCACCGTCATGCGAAATTCGTAGAATGGGCAATCGTTCTGCGCATCCTTCTTCGCGATGCGCACTAGAATCGGCTGGGTACATTCAAATTGCCGGCCGGTGTCGAAATTCGCGCACTGTTTGCAGCAATGCAAAGGCGTCTTGCATCGCGGACATTCGCCATTCGGATCGAACCCCGCCATCAACACGCTGCCGCAACTCGCGCAGCGCCCGCGCATCACCGTTCCCACCATGCGCGGCGTTCGCGGACCCATCGCGTCCTGCTTCGGCCGCGGCTCGCCCGTCGGGCGATCCGGCCGGTCCGGGCGGTCAGCCCGGTCCCGTTTTTTTTCCTGCGCATCGCGGTCGCTATAACCGCGCTGCCGGTACTTTCTATCCATGAAGCCTCCTACAACAAAAAACTCTCGCCGAACCTCGCCGTTTCTGCGCCCTAACCAAAAAATCCGCGCAGAAACTCAGCGCACGTACCAATTTTAAGATTGGCTCAGGCACAACTCGCGTGCATCCAGTTCTCTCGGACGTTCTTCGGCGTGCGGAATCGTCGCAAACGATGGCTCAGCTCGATACGCGTCGTATTGATTCTTTCCAGGCGGAAATCACCGCGGTCCTTGGCGGACCGCAAGTTCAAAACACACTCGCCGAGTTCGGTTAATTCGACGGGAAGGAAATCGGCTAGCGCGTTACGGATACGGTGCCCGAAACATCGGGCGCCGTCTTCCCTATAGAATACCTCTCCCGTCGAAATAGCAATACCCATTTTCGGGCGACCCATGCGATTAGGAACCATCACCCCTGACCATCAATGACCCCGTTCTGGCACCGGCCACCGGCCTCGGCGCTCAACCGCCAGCGCGAAACGCCGCGCTGCTCAACGCTTGCCGTTGTTCCGCCTCGCCCAGAATTTGCACAATCCTTCAAACGCCAAATCCGGTTGTAAGAATTGACGCGCCTCGCCGAATTCGGCGAGCAGCGCTTCCGCCGCCAAATATCCGCTGCGCACCGCTCCTTCCATCGTCGACGGCCAGCCCGTCCGCGTCCAATCCCCCGCCAGCACCAGATTCTTGATCGGGCTTTGCTGCCCCGGACGGTAGCGGTCCACTCCAATCTGTGGAGAAAACGTGGCGTTCACTTCCTTCACCACCGTAGCCTTCACCAATTTCGCATCGCGCGTCGCCGGCAACACGTCCGCCATCTCGCGTACACACAAATCAATAATTTCCTGCCGCGACTTCGGCACCAGCTCGTACGAAGCGCTGATCACCAGCTGCAGATATTGCCCCGCGTCCTCCGCCGCCCCGGCGCCGCCCGCGCTCTTCGCTTCGGACAATTCCGATTTGTTGAAGACCCACTGCGTGGTGTGATCGAGCAGCGTCAAAAACGGTTCACTCATCACTTTGCGGTCGTACCACAAATGCACGCCGGTAATCGGCGAGGTCTTGATGTGCCGCACGCCTTCCAGCGGCCCGCCCGCCGCGCCAAATTCCGCGGGCAGCAATTCCAGCAGTTCATTCTGCGGCACCGCACAAATACAACCGTCCGCCGCGATCTCCGTCCCATCCGCCAGCGCTGCGCCCGCGAACCGGCCACCGCTCACCCGGATCTCGCGCACATTCCCGCGCATCCGAACTTCTCCGCCCTTGCGCACCACCGCGTCCCGGCAGCCGTCGTACAAATCCGCCAACGGCACCAGCGGAATGCCCACCTGGTATCCGGTCCTGCTCCCCAGAAACGCCTTCCAGAAAACTTCGATCCCATACCGCGCGTCGGTCTGCGCCAATTCTTCATCCAGCGCGCTCACCAGCACCACTCGCCAAAATCTTTCAATCGCGCTGCGCGTCTGCTTCATCCGCTGCAGCCAGTC
>PMHK01000159.1 GCA_003156635.1 Acidobacteriota bacterium | reverse complement strand
CGGCGGCGACGGCACCATCAACGAAATTATCAATGGCCTGGCGGGAAGCCAGGTACCGATGGCGCTGTTGCCGGCGGGCACCGCAAATATTCTGGCGAAGGAACTCGGGATTCCCTGGGATATTCCGCGAGCCGCGCGATTGATTCCGGAGGGCATCGTCCGGCGCATCGCACTGGGAGTGGCGACTTTTGCGGGCGCGAACGGAAATGGCTACACCGAAGCGATGCCGGAGGGCGGACGTTATTTTTTGAGTTGCGGGGGCGCGGGACCGGACGGGGCGATCGTGAATGGCGTCGATGGCGCGCTGAAGAAAAAAGTCGGCGTGGCGGCGTACTGGCTGGAAGGCATGAAGCAATTGTTCAGCTACAATTTTCCGGAGATGCGGGTGCGTTCGAATGGCACGGATCATTTGGCGTCGATCATTGTGGTGGGGCGGACGGCGAATTACGGCGGCCCATTTAAAATTACGACGAACGCGACTTTGTTCGAGGATTCGTTCGAATTTCTGACGAATTCGACGCGCAGCCGGCTGCAATATCTCGCGTGCCTGCCAGCCCTGTGGCTGGGAAAAATTCGCGGGATGCAAGGAATCAAGATGTGGAAGGACACGGAAGTTCTGTGCGAATCAGCCGGAACGGATCCGGTGTTTGCGCAGGTGGACGGCGAGCCGGTGGGCCCGTTGCCGCTGAAATTCCGGATTGTGCCGGACGCGCTGTCGCTGGTGACGCCAGCGGCGCTGCACGTCGCTGCTTCGACGTAGCGGTTCCCTTTCCCGATGCAACTTGTGACCTATTTACTTCTGTCCTGCGTGCTGGGGCGGGCGGCGCGTAAGTTCCTGCCACGCTACGGATTGGTGATGCTGGTTACCGCGGGCGTCGCGGCGGAATTGGATTTCGTCAGCTATTTTGCCGGTCCGGCGTCATTTCTGAAATTCCATCGCACGGTTTTACATTCAGTGGTTGGGGCACTGGTGATGTGCTGCTGCATTGCGGGAATTTATTTCCTAATCGATCGGTCGAGGCGCGACAAAACGGCTGAGGCGAATTCCAGCGAATTCAGGATTTCGAGCGCGCTGGTGGTGTGCCTCGTTGGTGCGGCGGCGCATATTCTTCTGGATCTCGGCGATGGAATCGGCGTTCGACTCTTCTGGCCGTTTCGTCAAAGCTGGCAAGCATGGGATTTGCTGCCGCCTTTCGATTTTTGGATTTTGGTGGTGCTCGGCGCGGGACTGGCAATTCCCTACCTCGGGCGCCTGGTCAGCGAAGAAATTGGGGAACGCAAGCGTGGTGCGTTCGGGGTAACTGCGGCGCGCGTAGTGCTGGTGATGGTTGTGCTGTACGCCGGCGGGCGCATGATTTTACATTCGCGGGCGACGGAGCTGCTGCGATCGCGAGATTACCGTGGCGAGGCGCCGCAAAATGTCGGCGCGTTCGCGGCATCGTCGAACCCGTTTGCCTGGCGAGGACTCGTTTCAACTTCAGCGGCGATCTACGAATTGAACATTTCACTTTTGCCGGGGGCTGCGTTCGATCCGGAACAGGCGGTGCCGCACTACAAGCCGGAGGAATCGGCAGCGATCGCGGCGGCACAAAATACGGCGGACGGGAAATTGTTTTTGAACTACGCCCGGTTTCCGCTGGCGGCGATTGAGCCGCAAGACACGGGGCCGGAGGTTACGATTCGCGATTTGCGTTTTCCCGCCGGCGACAAATCGATCGAGAACACCGTGTTGGATACGCGAGTCGATAGTGACTCGAGGATCGCGGCGCAGCAACTGCGTTTCGCGAGCGTCGCTCGGGCGCGATAGTCGACGGCGTGATTCAAAACAGGTTGGTGCGGTAAGCGCCTCAGGATTTCGCGACCGGCTGGTGCATCAAGAAATGGATTATTACGTAGAGAACCACGACCGCCAGCAGCACGCCCAACCCGAAAGCAATGCCGTGCACTTTCAGAAACGCGAGCACGGAATCGCCGTAGCGAACCGCGAGAACTCCCTCCGCACCGTAACGCAATCCCCGGCCGAGGAGAATCGCGAGGACGAAGGTGCGCCAGGGAGCCTGGAAAACGCCTTCGGCGAGAATGAAGGGCTTGAACGGAATGGGCGGGGGAAGAACGGCGGGAAGAAAAGCGCTAAGGAAAGCGTTTTTCTCGACCCACTCCTTGATGGTTTCGGCTTTGCCGCGAGCGTGCTTATGAAAGAAAGCTTCGCCACCTTTTTTGGCGAGGCTGTAGAGCACGACGCAGCCGCACAGCGAGCCGAGCGCAGCCATAGTCGCGTAGTAGGGCATGCGCGCGGGGTTCGCAACGCAAAGCTGGATCAGCATCGCGTCCGGGAAAAATGGAAAGGAAAGGATGGACGAGTCGAAAAAGGTGACGACGAAGAGGCCGCCGCCGCCAAAGGCGAGAACCAGGCCCTGCAGCCACGCGAATATTTTTTTGCGGTCCACTGGCGAGAATAATTCTCCAGGAAAATCGAACGATTGTAACAGAGTTTGCGGGGCGGCTCGCGGGCGCGGCAAATTCGCGCGCGGCGGCAAAATTGCTGAATCGCGACAGGTCGGTTAGAATTTGTTCTGGAATTTTTTCGTCCGAAGACTCCCTCAACCATCCATGGCGCTCCTCGACAAATTGAATGAAGCCCAGCGCGAAGCTGTGCTCACCACGGAAGGGCCGCTACTGGTGCTGGCCGGCGCGGGCACGGGCAAAACGCGGGTTATCACCTACCGGGTGGCGCACCTGATTGAACTCGGGGTGCCGAGCTTCGCCATTCTGGCGGTTACGTTCACGAATAAAGCTGCGGGCGTGATGAAGGAGCGCATCAGCGAACTGCTGCGGGCCAGCGGGCGCGACGCGGCGGACGTGTGGGTGTCCACGTTTCATTCGTTCTGTGCGCGGCTGCTGCGGCGCGAGGCGAGCCATCTGGGGTTGCCGCGCGATTTCGCGATTTACGATGACGATGACCAGAACGCGGCGATCAAGCGGGCGCTGGCGGCGCTGGATTTGTCGGCCGAAGATTATCCGCCGCGCGCGGTGCGGGCGCAGATCAGCCACGCCAAGAATCACGGCATCACGCCAGACGACATGGCGGCGAACGCAGCGGAGATGCGCGACGAAGAGCGCAAGGACGTGGCGAAACTTTTTCGCGCGTATGCGGACATTCTGCGCAAGGCCGCGGCGCTGGACTTTGACGATCTGCTGTTGAAGGCGGTGGATTTGCTGCGCGACAGTCCGGAGGTTCGGGCGCGGTGGAATTCGCGATTTCACTACATCATGGTGGACGAATTTCAGGATACCAACCGCTCGCAGGAAGATTTGATCCGAATGCTGGGCGGGGAGCGGCGGAACATTTGTATCGTCGGCGATGAGGATCAGTCGATTTACTCCTGGCGCGGGGCGCGGGCGGGAAATTTGAAACGCTTTACCGAGGATTTTCCGGACGCCAAAGTGATTCGGCTGGAAGAAAATTACCGGTCGACGCAGATCATTCTGGATGCCGCGGCGGCGGTGGTGAAAAACAATTCGGGGCGCCTGGGGAAGACGCTGCAGGCGACGCTAGGCGAAGGCAACCGGCTGCGTTATTACGAGGCGCCGGACGTGCCGGCGGAAGCGGAATACATTGGCGCGCAGATTTCGGCGCAGGTGCGGAACGATCCGGACGCACGGCTGGCGGTGCTCTACCGCACCGGGGCGCAGTCGCGTTCGTTCGAAGAAGTGTTGCGGCGGCTGAATATTCGCTACCGGGTGGTGGGCGGGTTCAGTTTTTATGAGCGCGCGGAAGTAAGAAACGCGCTGGCCTACGTGCGGCTGATATTTCATCCCGAGGACGATGTCGCGCTGCTGCGGGTGCTGAATGTGCCGCCGCGCGGAATTGGCGCGGTGACGGTGGCGGCGCTGGAGGCGCGGGCGCGGGAAAATTCGCAATCGTTGTGGGAAGTGATTCGGTCGAGCGAATTTCTGACTGGGAAGAAATTCAGCGGGGCGCTGCGGTCGTTTGCGAAATTGATCGAAGAGTTGCAAAGGGAATGTGTAGAGCTGGCGCCGGCACAGTTGATCGAACGCGTGCTAGCGCGGACCGGGTATCTCGACTGGGTCGAGCAGCAAGACAATCTGGAACACACTTCGCGCGGGGAGAACCTGCGCGAACTGGCCAATGCGATGGCGGAAGCGACGGAGCAGGGCCAAACACTCGAGGACGTGCTGGACGCGGCGGCGCTGGCCAGCGATTCGGATCAGTACGACGACACGATTCCGGTTTCGTTGATGACTTTGCATAGCGCGAAGGGCTTGGAGTTTGATTCGGTATTTTTGGCGGGGCTGGAAGAAGGCGTGTTACCACACAGCCGTTCATTGAACAGCGGGAATGCTGAGGTGGAAGAAGAGCGGCGATTGTTTTACGTGGGGATGACGCGGGCGAAACAGGTGCTGGTGCTTTCGCGGGCGGTGTACCGGCGCAGCTACGGAGAAGAACGGTTGCGGGCTTCCCTGCCGTCGCGATTTTTGGCGGAAATTCCGGGGGATTTTATTGAGGCGGCTTTGGGATCCCAGGCCGAGCCGGGCGAATCGCGAAGGTATGAGCCGGATCCGGATTATGTGGCGAGTTATTCGTACCGGCAGAAAACGCGGACGCCTTACGGGTCTGGCGGCGGGTACGGGCGGGCGGTAAAGCCGGTGACGCGCGGATCGTCGAAGGATCCTTTGATTGGGACGCGGGTGCGACATTCGAAATATGGAGTCGGGACGATTATTGGGGTGGAAGGCGAGGGGGAGGAACGGAAGCTGACGGTTAGTTTTCAGGATTATGGAGCGAAGAAATTGATTGAGAGGTATGCGAATTTGCAGTTGGCTTGAGGGGCCGGCCAAAGATTTACCACAGAGGGCACCGAGAAAAGATTAAGGAAGGCGGGAGAATTTGGTTGGTAGGACATCGTTTGGCGCTCGGTCGTACGATTCCCCGGGTGATGCTTCGCTGTTTAACCTAGCTGCAAATACAAGTTCAGGAATGTGCTCTGGGTGGTGCGGCTGGTATGATGTTGCGCAGAAGCGTTGCAGCATGTAGATTCTTCTGGCTTTCTACCGGAAGGTGATGATTGGGCGCACAGCTTTTCCGCACCAAGAATATCGATCGGTTGATTTCTGATTCGGAAAACCCAGATAAGCAGCTCAAGAAATCGTTGGGCTGGCTGAGCCTGACGTCGCTGGGAATTGGCGCGGTGATTGGTTCGGGGATTTTCACGATCATCGGCACGGCCATCGCCGGACAAAAGCTGCAATTCAGTTCGGTGCTCAATGCGCCGCTGCTCGAATACCTGATTTACCATTCCGCATCTTTTGGACGGCCGGGGGCTGGACCGGCCATTGCGCTGTCGTTCGTGCTGGTGGGATTTGTGTGCGCGTTCGCGGCGCTGTGCTACGCCGAACTCGCCGCGATGATTCCGATCGCGGGAAGCGCTTACACCTATACGTACGCGACGATGGGCGAATTGATCGCGTGGATCATCGGCTGGGATTTGATTCTGGAGTATGCGGTTTCGAACATGGCGGTCAGCGTGGGATTTTCCGCGCATATCGTAAATCTGCTGGACTGGTTCGGCGTGCATCCGGATTTGCGCTGGATTTCGCCGGCGTATTTGCCGTCGGGGCTGGCGGATTTGCAGGGCAACATGCTTTACGCTCCCGGCTGGCATTTTGGGTTTAACTGGCCGGCGTTCATCATCGTGATGCTGCTGACGATTTTGCTGGTGCGCGGGATTCGGGAATCGGCGAACGCGAACAGTATCATGGTGGCGCTGAAAATCATGGCGATCATGGTGTTTGTGATTTTCACTTCGCACATGATTCACCCGTCGAACTGGCAGCCTTTTGCGCCGAACGGCTGGCCCGGAATTCTGACTGGCGGGTCGATTATATTTTTTACGTATATCGGGTTCGATTCGGTTTCGACCGCGGCGGAGGAATGTAAGGACGCGAAACGCGATGTGCCGATCGGGATCATTGCGACCCTGGTGGTTTGCACCATCCTTTATATCGGCGTCGTGGTGGTGCTGACCGGGCTGGTGCCCTGGCAATCGCTGATGGACGACGCGGCGCCGGTGGTAAACACGCTGAAGCGGCTGGGCATGGGGAATATTCAGTTGATCGTGCTGATCGGCGCGCTGCTGGGAATGATTTCTTCGCTGCTGGTTTTTCAACTGGGGCAGGCGCGGGTCTGGTTCGCCATGTCGCGCGACGGGTTGCTGCCGCGTATTTTTGGCCGGGTGCATCCACGGTATCGCACGCCGGATTTTTCGACGATCGTCGCGGGATTTCTGGTGGGGATACCGGCGGGGTTGCTGGACATCGGGACGCTCGCGGACCTTTCCAATATCGGGACGCTGTTTGCGTTCGCGCTGGTGGCCGGCGGCGTGTTGATTCTGCGCTACAAACAGCCGGACCGGCCGCGCGCATTCCGTGCTCCCGGTGGTATTCTGGCTCCGGTGATTACGATTCTGGCGTGTTTGTTGCTGATGGCCGGATTACCGATCACCAACTGGATCCGATTTTTCGTCTGGCTGCTGATTGGGCTTTGTTTTTATTACGGGTACGGGCGCAAGCACAGCCAGCTTTCCGATGCGAATATCGCAGCGGATCAGGCCAAGCAGATAACGGGGCGTAAGGTTTAAGGAGATTCTGTTTCCTGATGCGTCGAACGGCACAGGGCGCGCTCGCGGTTTCGGTGGGAATCCTGGTGCTCAGCCTGGCCAGTTCGTACGGCTGGGGTGACAACGCGGATCGGCTGGTGACGAACAAAGCGGTCGACACGTTGCCGGACGAGATGCTGCCCTTCTTCCAGGCGAACCGGCAATTTCTGGTCCAGCATGTGACCCAGGACGATCCCAGCGCGAAGGCTGCCGCCGAACACCGCACCGATTTTATTCGGCTGGATCATTACGGACCCTTCCCCTTCGCTACGTTGCCGCGTGACTACAACGCCGCGCTGGCGAAGTACAACCGGCGGAATCTGGAGTTGTACGGGTTGCTGCCGTGGGAAATTGGGTTCTACAGCAAAAAACTGACGGATGCGTTTCGCGATCACAATTGGACCGAAGCTAAGGTCACGGCGGCGATTCTGGCGCATTACGTGAACGCGGCGCACGATCCATTCAATACGACGCTCAATTACGACGGAAAACTTTCGCTGCAGGGCGGCGCGAATGAACGATTCGCGACCGGGTTGGTCGATCGCTACCAGCTTTTCTTTTTCGTGAAGGCCGATGAAGCAGTTTACATTCACGATCCTACCGACCACGCTTTCGATACTTGCCTGACCGCGCATTCGTGGCTGGAAAATGTTTTACTGGCGGACCGGCGGGCGCATGATTCCACCGGGGGGTACAAAGAAGATTATTACGATCGCTTCTACTCGTTGGCGGGCGCGGTTTTGGTGCGCCAGCTTTCCGATGCGGCGACCGATGTCGGATCGTACTGGATGACTTCCTGGATTAATGCAGGCCGGCCCCAACTTCCCTCGCAGTGAGTTGAGATGAGCGAGATTACGCCGAAAACTCGAACGCCCACGGTGGTGGACGCGCTGCCGAAGGCCGAACTGCATGTGCATCTGGAAGGTTCCATACGTCCGGCCACGGCGGTGGAACTGGCGGCGCGGCATGGGGTCGCGCTGAAGATTGAAGAGGTAATGGCGCGGTACAACTATTCGAACTTCAATGGTTTCCTGGACACGTTCAAGTGGGTTACTTCATTTTTGCGCACGCCGGATGATTACGCGCTGATCACCAAACAGCTGGCCGAAGAATTGATTCGGCAGAATGTGGTGTACGCGGAGGTCACGATTTCGGCGGGAGTGATTCTGCGCCGGATGCAGAATCTGGAAGCGACGCTGACGGCGATTCGCGACACGGCGCAGAGCGTGCCGTTCAGCCGCTTGCGGCTGGTGTGGATTCTGGATGCGACGCGGCAGTTTGGGCCGGAACCCGCGATGGAAGTGGCGCGCTGGGCGGCGAAACTTCACCGGCTGGGAGTGGTGGCGTTCGGCATGGGCGGAGATGAGCTGGCCTATCCCACGGTGAATTTTCGGCCGGCATTCGACCATGCGCGGAGCGAAAACCTGCGCGTGGTGTGCCACGCGGGCGAGGTCGGCGGTGTGGATTCGATCCGCGAAGCGATCGACCTGCTGGGAGCGCAGCGCATCGGGCATGGCATAGCCGCGATACTCGATCCGGCGTTTGTGGAATCGCTGGCCCGGCGACGAATCGTGCTGGAGAATTGTCCGACGAGCAATATGTGTACTGGCGCTTTGGCGCGGCAACTGCAGAAAAGCGACGCGACTTTGGCGGATCATCCGCTGCCGGAATTTATCAAGAAGGGCGTGGTGGTGACGCTTTCGACGGATGATGCCGGCCTGTTCCATACGGATTTGCTGACGGAATATTCCAAGGCGGCGTCGTTGGGACTGACTGACGCGCAACTGATGCATCTGGCGGAGCAGAGTTTTCACGCGGCATTTTTGTCTCCCGAAGACAAACGTAAATTGCTGGTCGATTTTCATGCCGCCGCAAAATCCGCGGGGCTGATATAATTCCGCGGATGAAAGCACACGTCTGGGTGATGTTGAAAACCACGGTACTCGATCCGCAGGGCCAAACGATTCAACGCGCGTTGTCTTCGCTGGGGCATGCCAGTGTGAAAGAAGTGCGCCAGGGTAAATTTTTTGTGTTGTCGCTCGAGGGACTAAACCGCGAGCAGGCCAAGGCAGAAGTGGAGCGCATCGCTAAGGATGTGCTGACGAACCCGGTGATTGAGGAATTTCGGTTGGAAATTCTGGATTGACCCGCGCTTTACTGTCTTTTCCGCACCTGGTTGCGGCCGCTGCGTTGCCCCGTTCCCCCTATGTGCTAACCTTATTCGCGCCAAACAGTCACTTTTTCTAATTGCCGTTGCGACTTTCAGGAGCAAAAACGCGTGTGCGGAATTGTGGGTTACATCGGCAGCAAGCCCGTCGTGCCGCTGATACTCGACGGACTTAAGCGGCTGGAATATCGCGGGTACGATTCCGCGGGGATTGCGGTGGTGGACCGCAATGGCAAGCTGCAGGTCCGGCGGGCGTCGGGCAAACTCCGCAATCTGGAAGAATCGATTCGCGCGACTCCGCTCGAAGGAGTTTACGGGATCGGCCACACGCGCTGGGCCACGCACGGACGGCCTACCGAGGAAAACGCGCACCCACATCGCGACTGCAGCGGCGAAATCGTGGTGGTGCACAACGGGATCATCGAGAATTATCTGGAGTTGAAGCACCAGCTGATCGCCGAGGGGCATACGTTCGTCACTGAAACTGACACGGAAATCATCGCGCACCTGATTGAAAAGTTTTCTGAGGCGAAAGGCACGACGCTCGAAGAGGCCGTGCTGAAGACGGTGAAGGTGATGACCGGTGCGTACGCGCTGGTCACGCTCTCGACGCGCGATCCGCAGAAGATTGTAGCGGCGCGGCTGGGACCGCCCATTGTGGTAGGCCTCGGCGAAAACGAATATTTCGTGGCCAGCGACATCCCCGCGATTCTGCAGCACACCCGCGAAGTGTTTTTCCTGGGTGACGGCGAGCTGGCAGTGGTGACGCAGCAAGGCGTGCAGCTGATGGATTTCGAGCGCCGAGGCATTACCCGCAAGCCCCAGCACATTACCTGGGACCCGATCATGGCGGAAAAGGGCGGGTACAAACATTTCATGCAGAAGGAGATTTTCGAGCAGCCGCGCGCGGTACGGGACACGCTGCTGGGCCGAATTTCACAGGAAACCGGGAAAGTGTTCCTGGATGAAATGCAGATTAGCGAGCAGGAATTCAAGAATTTCGAAGCGGTGAAGATCATTGCTTGCGGAACCAGCTGGCATTCGGCGCTGGCCGGGAAATTCATGATCGAAAAGCTGGCGCAGATCCCGGTGGAAGTGGATTACGGCAGCGAATTTCGGTATCGCGACCCGATCGTGGCCAAAAATACGCTGGTAATCGCCATCAGCCAGTCGGGTGAAACGGCGGATACGCTGGCGGCGCAGCGCGAAGCGCGACAGAAGGGCGCGAAGATTCTGGGCATCTGCAACGTGGTGGGGTCAATGCTGACCCGCGAAGCGAATGGAACAATTTACACGCACGCCGGCCCGGAAATCGGGGTGGCGTCCACGAAAGCGTTCACGGGCCAATTGACCGCGCTGATCCTTACGGCGTTGTATCTCGCGCAGGTCCGCGGCAAGCTGACGCCGGCCGCCGGCCAGGCGTTGATGCAAGAGCTAACGCGCATCCCCAGCAAGATCGAAACGATCCTGCAGCAGGAAACGAAGCTGGAGGAGCTGGCGCGAATTCTCTTCCGCCACACCGATTTTCTGTATCTTGGGCGCGGCATTCATTACCCCATCGCGCTCGAGGGCGCGCTGAAACTGAAGGAAATTTCGTACATTCATGCCGAGGGGTATCCGGCGGGCGAGATGAAGCACGGGCCGAATGCATTGATCGACGAGAATTTGCCGGTGGTGGTGATCGCCACACGAGACGAATCCGATCCGGCGTCCATGACCCGTTACGAAAAAACCATTTCGAACATGCAGGAAGTAAAGGCGCGTGATGGCATCGTGGTGGCGATCGTCACCGAGGGCGACAAGCAGGCTCGCGAAATCGCCAACTATGTGGTGGAAATTCCGACGGCCCCGGAGCTTCTTGCGCCGATCCTTGAAATTGTGCCGCTGCAGATGCTGGCGTATCACATCGCGGTGCGTCGCGGGTGCGACGTGGACCAACCGCGCAACCTGGCGAAATCGGTTACGGTTGAATAAGAACTGTTCTGCCGACCCGCCTTCCATTTAGAATATCGCACATGATACTGAACCAATTGTTGAACAGGTCTCTGCCTGTATTGACGGCTTGGCTGCTTTTTGCCACCGGCGTTCAGCCTTCCACGACCTACAACCTGGCGGCAATCCATTTCACCGGCCTGCACCGGTACACGCCTGAGCAGGGCATCGCCGCATCAGGACTGCACATCGGCGATTCCACTACGCTCGGCGATCTGCAAGCCGCGGCGGAGCGGCTGTCCAAGACTGGCGCGTTCGATTCGGTTTCGTTCCAGTATTCCAGCCGCGGAAACGATTTGACGGCGCAATTTGGCTTCACCGAAACAAAGGATGTTCTGCCCTGCATTTTCGACAATTTTGTCTGGTTCACCGATGCGGAAATCGATCGGATGCTTCGGCAACGGGTGACGTTCTATACCGGCGAGGCTCCGGTGAGAGGCGATACCGTTGAACAGATCCGCGGTGCGCTTCAGGATTTGCTGCACACCAACGGAATCGGCGGCGAAGTGAGTGAAATCCCCTACGGCGGCTTGGGAAGCGTCAACGCTTTGTTGTTTCACGTTGACGGAATTTCGCAGCCGATTAAGAGCATCGCATTTTCGGGAGAGCTCGCGGTAACGGACAAGCAACTGAGCGACGCGTCAATCACGCTGAGGAGTCAGAATTTCTCGGTGACGAACGTGGCGTCATACACCTCATCGGCACTCCTTCCGCTGTATTACCAGCGCGGCTATCTGCGTTCCAAGTTTGGACGCGTGGAAGCAAAGCTGGTCGATGCGAATTCAAAAGGTCCGACCAGCGAAGTATCCATCACACTGCCGGTGGCCGAAGGCAATCAGTATTTGTGGAACGGAGCGTCCTGGGCGGGAAATCAAGTTCTATCCGCCAGCGAATTGGGGAAGCTTTTAGGGATGAACCAGCAAGAGGTCGCCAATCAGGAAAAAATCGACGCCGGTTTTAACAGCGCGAGGAAAGCGTACGAATCACAAGGATATATTGATGTTCGCGTTTCCCCGATCAGGGACCTGGACGATACCGCAAAATTGGTGAGCTACACCGTGCAAGTAGCCGAAGGCAGCCAATATCACATGGGACAGGTCTATTTTGACGGCTTGCCGCAGGGTGTGGCCGCGGCGTTGCTGAAAAAATGGAAACTAAAACCTGGGGATGTCTTCGACGCGTCCTATCCGGACGACTTTTTGAAAAACACCGTGGACCAGGAATTAGCGCAAGCAGGAAGCACTCCACGCCGTATCGGGATGAAGCGTGAAACCGATGCGACTGCTTTGATTGTGAACCTGCGCATCCAATATCACTGACCAGAGCTACCCGGCGGGTTGGTGAACAAATGAAGTTTCGATCTGCGATTCCGCTTTATCCCCTGCTGATTTAGAATCGAATGATGAGTCGAAAGGTTTTACAGCCACAACCTGAGCGAGCGCAGTGGCAACGAAGAATTTGTGGCGCGCTTCTTATCGCGTCGTTTTTCGCGGTGGCCATTTTTTCGGCACGCGCCGCCACACCGCAAGCCGGAAACTCACGCCTCGAAGCTATTGAGGTGACGGGATCGACGCGTTTCACGTCGAAAGAGATCATCGGGGCGCTCGGTTTGCGGACTGGAACTGCGATCAGTCGCGAAGGCTTGCAGCAAATCGCCGACCAACTGTCGGCGCTGGGTACGTTTGCGACCGTCAACTACCATTTCAATACCGTCGCCACCGGAGTGCGCGTGACGTATGAGGTGACGGACGCGATCATGCTGCCGGTTGCGTTCGATAATTTTCCATGGTTCACGGATCAGGAACTGGCCAACGCGCTGAAGAGCTCCGGGATTCTTTTTAACGGCTCGGCGCCGGCTACGGGGGCGTTGGCGGACGCCATGGATGCGGCGCTTTCGAAATTTCTGGACAGGCACGGAATTCACGCACAGGTAACGCACCGGACGATTCCGCTGGCGGACCAGGACGCGCAGGTGGAGCAATTTCACGTGGAAGACGCCGCGTTTTTGGTGCAGTCCGTGGAATTTTCCGACCCGCTGGCCAAAACGGATCCGCACATCCAGGACCGGCTGGGCGATATCGTCGGGCAGCCCTATTCGCGAAGCAAGATCGAGCTATTCGAATTCGAGCAGCTGCGTCCGATTTATCTGGCGCACGCGTACCTGGGCGTGAAGTTCGATGCTCCGGTGGCGAAGTTCCCCACGCCGCCGTCGAATCTACTCTCCGGTTCGGTGGTGGTGATGGCCGGGATCGAACCCGGGCCCGCATATCAATGGGGCGGCATTGAGTGGAGCGGCAACGCGGCGATTTCGAATTCGGATCTCGATGGCGTGGTGCAAGTGCAGCCCGGCAGTTTGGCGGATGGCAACCAGGTAGAAGGGATCTGGAAACGGGTAATCGAAAAATACGAAGAGGCTGGATTTCTTAGTGTGGACATCAGCCAAACGCCGCACTTCGACGACAAGAATTCGAAAGTTTCGTATGCCGTGAAAATCACCGAAGGTCCGCAATACCACATGAGGAATCTGGTGCTGACCGGTCTGTCGGTGGAGGGTGAGCGGCGGGTGCGCACGGCATTCCCGATTCCGGAGAACGCGTTGTTCGACAAGACCGCGTATCAAATTTTTATCGACAAAGGGATGAAGGCGGCGTTTAACGGATTGCCGGTGCATTACTCGAAGATCGGCAACTTTTTGCAGCTCGATATCCCGAATGCGAAAGTAGATGTTTTACTGGATTTTCAGTAGTTGGGATTCGGCTATACTCGCTGACGAAATGTCCATCGAACAATTTCCGATCATGGCGAAGGGTGGGGCTGCTGCGGCTCCGGATCGCGCGCTGGATAGCGCCGCGGCGCTGGGCAAACAACGCTCGCTTTTCGCGAGCCTGAGCGCGCTGCCTGCGGTGCTGGTGGCGCTTTCGGGTGGGGCGGATTCGGCGTATCTGGCGTGGGCGGCGCAGCAGGCGCTGGGCGAGCGCGCCGTCTCCATCACGGCGCTTTCGGCCAGTTTTTCGCGACACGACCGGGAGCAGGTGGAAAACTTTATTTCCGCGACAGCGGTGCGCCACGAATTCATCGAGACCAGCGAGTTCGATAATCCTCGGTACGTCGCGAACAATGCCGACCGGTGTTACCACTGCAAGGACGAACTTTTCGCGCAGATGGATGCGCTGGCTCGAACGCGCGGCGTGCCGGCGATCGCGTATGGGATCAACGCCGACGACACGCGCGATTTTCGCCCGGGCCACCGGGCCGCGAGAGAACATCATGTGCTGGCGCCGCTGCTCGATGCGCAACTGCACAAGGATGAAATACGGTTTTTGTCCCAGCAGGCTGGGTTGGCCACCTGGGATCGTCCGGCATCAGCCTGTCTGTCGTCACGCGTGCCGTACGGCACCGCCGTCACGGCTGAACTGATGGATAAAATCGATCGCGCTGAAGCCGCATTGCGCGCGCTGGATTTCCGGCAGTTCCGGGTTCGCGCGTTTGGAGAAATGGCGCGCGTCGAATTGGCGCAGGATGAAATGGCACGCGGCTTCGAGCCGGCGATGACGGCGGCTATTGCCGAGGGCGTGAAGCGGGCTGGGTTCGATACGGTAACGCTAGACCCCGAAGGCTACCGGCAAGGTTCGCTCAATTCGCTGCTGAAAAAACACTAAGCACCGAACTCCTTGACGGAACTTCGTTACGGAAAGTCGTTACGGAACTTCGTTAGGTAACTTCGTCAGGTAACTGGGCTACGTGACTTCGTCATGGAACTTCGGGTTGCGTTGCCTCGTATATCTCTGATAGGAAGGGTTGCCGAGACGCCCGACACTCGCACAGGGACGCCAAACAAAATGATGCCATCGCGAAATCGCCTGGGAGCCGTTGCAGTTTTACTCGCCGCCCTGATCGCGGCGGGATGCCGTTCGCAGCCGACCGCGGAGGGGAGTTTCGACAAAACCTTCGAGGTGACGGGTCCGGTGCGGATCGAACTGACCAATGGCAGCGGGGATTCGCGAGTTACCGCTGGGCCGGCGGGAGAAGTTCGCATCCATGGCGAGATTCAGGTGCGGGCGTGGTCGGACAAAAGTGGACAGCGGCGTGTGGACGAGATGCAAGCGAATCCCCCGGTGAGCCAGGACGGCAGCCTGGTGCGGATTGGCGGGGCGGGTTCGGCTACGAAGGATGCGTCGATCGATTACACCATCACGGTGCCGGCTGACGCGGAAATTCGGGCGGTGACCGGGTCGGGCGATTTGGAAATTATCGGGCTGAAGGGTCCGGCGAATTTTGTCGCGGGCTCGGGCGACATTAAGGCTTCGAAAATTACCGGCGACGTACAGATTACGGCCGGCAGCGGATCGATCGAGCTCAGCGAGGTGGGCGGGCAGGTGCAGGCGACGGCAGGCTCGGGCGACATCACGCTCGATAAAATTCATGACGACATCCGGCTGCAGACCGGGTCGGGGTCGATTGAGATTACCGATCCGGGCGGCAAGCTGGAAGCGAGCACGGGCAGCGGGGACGTGACGATCCGCGGAGCGTCCGAGGATATTCGCATTCGCACTTCGTCGGGCGATGTGACGGTGGACGGTAATCCCGGCGCGAATAATTACTGGGATTTTCATACCGTGTCCGGCGACGTGGCGCTGCAGGTTCCGACCGAGGCGAGTTTCCGGCTGTTTGCGCGATCGAGCTCGGGGGATATCGAAGCGTCGATTCCGGTGACGATGGAAGGCACGTCGGGGAAACACGAATTTCAGGCGCGGATCGGCGATGGAAAGGCGCGGGTTGAGGTCACTTCGTCGTCGGGCGAAATCTCCCTCAAGTAGTAATTGATGCTAAAATCGGCGGCTGAATGCGTTTGATCCCGCTCGCACTCGCTGCCGTGCTGGTCATAGCTTGGACTCCAGCGGCGTTGGCCCAGAACGCTGCGCCGGATCAGACCCCGCAAAAAAATCCCTCCGATTCGATTTCCAAAAAAGACGCAGATCCCGAACTGGCCCTGCAGAAAGCACTGGCGGACGCGGGAAATGATCGTGCGGCGGTGGTGCGCAATCTGAAAGCCTATTTGCAGAAATTTCCGGACAGTCCGAGAAAAGCGGCGGTGTATCGCGCGATTGTGGAGTCCTGCGAGCAGTTGCAGGATAACGCCTGCTCGCTGGAGTATGCCGAGCGGTTTGTTGCGCTGCATCCGGACGATTCGGAAATGATGATGCTGGCGGTGGGAATTCTGCAGGAGCAGGGCGACGACTCCAGCCTGGAGCGCGCCTCGGGGTACGTGAGCCGGGTGCTGGACCGAGTCGAGAAGTCTTCGGTGGCGGAGAAGCCGGCGCGGGTTTCGACCGAGGATTGGCAGCAGCATCACGATCAGCTGGTTGCGGCGCTGTACAGCCTGCGCGGGCAGATCGAGAAATCGCAGAAGAGTTACGAGGCAGCCGAGAAGGATTTGCAGAAAAGCTATGCGGTGAAACCGAATGGCACGGCCGCGGAACAGCTCGGCGAGATTGCCGAACTGCGTCACGACCAGAACAAAGCGATCAACGAGTACTTGATCGCGTTCGTGCTGCCGGATGACGGGGCGTCGGGAAAAGTGGATCGTCGCGACGTGCGCAAGAAGCTGGGCAACCTGTGGCGGCAGGCGCACGGCGGGAGCGAGCAGGGGCTGGGGGAAGCGGTGCTGGCGATGTACGACCGGGTGGGTTCGCCGGGGCCGAGACCTGGAGCGGAAACGCGCAACCCGAACGCGAAAGATACTTTTGATTTTGTGTTGCGCAAGATCGATGGAAGCGCGATTCCGCTTTCGGCTGAAAAAGGAAAGACGCTGGTGCTGAGTTTCTGGGCGACGTGGTGCGGGCCTTGCCGCGAATTGGAGCCCGAGTTCGCGCAGGTGGCTAAGAATTATGCCGGGAATCCGCAGATTGATTTTTACGCGGTGAACACCGATGAGGACGAAGCGGCGGTTGCTCCGTTTTTAGCGCATGAAAAGTGGAGCGTTCCTATCGTTTATGCCGACGGTCTGGACATATTTATGAAGGTGGATTCGTTGCCGACGGTGGTGATTGTCGATCGCGCGGGCAAAATTTCGTACCGGGCCGATGGGTTTATGCCTGACGGCTTTTCAGAGGCGCTGACTTCGGCGATCCAGGCGACCATGGCTCCTGGGAAACCTTAGCCGGCGCCTGCGGCGGAATTTTACAATCGGCCCGGAGAGAGTTCGCCCGAGATGTGTTAGGCTCTGGTGATGCGCCGGGTAAGAGCCATTCTGGTGATTGTCGCGCTGCTGAGCGCGCCGCTGGCGGTGCTGGCGCAGACCTCGAGCGAAGACATGCCGTCGTGCGGAGGGATGTGCTGCCTGCCGCATCACGGAGCGCACAACCCCGTTGCGCATCACGCACCCGCACAGAATCATGAAAAATCGAGTTCGACTTGCGAGCACGGTTCGAACGCACCGATGCTACATTGTTCATTCAACTGCGGTGACACCCACGCCGTGCACTTTTTTGTAGCTCCGCTGGCACCGACCAAAGCTTCGAATCTCGCATTCATCGAGAGACTCGATCGGCCGACGGCGGCCAAGTTTCATTCGGAATTAACGGCCATTGTTCCTGGTTTTCTCGCAGCACCCTTCCAGCCTCCCCGCGCCTAGCTTCGTCCCTTAGCACAAAGCCAAAACAATTTAAGGACGGAGGTTGGTATGCCCAGGTACGCGTTGTGTGTTATAGCGAGCGTGTTTCTGTTCTGGGGCTCACTGCTACACGCCACGATTTTTGGAAAGATTCAAGGCATCGTGCACGATCCGCAACATCGGCCGATCGCCGGAGCCACAGTTGTTTTGAAGGCGACGACCTCGGCGTTTACGCAGAGCACGCAAACCGACGCGGATGGCCAATTCACCTTTACGGCCATAACCGTTGGCGACTACAGCGTGAGCGTGACGCAGGCCGGATTCGGGTCCTCGCAGCAAAAGGTCACGGTGGATTCCAACACCTCGCCGATATTGCATTTTCAGCTGCAATTGGCAGCGGTCAATCAATCGGCCACCGTTTCCGCGACACCGGAAGCGACGGACATGGATTCCGTGACGCCGACCACGCTGATCGATCGCGCGGACATCGCGCAAACGCCGGGGGCGGACCGCTCCAACAGCCTGCAGATGATTACGGACTACGTTCCAGGTTCGTACTACACCCACGACCAGCTGCATATTCGCGGCGGGCATCAGGTGAGCTGGCTGATCGACGGGGTNNACATGCTGCATATGCGCGGCGGACACGAATTGAGCTGGCTGATCGACGGGGTGCCGATTCCGAACACGAACATTGCGAGCAATCTAGGGCCGCAAATCGACCCGAAGGACATCGATTATCTGGAGGTGCAGCGCGGCAGCTACGATGCGAGCCTGGGCGACCGGACGTATGGCGAATTCAACGTGGTGCCGCGGTCTGGCTTTGAGCGCAACAACGAGGCCGAACTGGTGACCACTTTTGGAAACTGGTTTCAGACCAATGATCAGCTGAATTTCGGCGGACACACGGAAAAATTTGCGTACTACGCCAGCATCAACGGCAACCGCAGCAACCTGGGACTGCAAACCCCGGCTGGCCAGGTGGTTCACGACGCGGAGAACGGTTTCGGCGGGTTTGGAACGCTGCTGTATAACGTGGACGCGAAAAACCAACTGCGGTTGGTCTGGCAAGCGCGTCAGGACTATTACCAAATTCCTTACGATCCGAATCCCAATTCATTTTTGAATTCGCAGTTTAACAGCAGCGGGCTGCGCGATGGCCAGCACGAGAACGATGCATTCGTGGCGTTCTCATGGGTGCGGACGCTCAATTCGAACATGTTGCTCACCGTCTCACCGTTCTTTCACCACAATACGGCGAATTATGGGAGCGACCCGAACGACACACCGCAGGCGGCGATCGACAACCGGACCTCCGATTATGCCGGCGGCCAAGTCACTTACAGCGTGACCTACGCGCGGAACAATATTCAGGCTGGACTATATGGGTTCAAGCAGTACGACACCGAGTTTTTCAACCTGATCGACAACGGGCTGCCGCCGACAAATCCGACCATCACGGATCGCGAATCCCCTTCCGGTGGGCAGTTTGCGGTCTTCATCGACGATCGTTTCAATGTGACTTCCTGGCTTACGCTCATCGCTGGAATACGTCCCACGCATTTCTCGGGTGCGACCTTTGCCGATCCGGCGCTGAAACAAGTGGTCGAGGATACGATCAACCCGCGATTCGGCGTGTCCGCGCGGGTGCCTCACACCCAGGTCGTTTTTCGTGCGTTCTACGGCCACTATTACCAGGCACCGCCACTGAATTCCCTGACCGGTCCGCTGCTGACCGCGATTCAAAATGGCGATCAATTGTCATTCATGCCGCTGCACGGCGAACGCGACGAGGAGCACCAGTTTGGCGTGACGATCCCCTTCCGGGGTTGGACGCTGGATGCCGACAATTTTCAGACTCGGGCGAATAATTTCTTTGACCATAACAATATTGGCGATTCGAATATTTTTATTCCGGTGACGATCGACGGTGCTTTGATTCGAGGTTGGGAGTTGACCCTGGCGTCACCGCGAATTTGGAATCGCGGTCAATTTCATCTGGCCTACTCGAATCAGGTGGCGAACGCACGGGGCGCAATCACCGGCGGCCTGATTTGCTTTCCGCCGACCGACCCCAGTTGCCAGCCGCCGCCCGGCTACACGCCACTCGACCACGACCAGCGCAACACGCTGAATGTGGGCTTCAATGCTACCCTGCCGTGGCAATCCTTCGCTTCGACCAATGTGTATTATGGCTCCGGCTTCACGAACGGCATGCCTAGCCCGGAATTCCCGGGCAAGTACTTGTCACAACACACGACGTTCGATGCGTCGGTAGGTAAACATTTTGGCGAGCGATTCACCGCGTCGTTAACCGCGTTGAATGTGGCGAACCGACATTTGTTGATTGACAACAGCCTGACCTTCGGCGGGTTTCACTACAATGATCCGCGCGAAATTTATGCGGAGATTCGTTGGCGGTTTCACTACTGAGGGCTGATGACGGATACTCGGTTGGACTGAGGAGATGACTCGCTTGGAACTGGGAATACGTAAGCAATGAACGCCCTGCGGATGCTGGTGGTGCTACTCGCGATTTTGATTTGCGCGGCAGGCGCCGGACTATTCTGGATGACCTCGACGGGCATGTCGGCGCGGGCCACGCCGGGGCCGCTGGAGAGCTATCTGGGGCGGTCGGTGCGGAACATGTCGATCCCGAAATCAGCGCGTAGCATGAAAAATCCGATGACCGCGTCGCCGGAGGCGCTGCTGGAAGGCGGGCGCCATTTCGCCGATCACTGCGCGAGTTGCCATGGGAATGATGGGCGCGGCGCGACCGAGATGGGGCGGAAACTTTATCCCCCGGCGCCAGATATGACCTTGCCGGCCACACAGAACCTAACCGACGGCGAAATATATTCCATTATCGAGAATGGCGTACGGTTTACGGGGATGCCGGCCTGGGGCGGGGGCGGGCCGAACGATCACGATACCTGGCATCTGGTGCTTTTCATCCGCCACCTGCCGGACGTGTCGCGGCAGGAATTATTGGATATGGAAAACAACAACCCGCGAAGTCCCGCGGAAATGCAGGAAGAACAGAAGGAAAACGATTTCTTAAACGAGCAGTCGAAATAGAAAATGAGCGAATATTCGACGAGGCCCAAGGAGAGGAAAATGATCAAGCTATTTTCGATGGCGGTTTTGGTGGCGATGCTGGCGGTTGGAACTTTGGCGCACGGCACAGACAAACACGTGATGGGCGTGGTGACGAAAATCACGGACACGGAAGTCAGCGTGGAAGGCGCGGACAAGCAAGTGACCGTGGTGAAACTCGCGGCCGATACCGAGTTTGTGAAGAGCGGCGCGGCGGCGAGCCTGAAGGATTTGAAAGTGGGAGACCGCGTGGTGATTCACGCCAAACCGGTGGGGACGGATTTGATCGCGCACGAAGTACGATTTGGGAAAATGCCGGCCGGGACGCAGGCTGCAGCGCATTAGTATGCGCGCGGCTTAATTTTCGCGTTCGAGAATGAAATCGGGTATGGCGTAGAGCGCGCGGCGATATTGGGTATCAGGCAGTGCGTCGAGGCAGGATTTCGCGTTTTGGACGTATTCGCGGGCAAGTTTGGCGGAGCGCTCGAGCGCGCCGGTTTCCTGCACGAGTTTCGTGATCTGGTCGGGGCGCACCGTGCGGAAATCACGCTCTTCCAGAACTTTTGAGACGAGTTTCCGGCCTTCGCCATTTCCGTTCGTCGAATGCGCGTGACCGTTGCTGCCGGCATCGGTGGTGTGGTGCGCGTTCTGGCTTTCCAGCGCGAAAATCAGCGGCAAGGTGACTTTCCCTTCTTTCAAATCGTTGAGCACCGGCTTGCCCAGCTGTTCCGGCGAAGCGGTGAAGTCGAGCAGGTCATCGACGAGCTGAAACGCCAGGCCGGCGTTTCTGCCATAAGCCGCCAGCGCATCTTCGATTTCTTTCGGCTGCTGGCCAAGCACGGCGCCGAGGCGCGCGCATCCGCTGAAGAGGCACGCGGTTTTGCGGTAGGCGAGTTCGGTGGCTTCGGCTTCGTTCACGTCCATGCGGCCGAGACGCGTCAACTGCAGGAGTTCGCCTTCGACCATGTTTTGAGTTAAGTCGATCAGAATATCGAGAACCGCGAAATTCCGTTCGCGTAGCGCGACTTCGAACGATTGCATGTAGAGCCAATCGCCGGCGAGAACGCTCATGTGATTGCCCCAACGCGAATTGGCGCTGGGCCGGCCGCGTCGGGTGTCGGCCGCGTCGATCACGTCGTCGTGAATCAGGGTCGCGCCATGCAGCATTTCAACAACGGCGCCGAGGCGAATCGCGCTTTTGCCACGGTATCCCGAGGCGCCAGCGGCGAGCAACAGCAGCGCGGGACGCAGACGTTTTCCGCCACCTTCGGTGAGATAACTGGAAATTTGGCAAACGGGTTCGATGGCCGCGCTGTTTTCGGCGGCGATTTCCTGTTCGACGAGCGCTAGATCGTCGCGAACCAGGTCAAAAATATTTCGCGCGGTTTGGACAGCGAAAGCCATCCTGAAAGGGTCACCTTGGCCGGGCCGGGTTTACGCAGCGCCAAGCCTGAAAAAACGCCTAAAGTTTGCCGCAGTCGTCGCGGCAATTTCTTCGGTGCCTAAGTTTCTCACACTCGCAAGCGTCTGCGCTACCTCCGCCACATTGGCCGGCTCGTTGCGTTTTCCGCGCTTGCCTTGGGGGGGAAGAAACGGCGAATCGGTTTCGGTGAGCAGGCTTTCCAGTGGCAAATCGCGCGCGACGTCACGCAAATGCTGCATTTTAGGGTAGGTCACGTTGGCCGCGAAGGAAATCATGAAGCCCATTTCGATTCCTTTGGCGGCGTCCGCCGGCGTGCCGGTGAAGCAATGCAAAATCCCGCCGAGGCCGGAGGGCGCCCAGTCTTCTTTCAGGATTTTAAGGCAATCGTCCCAGGCGTCGCGGCAGTGGATGACAATGGGCAATTTGGCCTCGCGGGCTTGGATGAGCTGGCGGCGAAAAACGGTGTGCTGCGATTCGCGGGGCAGTTCTTTCCAGTAGTAGTCGAGGCCGATTTCGCCCCAGGCGATGACTTTGGGATTTTTGGCCAGAGCGGCGAGCTGGGCGTAATGATCTGCCTGGGCCAGTTGCGCGTCCTGCGGGTGAATGCCGATGGTGGCGTAGATCCAGTCGTAATCTTTAGCGACGTTGATGGCGGCGTCGAGTTGGTCGGGGCCGGAGCCGCCGCTGCCGATGGCGAGGATGCATTCGACGCCGGAGGCTTTGGCGCGGGCGAGCATTTCGGCGCGGTCGGCGTCGAAGTCTTCGGATTCCAGGTGCGCGTGTGAATCGACGATCTGCAAAGTGTGGAATCCTTTAATTTTGTTCGCGCCGAAAATCACGAGAGCGACCGCTCTCGTGCTGTTAGCTCGGGCGAAGGCCAGCAGATCCTGCGGTCGCGTTGCTCGCTCAGGATGACGACCCTCGCCGGGTCGTCACTTCACTTTCGAGCCGACGGGAATATCTTCGGCGAAGGTGCAGAGGATCGGCTTGCCGTCGGGACCGGCGGAGGCGGCGAGCAGCATGCCGTTGGACTCCAGGCCGCGCATTTTTCGGGGCGCGAGGTTGGTGACGACTACGACTTTGCGGCCGACGAGTTCCTCGGGTGTGTAGCCCATCGCGATGCCGGCGAGAACCTGGCGGACTTCGTCGCCGATGTCGACGAGGAGTTTCAGCAGCTTGTCCGCGCCTTGAATGCGTTCGGCGGATTTCACCAGGCCGACGCGCAGTTCGACTTTGGCAAAATCTTCGATTCCGATTTTCGCGGGAACGGCGGGGGCTGCGGTTGCAGCCGCCGCAGCTGCTTGCGCTGTGGCCCCGGCGGCTCCGCCCGGTCTCGGCACATCGGCTTCGGTGGTCGGTGCCGCGGATGGTTTGGGTTCGGCTGCCGGGGCGCCGGGATTGCGCAGTTCGTTTTCCATGGTTTCGATTTTCTCCAGAGTTTCTTTTTTGTCTGCTCGCGGAAACACCGCTTCAATTTTTCCGATTTTCGTTCCGGGCTTTAAGCCGCCCCATTCGAGTTGGTCGATGCGAACGTCTTCGAGCTTGCCGGACTGGCCGAGCTGTTGCCAGATTTTCTGAGTGGCTTCGGGAATCACGGGGTGGGCCAGCACCACCGCGATGCGCAGGGTTTCGGCGGCGCGATACAAAATCGCCTGCAGATCGTGCTGCTCTTTTACCGACCAGGGTTTCGCAATGGCGAGGAATTGATCGACCTGAGAAATCAATTGCCAGACCGCGCTGACGTAGGCGGAGAAATCGAAACGTTCGAAAGCAGCTTGCGCGACTTGCACCGCTTCGGGCGCGTGATTTTTGGCGAGAGTGACGCCGAGATCGTCTTTACTCCACAGCGTCGATTCGGGTGGAGCTTCGATAGGCGGAATCGCGCCCTGAAACGAGCGCTCAATCATGGTCAGGGTACGGCTGGCGAGATTGCCGAGGCCATTGGCGAGATCGGCGTTGTAACGGGTGATGAGCGCTTCGCGGGAGAAATTTCCGTCCTGGCCAAAGACCACTTCGCGCAGCAAATAATAGCGCAACGCATCGTTGCCCAAAGTTTTCACGATGGGTTCGGCGTAGGCCACGTTGCCTTTCGACTTGCTCATTTTTTCCGATTCAAAGAGCAGCCAACCGTGAGCGTGAATGCGCTTGGGCAGCGGAAGTTCGGCGGCCATCAGAAATGCGGGCCAGTAGACCGCGTGGAACCGAATGATTTCTTTGCCGATCATGTGCAGGTCGGCCGGCCAATATTCATTGAACCTTGGATTCGCTTCGCCGCCCGCGCCTTCGCCGTAGCCGACGCCGGTCATGTAGCTGGTCAGCGCGTCGTACCAGACGTAGAAAACGTGCTCGGGATCGTCGGGCCACGGAATGCCCCACTTGATGGTCTTGCGGCTGATCGAAACGTCTTTCAGACCGCTCTCGACGAAGCTGCGGACTTCGTTGAGGCGAAAATCAGGCTGAACGAAATCCGGCTGGGTGCGATACAGCTCGAGCAGGCGATCCTGATACGCGGACAGCTTGAAGAAATAATTCTCTTCGGAAATCAGCTCCGCCGGGCGGCCGCAAATCTGGCAGTTGGCCGGTTCGGGCGTGTCGGTGACGTAGAGATTGTCGTAGATGCAGTAACGGCCTTCGTATTTGGCTTTGTAGATCGAGCGCTTTTCGGGCGGCAAATGCTGGTCACGTTCCATGGTGCGGCGGACCAGAGTCTGCACCGCGCGGGCGTGATCATCGGAAGTGGTGCGCACGAAATCGGTGATGCTGATGCCGAGCAGCTTCCAGAGATCACGAAAGATTTTTTCGTTTTTGTCGACCAGCTCTTGCGGCGTGATTCCGGCTTTTTCGGCGGCGCGTTCGATGTTGACGCCGTGCTCGTCAGTGCCGGTCAGGTAGGCGACATCGTAGCCGCACATTCGTTTGTAGCGGGCGATGACGTCGCAGACGATGGTGGTGTAGGCCGAGCCGACGTGGGGGCGCGAGTTCGCGTAGTAGATGGGAGTGGTGAGGTAATACTTCGGCTTGGAATTTTCCATGAAGAGCTAAGGCGTCCCGGTTTGGGTGTCAGGTTTATTTTAGCAGGGCGGGCGGGAGAAACCGCGTGGCAATTTGGGTGGGGAGCTGGCGAGCGAGTCAGTCAAAGGCTCGCGGAAAAGGCGCCGCGAAAGGAAGGGTACGGCATTTTCTTTTTTTCCCAGCCCTTACGGGCCGGGCTAACTTGTGCCGCGCCTACGGCGCTGAGTGTGCGATGGCGTTTGATGCTAGCTCGGCATGCTGAGGAGCGCTTCCGCGACGAAGGATCTGATCACGTGGTGGCCGGCGATAGACTTTCATGGGTGAGATCCATCGCTGCGCTCAGGATGACAGCGTTGATCGATCACGCATCCCCTAAGCGCTTACGCTTCGTTAGGCTGTGGAATTTTCCGAAGCGGCTGCGAATCTGGTTGATGAGCGGCGACTATTTCTTTGTTTCGCGGTGCTTTTGGAAGGCGTAGGTGGCGGCGGCGATTACTTCTTTTAGGGGGATGCCCTGCGCGGCGGCTAGGCGCTGGCAGTCGTCGTATTCGGGAGTGGCGTTGAGGACCGCGCCGTTGAGGCGGGAGAGCTTCATGCGGATTTCGCCGAAGGCGGTGTGCACCGTGAGGAATTCGCGGGCGAGGGTGCGGCGCTGGGCTTGGTGCAGGCGTACGCCGATGGTGGTGGTCTCGCTGAAGAGCAAATCGGTGAGGCGCGAGACATTGGTTGGCTCGCAGAGAATGGTGATCAGCTGGCCGGGGCGATTTTTTTTCATTTGAACTGCGGTGGAGAAGACGTCGAGGGCGCCTGCGGCGAGGGCGCGGTCGACGAAGTAGCCGTAAATTTGCGGGCTCATGTCGTCGACATTGGTTTCGATGACGGTGATTGGCGCGTCGGACTCGCCGTGCAGGTTTTCTCCGGCGGCGGCCGATTCCCTTTCGCCGATCAGCAGGCGCAGCACGTTGGCTTTCTCGGGAAAATCGGCGGAGCCGGCGCCGTAGCCGATGGCGCGCATGGTCATTTCCGGAATTTTCGAATAACTGATCGAGAGAGTGGTGGCGATGGCGGCGCCCGTGGGCGTGACTAATTCTTTTTGGATGCCGCTGGAGTAGATGGGCGCGCCGCGCAGCAGGTCGGCGGTGGCTGGGGCGGGAACCGGCAGCAAGCCGTGGGCCGTCATCACCTGGCCGGCGCCGACGTCGAGCGGGGAGCAGGCGAATTCGTCGATGCCGAGAAGTTCGAAGCCGATGCAGGCGCCGACGATATCGACGATGGAATCGACCGCGCCGACTTCGTGAAAATGGACTTGCTCGACGGGCAGGTGGTGGACTTTGGCTTCGGATTCGGCGAGGCGGGTGAAGATTTTGCGGGCGCGTTCGGCGGCGCGGGGCGCGAGTTGCGCTTTTTCAATGCGATCCAGAATGATCGAAAGCCCGCGGTGATGATGGCCTTCGGTGGTCGCGACATGCACGTGCGTGGCGAAAATTTGGCCGCGCTTCACTTTTTCCGCGGAGATGGTCCAGCCTTCGAGACCAAGTTTGCGCAGCTCGGATTCGATGGCGCGCAGATCGGCGCCGGCGTCGACCAACGCGCCGAGGACCATGTCGCCGCTGATGCCGGAGAAGCAATCGAAATAGGCGGTTCGAGTCATCATGAGATTAATTGTAACTTTTCAGTCCAGCGTTGACGCTGCAACCTATTTTGAGACCGCGCGGCATCTCCACAGGTACAAACACCGAATCGAACGCACTTGAGTTATTTCAGTGGCCGGATCACAAGTCTGAATCGTATGCCCAATTACGGTCACGTGATTTTCCGCGAAGGCTACCCTCGGAACGGAATATTCGCAGGACGCCGGATCTTCGAGTTCGAACGAGTATACCAATCGAACGCTTTGCAGCGCTTGACCGCAGTTCGGACAGTCGAAGCGGGAATGATTCGCACTCTCCAAAACGGCTTGACGTAAGAGCTGAAGAGCTGGACCGCTATCGATGATGGCGGATTCAACCGTTCCGTCTGGTCTCACTTGAAGCTTTAGAACCATATCGCCCGTAATGTGAGCGACCTGAGCCACTTTAGGATAGGTTGGCGGAGCTAAGGTAGCGAGCACGATCGTTCGTTGACCCTGATCGCGAGATTCCTGAGCCCGCGAGTGCGCCACGGTGCAGAGACCAGCCGCAAGGACAATCAGAGAGACGCGCCGTGCGAGAGCGATCACAACGCATAGTCTATTCGTTGTGCAGCAACTGACCAAGGATTGTCGACGGCCATGGGGGCGCGACGCCTTAGCGTGCTTTGACCGGGTTGGCGGTGTTCCCTATAATTGCGGGACTCATTCCATTCGAGGCGTTAAGGAGACTCGTGTACAAAGTTGTCGAGGAACGGTTTCGGAAGGCGCTGCGGCACCACATTCACGACCGGTATAAGACGGACGTGCCGATTGTGACGGAGCGGCCGCCGAAGCTGTCGATGGGCGAAGCGGCTTCGCCGGTTTGCTTTGAGCTGGCGAAACGGATGAAGAAAGCGCCACGGGCGCTGGCGCAGGAAATCGCGAATTCGCTGAAGCCGATCAAGGGCATCGCGCGGGTGGAAGTGGCGGGCGGCGGATATTTGAACGCGTTTTTCGATCGGGGGGAATTTTTTCGGGCGGCTATCGCGGAAACTGGGGACGAAGCGGCAGCGGTTGCTGAACCGGTGGCGCCGAAGGGCGACGCGGTAAAGACGATTGTCGAGCACACCAGCATCAATCCCAACAAGGCGGCGCACATCGGGCACCTGCGCAACGCGGTGCTGGGCGATACGTTCGCGCGGGTTTTGCGTCACGCCGGGCGGCGGGTGGAAGTACAGAACTACATCGACAACACGGGTGTGCAGGTCGCGGATGTGGTGCTGGGATTTCTGCATCTGGAAAAGACATCCGTCGCGGAAGTGGCTGCGCTGGCTGCCGCGCCGAAGTTCGATTATTTGTGCTGGGATTTGTATGCGCGGGTGACGCTGTTTCTGGCCGAAGATAAATCGCGGCTCGAATTGCGGAACCAGACGCTGAAGGATATCGAAGAGGGTCACGGCGATGCGGCGGCGATGGCTGAGGTGGTTTCGACCGCGATCAATCATTGCCATCTGCGGACGCTGGACCGGCTGGGAATTGATTACGATTTGCTGACGCAGGAAAGCGACATTCTGCGGTTGAAGTTCTGGGACGCGGCGTTCGCGATGCTGAAGCAGCGCGGAGCGGTGGAGCTGGCGACGTCCGGCAAGAATGCCGGATGCTGGATCATGCAGTTGCAGGCGGAGCGCGCGGCGACGGCTGCGGGCGAGGCTGGAGCGGAAGGCGCCGAAGCGCCGGTGGAAGAAAATCCGGAAGAAGCCGACGCTAAGGTCATCGTGCGCTCGACCGGCACGGTCACCTATGTGGGTAAAGACATCGCGCTGCACCTCTGGAAATTCGGGCTGCTCGAACGCGATTTTCATTACCGGCATTTTCACAAGCATCCGGACGGGCATGAAGCGTGGGTCACCTCGAGCGAGAGCGACGATCCGGGCGCGCCGCATTTCGGCCAGGCGCAGGAACTTTTCAACGTGATCGATTCGCGGCAGGCGTACCCGCAGAAAGTGGTGGTGGCGGCGCTGCGGGCCTTGGGCTACAAAGACGAAGCGGATCATCTGAAGCATTTCGCGTACAACGTGGTGGCGTTGACGCCGCGTTGCGCGATCGAGATGGGCTACGAGATTCCGGAAGAGGATGCGAAGCGGCCGTACATTGAAGTGAGCGGGCGCAAAGGCCAGGGCGTGAAGGCGGACGATCTGCTGGATCAGATGGAAGCCAGCGCCTTGAAAGAAGTAGAGACGCGGCAGCCGGAGGCATCGGAGCCGGAACGGCGCGCGATTGCACATGCGGTGGCGATTGGGGCGCTGCGGTATTTTCTGCTGCGGTTTACGCGCTCAACGGTGATCGCTTTCGATTTTGAGGATGCGCTGAGTTTTGAGGGCGAGACGGGGCCTTACGTGCAGTACGCGGTGGTGCGGGTGAATGGGATTTTGCGCAAGGGCGCGGAGATGGATCCGGCGCTGGCGATTGAAGATGCGACCAACATGGCGAAATTGCGCAGCGGCGAGATTGACGCCGGGAAATTTCTGGGCGCGCCGGCGGACGATGACATTTGGGATTTGGTGGTGCTGGCGGCGTCGCTGGATGCGCGGTTAGAGGTGACGCTCACTTCTTTGGAGCCGAATTTTCTGACTCGGTTTGCGTTTGACTTGGCGCAGATGTTCAACGTCTTTTATCACAAGCATCACATTTTGAAAGAGAAGGACGCGGAGAAGCGGGCGTTTTTGCTGCGGGTTACGGCGTTGGTGCGGGAGCAGTTGGTGACGACGTTGGGGTTGTTGGGGATTGTTGCGCCGGAAAAGATGTGAGGCGGCGGGGTGGGCGGCGGGGCGCCGCGTGGTCGCAAAAAGCAGATCCCGGTCGCTGCGCTCGTTCGGGATGACAGCGTCGTGGGCCAGTGCGAGCGGGGATGATGGGCCCGAATATCGCGGCGACCGGAAGGCTGCCCGGCTGCGCCGGCCGCTACAGGTAGTGGCGTTCGGATTTCGCGCGAATTCCAGTGTTCGGCGCGTTGACGTTCGTCGAAAGCACCTTCAGATGACGCAAGGTGTAAATCCGCACGCGGTGTCGCGAGTTTCGCGCGAATTTGGCTGCTCGGTTTGCTTACAACTTCATGGCGAAGTCGACGATGGAGCGGATGGCTACGCCGGTGGGGCCTTTGGCTAGCCAGGGGCGGCCTTCTTCGACCCAGCAGGTGGAGGCGATGTCGAGGTGGATCCAGGGGGTGTCCTCGGCAAATTCCTTGATGAACCAGGCGCCGGTGCTGGCGCCGCCGCCTTTGCCGCTGCCGGTGTTGCGAATGTCGGCGATGTCGCTCTTGATCATTTCGCGATATTCGTCGTCGATAGGCATGGGCCACATTTTTTCGCCGGTGGCTTTGGCGCTATCGAGAAATTGATCTAGATAATCGCGGGGCGTGCCGAATGCGCCGACGTGCACGTTGGCGAGGGCGACGCCGATGGCACCGGTCAAGGTGGCCGCGTCGATCAGGTGCGTGGCGCCGAGTTTGCGGGCGTAGAACACGCCGTCGGCGAGAACCATGCGGCCTTCGGCATCGGTATTGATGACTTCGATGGTCTTGCCGGACATGGCGACTTGCACGTCGCCGGGCTTCTGGGCGCGGCCACCGGGCATATTTTCGGTGGCGGGAATTACGGCGATGACCGAGATCGCGGGTTTCAGGTAAGCGATGGCACGCATGGCGCCGAGCATGGTGGCGCCGCCGCCCATGTCGTACTTCATCAGTTCCATACGATCGGCGGGCTTGATGGAAATGCCGCCGGTATCAAAGGTGACGGCCTTGCCGACCAGGCCGAGCACCGGGGCATCCGGACGCAGGTTGGCGGGCGTGTAGCGCAGGACGATCACGCGCGGCGGCTCGACGCTACCCTGGGCCACGCCGATCAAAGCGCCCATTTTCAGTTCGGAAATTTTGCGTTCGTCCAGAATTTCGACGCCCAGGCCAACTTCCTTAGCCATGGCTTCGGCCTTGGCTGCCAGCAGGCGCGGGGTGAGGCGGTTGGAAGGTTCGTTGATCAGGTCGCGCGCGAAATTCTGCGATTCGGCGACGACGCGGCCGTGGTCGATGGCTTCCTGCAGATTTTGCGGGCCATCGAAACCAGCAAGCAAGACGCTCTGGATCTCTTGGTCTTTTTTCTTTTCGGTGTGGTATTTGTTCGATTCGAAGTCGGCGACCGTCAGGCCTTCGACGACGGCTTGGATGGCCGCCGTGCCGCGTTCCCCTTCGCGGGCGAGGAAGACAAATTTCTTCACGCCGCGCGTTTTCAAATAACGCAAGGCGGTTCCGGCAATTTTGCGCAGGTCGCCGGTGGCGAACTTGTCGACTTTTCCGGCGCCGATGATCAGCAGGCGCTTGGCGTCCATGCCTTCGGGAAAATGGACCAGCACGGTCTGCAGCGCCTTGCCGGTGATTTCTCCGCTCGCGACCAGCGCGGCGAGGCGGCCGTCCATAGCGGAATCGATGTCGCCCATCAGGCCATCGACTTTCTTGTCCTGATCGAAAATGTAGGTGACGAGTGCGTCGGCGTGAATTGAAGCGAACTGCTGATTTTCAAGTTGGATCTGCATGGCTCCCTTTTCAATGATAAATCGATGAATGCTTTAGTATTCGCGGCGGCGCGAGCGAGCGATGGCCTCGTTGGCTTCGCGTTTGGCTTCTTTCTGCTTTTCGCTCTCCCGGCGGTCGTGAAACTTTTTACCTTTGGCTACGGAAATTTCGCATTTGGCGATGCCATCCCGGAAATAGATCTTGGTTGGGATGATGGTCATGCCTTTCTGCTGGGTCTGGACCAAAAGCCGATCAATCTCTCGACGGTTCAACAGCAGTTTGCGTTTCCGCAGCGGTTCGTGATTTCGAAAGCCGCCCGGCAGGTATTCCGGGATATGGCAATTGATGAGCCAGGCTTCGCCGCCGCGAATCTCCGCGAAAGACTCGCGCAGAGCACCTTTTCCCTCGCGGAGCGTCTTTACTTCAGTGCCGACGAGCACGATTCCGGCTTCGAGGCTGTCGAGCAGCTCGTAGTTGTAAGAGGCCGCGCGATTCTGCGCAACAATCTTGANNTCGCTTTGGCCACAAAACCATAATAGCTGCCGCGACGGATAAGCCGCAAGTCTCACAGTGGGAAAGATTTCCGGTAGATGCGACGAAACTTAACCAAATTGTAATTGGATTGCTTGAAGCACTTCTGTTTTTATGTACGTCTAACATCCTGCCGTTCACATTCTGGGGGATTCCTTGCCGCTTGCTGGAGCGGATGCTAGACTTGTTCGGAACTAGGCAGAACCTCAGCGGAGGCTTACTTTTGCGTCGTTTACAATGTGTTGCTCTTCTGGCGATGGTGGCCGTAGCGCTGGAAGGATGCCCCAAAGGCAACTCTGAGGTCGCTGAGGGCAGGAAAGCGGAAGCCATCCAAGACTATGATACGGCGCTAGTTCACTTCGAACGAGCACTGCGCGCCGACCCCACCAACGCGGAATACAAGCTCCGCGCGCAGCAGGCGCGATTTGATGCCGGCCAATTCCACGTCCGGCAAGGGCAAAAGGCGGTAAAAGCGGGCGATCTGCAGCTAGGATTAGCGGAATTCCAGAAAGCGCAACTGATTGACCCCTCCAACGTAGCGGCCGACCAGGAAGTGAAGCGAACCATGGAATTGATTCTGGCGAATGGCGCGGCGAACCAGCGCAGCGAGAACCTGGCACCGCCCGATGAGCAAGTTCTAAGCGGACCGCCCGAACTGAAACCGCTTTCCCGCGATCCGATCAATTTGAAAATGACGAACGACGCGCGGGTGGTGTTCGAAACCATCGCCAAGCTGGCGGGGTTGAGCGTCATTTTCGATCCGGACTTTACGTCGCGGCGGATTACGGCGGAATTGCCCAACGTGACGCTGGAGCAAGCGCTGGATGCGGTGTCGCTCGAAAGCAAGGCATTCTGGAAGCCGATCACGCCCAGCGTGATTTTCGTGGCGCCGGACCAGCCGCAGAAGCGCAAGGACGTGGAAGACGAAGAAGTGAAGACTTTCTATTTGGCGAACACGCTGACGCCACAGGACCTGACCGAGATAGTCAACGGATTGCGGCAATTGCTGGACCTGCATCGGGTGCAGCAAGTGAACGCGCAGAACGCGATTGTGATTCGCGATACGCCGGACAAGCTGGCGCTAGCCTCCAAGATTATCGGGGACATCGATCGGGCCAAGCCCGAAGTTTTGATTCACGTACAAGTTTTGACCGCGAGCGTGAACCGTTTGCGCGATTTGGGGGTGTTGCCGGGCCAAAGCATTTCGGTGGCGTTCTCGCCGCGTTCGGCTTTTCAGCCGAATACCACCTCGACTACTTCGACGACGTCCACAACCACTACGACCACCACGACGACCACGACGTCAACCACTTCGACCACCGCCAACTCGATCACTTTGAACTTCCTGAAGCAAATTGGCTGGCAGGATTTTGCGATTACCTTGCCGGGAGCGCAAGCGAACGCCATTTTGACTGACGATCGCACCCGGATTGTGCAGGATCCGGAGTTGCGGGTCACCGACGGGCAGAAAGCGACACTGAAAATCGGACAGCGGGTGCCGGTGGCTACCGGAAGCTTTCAGGCGGGCGTCGGCGTGGGCGTGACTGGCAGCTCGGGCGTAGTGAACCCGTTGGTGAACACCCAATTTCAGTACATCGATGTCGGCGTGAATATCGAAGTGACGCCGCGGGTGCATCCGGATGGCGAAGTCAGCATGAAGCTGACCGTGGAAGTTTCGTCGATCATCGGCAACAGCAATATCGGCGGCATTATGCAGCCGGTCATCAGCCAGCGCAAAATCGAACATGACATTCGGTTGAAAGAGGGCGAAGTGAGCGTGCTGGGCGGATTGATTGAGCGCACCGACAGCAAGAACATCAACGGGATTCCGGGAATCGGCGAAGTGCCTTTGATGCGTTACTTCTTCTCGGACAATCAGACGACGGTGGCGGAAGACGAGACGTTGATCGTGCTGACGCCGCACATCCTGCGGTTGCCTTCACTGACCGCGCAGAATTTGAAGCCGATGGCCGCGGGCACGGATTCGAATGTGCGGGTGTACCGCGAGGACGCGAGCGTGGACACACCTGCCGCGGCGGCGCCAGTTGCGGCGGTTGCGCCGCGACCTAACCCGGCGGCGGCCAACCCGTTACCCGCCATTTCACCGACGTCCATGCCGCAAACTGCAGGAGTTGCGGTGATGCCAACTCCGGCGGATACCGGATCTACTGCGGTTCAATTGCATTTTGAGCCAGCGGTAACGAGCATGAAAAACGGCGACACCGCGACGCTGGGGCTGGCGGTCTCCAACGTCACCGACCTGTACTCCATTCCGTTGATGATCCACTACGATCCCGCCGTGATTCGGGTGGAAGAGGTTCGCAACGGCGGGTTCCTTTCCGGCGGAACGCAGGAAATCGCGATCGTGCAGCGGATCGANNCAGCAAAAAGGCGAAGTGATTGTCTCCGCTACGCGGCAACCGAATACGCCGGGGGTCAATGGCACCGGCACGGTGCTGGGATTCGTGGTCCACGCGGTCGGCCCCGGAACAGCACATTTGCAAATTCTTCAGGTGAACGCGCACAACTCCCAGCAGCAACAGATACCGATCGTTTCGGGCGAAGCCACGATTCAGGTGAAGTAAAGTTATGAACGGAAACTGCGGGTGGTCCACGTCCAATTCGCCGCACCGCGAACTGGTTGGGGAGTCGCAAAACAAGTCTGGCCGGAAATCGGCGGGCATGTCGCTCCTCGAACTGATTGTCGCCTGCGGAATTCTGCTGGTTCTGGCTACGGTGGCGGTGCCGCTGGCCCGGAATCAGGTGAAGCGGGTGAAGGAAAATCAGCTGCGCTGGCAACTGCGCCAAATGCGCGAGGCGATTGACCGCTACAAGGACGCCTCGGACAAGGGTTTGATTCAGGTGAAGGCCGGCACCGAGGGGTATCCGGTGGACCTGGAAACGCTGGTGAAGCCGACGCAACTGACCGGCGCGACGGACAAGCGCATCCGATTTTTGCGTGAAATCAGCGAAGATCCGATGACCAAGAACAAGGATTGGGGATTGCGTTCGGTGCAGGACGATGTCGACGCGACCGGTTGGGGCGGCCAGGATGTTTTCGACGTGTACAGCAAGTCTTCTGGAACAGCGCTGGATGGGACGAAATATTCAGACTGGTAGATGAAGTAAGATTGCGGGAATAGCGCAGGTCGCGTTAAAGACCCATGCGGCAGAAAATCTACAATTCGAAAAAACTGCGGGGGCGCCGCGCTATGGCGCGGGGCTTCACGTTAATTGAGCTGATGGTCGTGATGGCCATCATGATCATCCTGATCACTATTGCCGTCTCGCGTTACGACGCCGTGGTTACCAAGGCGCACGAGACGACCCTGCGTTCGGATTTGACGGTGCTGCGCAGAGCGATTCAGGACTACACGCTCGACAAGGAATGCGGCCCTAATTCGCTGGATGACCTAGTCACCGCAAAATATATTGGCGCGGTTCCGGTGGACCCGATTACCGGCGCGAAAGATTGGGTAACGGTCGAAGACGATGTTTCGTTGAGCCCGGAGCAAACCTGCAACGGAATTTCGGACCTGCACTCGGCGTCCGACGGCATGTCCCCTTCCAGCAATACCGCTTACAGCTCCTGGTAATTCGGTTGGGATGAAAGCGTTTTCTATTTTCGCGAAATAAAAATTCCGTAAAAATTTCGCCAGAGTTTGACCACACTCTCCGCATCCGCTATGATGTTTCTGCGGGGTGGAGCAGCCTGGTAGCTCGTCGGGCTCATAACCCGGAGGTCGTTGGTTCAAATCCAACCCCCGCAACCAGCTATCTTACAGAAAAGGAACGGGCTCTCTGGTTTTCATCAGAGAGCCCTTTTTCATTTCAGCGCGGGTCTTCGATGATTCTACAAGGCTACTTTCGGATTCTCAGTTTCTTCGACATCGCCGAAGCGATCGATTTGGACAAACTGCGCGCGTTGCTGGGGCCGGAAGCGGCGCCGCGCGCGCCGGCCTTTCGTCATCGGGTGCCGGAATATTCGCAAGTGCAGCAGGCGCCGATCGTCGAGTCGGTCAAATCGATCACGCTGCAGACCGGCGACAAGCTGGACGCTCGCATTAAATACTATTGGTTCGGAGTGGCGATCGTGGAGTTTACGGTCGCGTTTGAATGCGACCTCGATTCGCTGTGCAATCGCTCGTTTCGATGGATGAACGATCCGGAGACCGAGGAAGCGGCGGAAAAGCTGCTGCACGCGCAGCTGGACCGGTTCGGCCCGGCGCTGGTGAAACCGTCGCCGAAGTGGCTCGATGAAGATTACCTGATCATCGACGTCGAATCGGCGAAACACCCGGACGGGCGCGCGGCTACGGGCAGCGAGCTGCTGGATCCGTACGCGGATCAGATTACGCAGTTGGTCCGAGGCGAAGTGGTGTCGCTGTCGAGGGGCGAGCGCGATGAGATCGTGCGGTCCGCGCTTTCCTATTATCCCAACGATCTGGTGGTGGTCGGCTGGGCGGCGGCGCTGGTTTACGACACACCGGAGGCTACGCCGGCGGTGATTGAAATTCTCGAATATGCCAACACGCAGTTGCTGGAATTCCGGTACTACGACGACTTACTCACCAACTTGCTGACGCAAGTCTACGGCTCGCTCGAAGGGCGTGAGAGTTTCTGGTCGCGCTGGCGATTGTCGCGGCGCGCGGGCCGCTTGAATCGAATTCGGCTGGACATCATGGACCTGACGGAGAGAACGGAGTACGCGGTGAAATTCATCAGTGATACGTATTACGCCAGGGTCTACAACATCGGCGCGAGCAAGATCGGGGTGACTGATTACAAAACGCTGGTCGATGAGAAATTGAAAACGGCCGGAGAGCTTTACGAATTCATGGTGGACCAGTTCAACGAGCGGCGAATGTTTGCGCTGGAAGTGGTCGTCGCGGTGCTGGTGCTGCTCGACCTCGTTGCTTTGTTCCGGGCCAAGATCCCCTAAGCAATTTTTGCCTTGGCGCCCATCAGACTGGGCGCTCCGTCCTCGACGTTTTTGTGGCTGCCGTTTTTCTAGCGAAAAATTCGCGCATGGCGATCCGGACCTGGAAGCGCGGTACCGCGCCAGAGTCAAAGAGCTCGTCGAGATTGCGATTCGCGAGCAGCGAGACGGACAGGGCTATCCGAAGTAGCAGAGTCTCGGCGTCTAGGTCTCCCCTTCCAGATGGAAGGTGCGAGCAACCTATTCCGCAGTTGAGATCTCAGCGAGGTTCGGCCGTGTACTACTGCGTCAGCAAACGCAAACTGGCCACGCGGTAGGCGTCGGGCCAGATCTGATTCATCATCAGCAGGACGAAGACCACGAACGGGACCAGGGTCCAGACCAGGTAGCCGCTTTCGTATTTCAGGTGCATGAAGTAGGCCAGGCCGATGCCGGCTTCGATGATGGCCAGGATGAAGAGGACCGCCAGCAGGCCGTGGGTGGAGAAACCGCGGTAGGTCAGCAGGACTTCGATGCCGGCAATGCAGATCAGGCCGATCCAGATCCCCACGTACTTGCCCATTCCCTGGCTTGGTGCTGTCGACATTGCGCAGTCCCCTCTCCTAATTGTTCCGCGAATTTATCGCGCGGCGTTCATCAGATACATGAGCGGAAAAACGAACATCCAGACCAAGTCCACAAAGTGCCAGTACAGCCCGCTCANNACCAAATCGACGAAGTGCCAGTACAAGCCGGTGGTCTCGACGTGATTCTTGTCGAGCCAGTCGGTGTTATAGCCGATGGCGATCACGATCAGGGCGATCACGCCGGAAATCACGTGCATCAAGTGCAGGCCGGTGATGCTGAAGAAGGAGGCGCCGAAAAGAACCGAGCCGCCTTCGGGATTCTTGAACAGGCTCCAACCTTCACCGAACATGTGAAACCATTCGCGGATATGGAGCACGGCGAAGACGATTCCCAACAGTATGGTCAGGCCCATCCATCTGAGCGTTTTGGATTTGTCGCCGGCCTTGGCCGCTTCGACGGCGCCCAACATGGTTAAGCTGCTGGTGAGCAGCACGACGGTCATGACCATGCCGTTGATGATGCTCGGAGAAAAATGAAACGGGGTAGGCCAGTTGGGCGTGCCGGCGCGCAGGTAGGCGTATCCGAACAGCACGGCGCCGAAAGTAATCGCGTCGGAGGCGATGAACAGCCACATCGTCAATTTTTTGGATTGAATGCCGAAGGGCGACGGTTCCATGAAAGCGCCATGTCCACCTACAGCAACGTGCGATTCACTCACAATGCCTCCTGCAATTTTCAAAACCGGAACACCAGCAGCAGAAGCAGGTAGACCCAAAGAATGTCCATGAAGTGCCAGTAAATCGAAAACGCGCCGAAGCCGCTCTTACGCGCGACGCCTTTCGTTTTCCGCAGGCGCACCAGGACATAAGCCACACCGCAGATTCCGCCGACCAAGTGCAGCGCGTGGGTCACCGTAAATACGTAGAAAAACGAGGAACTCGGATTGGTGGCGAGATACAAACCTTGGGCGCGCAAGCTGCGCCAGGCCAGGAATTGGCCGAGAACGAAAAGCATTCCCAACCCGCCGGTGACGTACATCCAGTACATACCCTTGTGGGCGAGCAGTTCGCCGGACGCGGTGGCTGCCGCCGGCGAATCGGGAACGACGGCGAAGCGGCGGCGCGCTAGTTCGAGAGTGAGGCTGCTGGCGAGCAGCACCAGCGTGCTGAGATACATCACGCGCGGCAACTGAAAGTGCAGCCAATCCGCAGTGACTCCCTGGCGCACGATCATCGAACTGGTGAAGGCGGCGAAGAACATGGAAATCGCCGCGACGGCGACCCAAACACCCGTTTCGGATTTCTCCGCGTGCGAGCCCGAAGCGGTAACGTGCCCGGGACGCGGCGTGATTTTCGGCGGCTTGCCGGGGCTGCGATCGTCGACGGTTATCGTCGTGGTATTCGGAGGAAGTGTGGTGGTGGCCATTAGGTTTGTGCGCGCTAGCGCGGCGGCGCCTGCTCCGGTGAGGTCTGCATGATGTAATCCTGCGGACCATCGGTTCCATATTCGTTGGGGCCGTGGTAGACCACCATGTGGCGGCCACCGAAATTGTCGAACGGCGGCGGCGAGCTGGTGGACCATTCGAGCGAAGTGGCTTCCCAAGGATTTTCGGAAGCGATCGCGCCAAAGAAGCGGCTGTGGATCAGGTTGTACAGGAAAATCAGCTGGGCCGCGCCGGTGAGGAGCGCCGCGATGGTGATGGCTTTGTGTACCGGAATCAGCGGAATCATGAAATCGTCAACGAACGCCGAGTAGCGGCGGATATTCCCGGCGAGCCCTAAATAGTGCATGGGCATGAAAATCGCGTAGACGCCGATGAAGGTCAGCCAGAAATGCCATTTACCGAGGGCTTCGTTCATCATGCGTCCGGTCATTTTCGGGAACCAGAAATAGGTGCCGGCGAAGACGCCGAAAATCGAGGCGACGGCCATGACGAAATGGAAGTGGGCGACCACGAAATAGGTGGCGTGCAGGACGGTATCGAGCGAAGGCTGCGCCAGGAAAAAGCCGCTGATGCCGCCGCTGATGAACACCGAAATGAAACCGAGGCAGAACAAGGCGGCGGAGGTGAACCGCATTTTCGCGCCGTACACCGTGCCGATCAGCATCAGGGTCAGGATGGTCGCCGGGATGGTGATAATCAGAGTCGGGATCGAGAACAGATCCGCCGAGAACGGGTTCATGCCGCTGACGAACATGTGGTGGCCCCAAACCATGTAGCTGAGAAAGCCGATCGCGATCATGCTGCCGATTACGGCGCGCGGTCCCAGCAGGGGCTTGCGCGCAAAGGCCGGGAGAATGGTGGCCACGATTCCGATCGAGGGCAGAATCGCGATGTAAACCTCGGGATGACCGAAGAACCAGAACAAATGCTGCCAGAGTAGTGGCGAACCGCCGGAGTGGGGCTGGAGCTTGTCGCTCAAGACCAAGCCCGCGGGAATGAAGAAGCTGGTTCCGGCGGTGCGGTCCAGGATCAGCAGGATGCAGGCCGGCAGCAAAACCGCGAAAGCCAGTAGCGCGATAACCGAGGTGACGAACCAGGCCCAAGAACAGAACGGCATGCGCCCGAGCGACATGCCCTTCGTGCGCAGGTCGAGCGTAGTCGAAATAAAATTCAACGCGCCCAGCAGTGAGGCGATACAGAACACGGCAATCGAGATGGCCCAAAGATTCTGGCCCATGGCCAAGCCCGGCCCAGCATCGCCGCCGACGGCGCTTAGCGGGGCGTACGCGGTCCAACCGGAAATCGGCGGACCATCGGCCACGAAAAATGCGGCCATCATGAGCAGCCAGGCGACGAAGGTGGTCCAGAAGGACATCATGTTGAAACGCGGGAAGGCCATGTCTTCGGCACCGATTTGGATGGGCAGAAAATAATTGCCGAAGGCGGCGAAGGGCGCGTTGGTCAAGACGAAGAAGACCATGATGGTGCCGTGCATGGTGA
>PMHK01000212.1 GCA_003156635.1 Acidobacteriota bacterium | reverse complement strand
GCGGTTGGAACAAATCGGTGTCATAGTTGCTGATGACTCCTTCAAGGAGGGCGGTCATTCGTTCCAGGCCCATGCCAGTGTCAACGGAAGGCTTGGGCAGGGGATTGAGCTTGCCAGCCGAGTCACGATTGAACTGCATGAAGACCAGATTCCAGATTTCGACGTAGCGGCCGCACTCGCAGGGGAACTGGCAATCGGTGTGTCCGTGCTCGGACGCGGCGATACCCATGTCGTAGAAAATTTCGCTGCAAGGGCCGCAAGGTCCGGTGTCACCCATGGCCCAGAAGTTATCTTTCAGGCCGGGGATGGCGAAGATGCGATCTTTCGGCGCGCCAATTTTCTCCCAAAATTCCGACGCTTCCGTGTCGGCGCCGAGCGTGACGCCTTTCGAAACTTCGGCGCCTCCGAAAACGGTGAAATACAACTTCTCCAATGGAAGAGCGTACCAATCCGGCGAGGTCAGCAGTTCCATCGCGTAGGCGACGGCTTGTTCCTTGAAATAATCGCCGAAGGAAAAATTGCCGAGCATTTCAAAAAAAGTGTGATGACGATTGGTGAAGCCGACATTTTCCAGGTCGTTGTGTTTGCCGCCGGCGCGCACGCATTTCTGGCAAGTGGTGGCACGTTTGTAATCGCGGGTTTCGAGGCCGAGGAAAACATCCTTGAACTGGTTCATGCCGGCGTTGGTGAAAAGCAGCGTGGGATCGTTCGCTGGGACGAGCGAAGAGCTGCGCACGAGCTTATGGCCGCGCTCTTCGAAAAATTTTAGAAATGTGCTGCGGACTTTATCGCCGGTCCACTTTTCAGATGTCGTCATGCGTTTCGGGATCGCCCCAGTGGTGCCCGTCATTATCGCAAATGCTTTGGGGTGGTCGCAACGATACGAGGTTGTGGCATTCGGGGGACGGCAAAGGTAGAAGCTTTACCACCGAGGACACAGAGAAAGGCTAGAGGGCGCGGAGGCTCTAGGGTAGCGGCTCCGTGCTCTCGTTGTTCTCTGTGCCCTCCGTGTTGAATGTTTGCGAACTCGTAGCCGGCGCGAAGCGTTACGCAATCGATGGAGGTCTGAAGACCGCCGCTACCGCGCGATTAGTCTTTCGTTAGTCCTTGTCTTTGACCTGGGCTTTCTTCGCTTCGGCCTCGGCGGTCCACGGGGGGACGATGCCGTTGACGCGGGCGTAGGCGATGGATTGGCCGAGATGTTCGTGCGCGTGCGTGACCAGGATGTAGACCACGTCGCCGTAGTTCGCGTCGGGGCCGAGCTTGGGCAGCGGCTTGTTGAAATCGGCGTTGGTCATCGCGGCAATGGCGTTGTGCGCGCTGTCGAAGGACTTGTTCAGCGCGTCGATGATTTGTGCTTTGTCTGTCGTGGATTTTTCGAAGGTCTTGGGATCGAAGCCGGCGGGCAGCCCTGCGCCCATCAAATTGGGAATGTTGTAATTTGCCGTGGAGACGTGCAGGAAGACTTCGGCGATGGAGCGCACGCCTTCGGCCGGGCGATAGCTATATTTTTCCTGAGGGATGGCGGTGGCCAGGGCCACGTATTGTTTGTGCATACCGTCGAGATCGAGAAGCGACTGCGGTTTCATGTCGTAGCTCGGGGGAGTTTTATCCGCGGGCTGCGTGGCCGGAGCGGATGGAGATTGCTGCGGATGGTTCACGCCGGCGAAGGCTGGGACGGTTAGCAGAGAACAGGCCACGAGCGAAAGAAGCAGATTTTTCATAGTGAATCTCCTTTGGCAAATCTCGAGTGTTCAGAATCAGGATTCTGGCGATTCGGGCTGTCCGTTCACGGACAATGGCCACGAAAGGCGCATGTTTATTGGCTGTTTCCGCGCGTCCCCGGGAAATGCTGCTGTGTGGCTTAGACGCGGGAGGGTGGGAATTCTCTCTCGCGACGGCCCGTTTTTTTTGTGCGCGCGAGTTGCAAGCCCTCGCACCGGAGGTGCGCCACGCCTGAGTCAAAGAACCAGACAAGGCAACGCACTTAAAGGAGTCGACCTGGCGCGAAAGCAAATTACTCGTCGAGGGGATCGGCTTGGTCTGTATCGGGAATTTCGATTTCGGAGGACTCAGGGGATTCCGTGTTGCGCTTGGCTGCGGCGCGTTTCAGTTCGGCGCGGATGAGTTCGGAGGAGAAGCCGGCGCCGAGGAGGCTGCGGTAGATGCTCGCGGTTTTCTTTTGGTCGAGGGGCGCGCCACGGAGGCGGGCGAGGCGGCGTTCGACGCGGATGCGCAGCAGCGCGGATTCGTCAGTGTCGGCGAAGACTTTGGCCAGGGCGTCGTCGATGTAGCGGTCGGGGACGCCGCGCTGGCGCAGTTCGCGGGTGATGCGGAAGCGGCCCTGGCGGCGCAGTTTGGCGTGCTGGGCGGCGTAGTCAAAGGCGAATTTTTCGTCGTTGAGATAATTCAGTTCGCGCAGGCGGGCGATGACCGGAGGGACCAGGTCTTTATCTTCGGCGCGGCGTTCAAGGTGCTGCTTCATTTCGTGGATGGAGAACGCGCGGCGCATGAGGGCGCGTTGGGCAGACATGTACAGCTGGGTGTTGGTGGAAAGTTTGCGGGCCGGGGCGCGAGAACGCATGCGCGAGCAGGATAGTTGAGTGGGGCGGGGAGGTAAAGGAGTCAGGGAATACATCCCCGCTACGGATCCAACGTCACGCTAGGGTTTTGCGAGGACTCAGTGGCCACATCGGAAACTCGCTTCAGGCTCTGAGTGGCGCGATTTATGTCAGCCTGGGTGATATGCGGCTGCCCGGGCACGTCAAAGAAGATGAATTCGGCGTTGCCCTTATCATCGAGCAAATCGCTTACAACCATGTGTCTGCTATTTCCCGGAGCACCATATTGGAATCCGCGAAAGTTGGCGGTATGAAGTGAGTAGATCCCGGAATGGCCCGGCTCGGGCATCGCGATGGCTTTAAGGATTAATAGCGTTGAGTTGCTGCTCGCCGCTTCGCGAGAACCAAGCGGGCTCACGCTCGCGGGAGTAGTGGTCAGCATCAGCCGATAGAAGTTGTAGTCTGAAGATATGGCTTCGTCACCGAAATTTCGACGTAAAGATTCCTCGCCTCCGGATTTACTCGCAACGTCGTTTACGAAAGCACGGGCCGGTTCCGTTGTGAACCTGATTCGAATTCCAGACTCAAATGAAATGAGACAACCTTGTCCCACGATTTTGATTTTGGCCTGATCGAAGTCGCTCCAAGGAAGCTCGAACTCGTACCCAAAGCGAGAAAATTCCGCTCCCCGCGATTGGTTTAGCGACGTGTTCTGCAGTTCGCGAGGTGTGTCGCTCAGCTCTGGGATTTTGCTGCCGTTGTGCCGTGCCCACAGCGCGAAGGCAGTTTGTACCCCGAAGAGCCAGAGATATGCGAAAGCGACTACAAGTGAGGCCCCAACCCAGATGAGGATTCGTCTAGATTTCGACATTCGAGGAATCACCTTCCACGAGAGATACAGGTCCACAGAAAGACCTTCGCTCACGATGACGGCTTGATGGCGCCGGCGCGCGGAAAACTTTAGGAGCGGGCGCCGCCGGTGCGGTCGAATTCGGTCATGGCGCGTTCCATGTCCTCGCGCGCGGAATCGGCGGAGGAGCGGACACCTTGGACGCGGAGACGGAAATCGTCCGGATTCGAAGCGCGCAAAATCGCTTCTTCGAAGGTGATCAGGTTGCGGGAATACAAATCGAAGAGCGACTGATCGAAGGTCTGCATGCCGTACTGGCTGGTGCCGGCCGCGATGGCGTCGCGAATCATGCGCGTTTTATCGGGGTTGATGATGCAATCGCGAATGTAGCCGGTGGTGATCATGACTTCGACCGCGGGGACGCGGCCGCTGCCATCAGCTTTGCGCACCAGGCGCTGGCTGACCACGGCTTTTAGAGTTCCGGCCAGCTGCAAACGAATCTGTTTTTGTTCGGGCGGCGGAANNAGACGGCGATGATGCGCTGAATGGTTTCGGTCGCGTCCAAGGTGTGCAGGGTGGACAAAACCAAGTGGCCGGTTTCGGCAGCGAGAATCGCGGTGGAAATGGTTTCCAGATCGCGCATTTCGCCGACCAGCACGACGTCGGGGTCTTGGCGCAAAGCAGCGCGCAAGGCGGTGGAGAATGACGCGGTGTCGACTTCGACTTCGCGCTGATTGATGAAACCCTTTTTGTCGCGGTGCAGATATTCGATCGGGTCTTCGATGGTGATAATGTGCTCGGAGCGCAGCGAATTGATGCGGTCGATCATCGCGGCGAGCGTCGTCGATTTACCGGAACCGGTGGTGCCGGTGGTGAGAATCAAGCCGCGCTGCTCTTCGCAAACCTGCGAAAGAATGCGCGGGAGTTCAAGTTCTTCGATGGTGCGAATCTTGGTGGGAATGACGCGCAAGACCATGCCGACGTTGCCGCGCTGCTGGAATACGTTCACACGGAAGCGTCCGAGGCCGGCGACGCCGTAGGCCATATCGAGTTCGGCGGTTTCCTTGAATTTCTGCTTCTGCCGGTTGGTCATCATGCTGAAGGCCATGGAGAGCATTTCTTCCGGCGTGATGCGCGGCACGTCGTTGAGCGGATTCAGGATGCCATCGACGCGAAGGTACGGGTGGTTGCCGACTTTCAGGTGCAAGTCGGAAGCGCGGCTTTCGACGGCGCGGCGCAGGAGATCGTCAATATTGATGGCCATGGAGCGTCCTTAGGTGCGATGAGCTTCTACCGAAACTAGCATGGATAATCGCGCGCGCAAGAATTGCGGGCGAATGTGGTGCGAATTGGACACCCTGAACTTTGGGACAGGTAAGGCAAGCGCTTACCACAGGTGACCACAGATAAAGGCTGATAAAGACTAAGACCGAAGTGAAACAACAACGCGAAACGCTACAGCGGAGGCTGATCGACCAGGAAGACGCGGTCGTAGATCACGCTGGCCAGGACGCCGCCAAGGAGGGGGCCGACCCAGTAGACGCCGTGGTTGCTCCAGTGATGCGTGACGAGGGCGGGGCCGAAGGCGCGGGCGGGATTCAGCGCGGCGTGGGTGAGCGGGTAGCCGAAAAGGGCGTCCATGGTGACGGTGAGGCCGACACCGAAGCCGGCAATTTTGTTGAAGGCGCCTTTGACGTCGACCATGGTGGCGAAAAAAACGAAGACGAGGAAGAAAGTCATGACGCCTTCGAGCAGCATGGCGTGAAGGCGGGTGAAATCGAGCGCGAGCGCGGGATTGATGGCGGTCATCGCTTCGGGACGCCATGGCGCGTCGGGAACGATCGCGGCGATGAGGTAAGCGGCGGCGACGGCGCCGAGGATTTGAACGATCCAGTAGAGCAAGGTGAGCGTGGTGCTGAGGCGTTTGGTGACCCAGAAACCGATGGTGATGGCGGGATTCAGATGGCCGCCGGAGATGTGGGCCAGCGCGGTGACCATTACACCGACGGCGATGCCGTAAGCCAGCGCGAGGCCGAGGGTGGTGATGGCGCCCTGGCCCGTGGAGCGCAGGAATTCATCGGCGCAGATCGCGCCCATCGCGAAAAAAACTACGGCGAAGGTGCCGATGAATTCGGCGAAGAGTTTTTGGGTCAGGCTGTACAAAGCGTCTCCAGGAGGCATCAGCAAACGCGAATGAAATTGGATTCGGACTGCGCGATTCTACTGAATTCGCTGGGATTGGTCAAAAATGCCAGCGGGCTTTACAGTACTCCGAATGGCGGCAACCCGATAATTCTGGACTGAGGAGGTACATTGCGGTTTGAATCGCGGGACATAGAGTCTTACGCGGAACCTGTATTGGCCAACGAACTCCGTGCGGGCGAAGTGTATTTTGCGGTGAATTTTGGAGACCAGCAGTTACTTATCCCATTCGTTGAGCCTAAAGTCTTCATTGGCAGAAATCTCGATGAAGGCGACACCGATCTGCTTTTCTTCCAGAGTTTCGAGACCTACGCCGCGGGTATTCGTTACAACCCTAATGCTGACAACGATCCTGCCGCGTTTAACGTGCGCGGACCGGAAGATCTTAAGCACATCTTCGAATATGAAAAAGCTCTGGATCGATTGCTGGCAGGTTCGCTGAGACGCCGAGGCGTCCGCGAGTGAAAAGAGAATTACGCAAATCCTAGCGGACGGCTTCGGCTGGGACGTTGACTGGCGAGAGCCAGTTGTGGCGATCCGGCTTTTTGCCTTCGACCAGGGCAAAGAATTCGTCCTGGATTTTTTTGGTGATGGGCCCGCGGGCGCCGCTGCCGATTTTCACGCGATCGACGCTGCGGATGGGCGTGACTTCGACCGCGGTGCCGCAGAAAAACATTTCGTCGACGATGTAGAGCATTTCGCGCGGAATGATTTGCTCCGCCACCGGAATGCCCAGGTCCTTGCAAATGGTAATGACGCTGGCGCGAGTGATACCGGGCAGCGCGGAATTGGAGACGGGCGGAGTGATGACGGTGCCGCCGTTGACGACAAAAATATTTTCGCCGGAGCCTTCGCTGACCTGGCCGTGGGTGTCGAGCGCGATGCCTTCGACGTAGCCATTGGCGCGGGCTTCCATGCGAATCAACTGCGAGTTCATGTAATTGGCCGCGGCCTTGGCCATTTGCGGCAAAGTATTCGGTGCGGGACGATTCCAGGAGCTGACGCAGACGTCGACGCCTTGAGCAAGACCTTCTTCGCCCAGATATTTTCCCCATTCGTAGCAGGCCATATAGACCTCAATGGGACAACCGACGGGATCGACGCCAGCCTGGCCGTAGCCACGCAGGATGACCGGGCGGATGTAGCACGCACCGATTTTGTTGACGCGCAGCAGGTCGAGCGTGCCGTTGTAAAGTTCCTCGGCGCTAAACGGATTTTCCATGCGGTAGATGTAGGCGGAGTTCAGCAGGCGCTTGATGTGTTCGCGCAAGCGGAAAACGGAGACGCCCTGCGGCGTGTCATAAGCGCGGATACCTTCGAAGACGGCGGAACCGTAGCTGACCACGTGCGAGAGGACGTGAATCTTGGCGTCGTCCCAGGCGATGAATTTTCCGTTGTGCCAGATCTTCTCGGTCTTTGGGTGGGCCATTCTGCTGCTCCGATTCCGCGAAATTAAAATGAAACGCCGACATCGCCAGACTAGAGCAGGGTGGATGCGCTGTCAATCCAACCAAGGTCTAGTGGCGGCGCAGCGCGCACACCAATTTGGCTGGCAGAAAATTCCGCCGCGGACGAATTATTCTTCGCGAAGCGCGACGAGTGGATCGACTCGCGTGGCGCGTCGCGCTGGAATGTAACAAGCCAGCAGGGCGACGGCGGCCAATAACGCGGCGATGGACGCGAACACCAGTGGATCGGTGGCAGTGACGTTGAAGAGCAGGCTGCGCAGAAAACGCGTGAGGATAAAGGCGCCGATTACGCCCAGGCCCAGCCCGAACAGGACCAGACGCATCCCTTCATTCAGGGTCATGCGCAATATGTCGTTGCGCTGCGCGCCCAGTGCGATGCGAATTCCCAGTTCGTGAATCCGGCGGCTGAACGCGTAGGACATCACGCCGTAAATTCCGATGGCGGCGAGCAGCAGGGCGACGCCGGCGAATACCGCCAGAATTTCCAGCGCGAAGCGGCGCTCGGCCATCGAGCGGGTGATGACTTCATCCATGGTGCGGACGCTAAACAGCGGAAGATTCGAATCGATCGACTGCACTTCGCGGCGAATCTGATCGCTCAGCGCGCCGGGATTGGAATTTGTTTTCAAGAACAGCACCGAAGCGTAGGGCGGCCCTTGAAACACCGGAAGATAAATATGCGGTGCGAGCGGTGCCTCGAAGCTGTCGGACTTCATGTCGCCGACCACACCGACGATGGTGACCGCTGGATTCGCCGGAATTGGCGGGCCATTGAATGAAATGTGCTGGCCCAGCGGATCTTGTCCGGGCCAGTAACGGTTGGCCAGCGTTTGGTCGATGATGGCCACGCGCTGCGAACTGGGCACGTCGGAATCGGCGAAAACGCGTCCGCTGATGAGTGGAGTTTTGAGCAGTTCGAAATAGTTGGGGCTGACGCCGGCAAATTCCGCGACCGGCGCGTATTGGGAATCGTTAGGGCGGCCTTCGATGGCGAAAGGAAAACCGTTGCGTCCTCCGCCCATGGGAAGACTATTGGTCCCGCCGATGGCGACGGCTTCCACGCCGGGAATCGTCGCGACTCGGCGTACGGCCTCGCGAAGAAATGCGGCGCGCTTGTCGGGGGGACGATACGGATCTGCCGCCGGATTGTTGGGCACCGGCATCCAGATTTGGGCGGTGACAATTCCGTGGGGATTAAATCCGGGCTGCACTTCCAGCAAACGCCAGAAACTGCGCAGCAGCAAGCCGGCGCCGACCAGCAGAATCAGCGACAACGCGATTTCCGAAATCACCAGCCAGCGGGACAGGCGCGCTTGGGTGCGGCTGGAACCCGAACCCCTGCTACCTTCGCGCAGATGCGAGACCTGGCTGATGTTCGAAGCCTGTAGTGCGGGCACGAGACCGAACAGAATGCCAGTCGCGAGGGAGAGGCCGAAGGCGAAAAGCAACACGCCGCCGCCGAAATTCACTTCGCTCAAACGCGGCAGGTTGTCCGGCGCCAGACGAAGCAGCGAGGCTTTCATCCAGACCACGGTGAGCAGCGCCACGGATCCAGCGACGAACGAGAGCAGCAAACTTTCGGTGAGCATTTGAGTCAGCAGGCGGCGTTGGCCCGCGCCGAGCGCGAGGCGCACCGCAATTTCGCGCTGACGGCTCGCGGAGCGGGAAAGAATTAAGTTCGCGAGATTTACGCAGGCGATCAGCAGTACGAACGCTACGGCGCCGAAAAGAACGAGCAATTCGGTGCGCACGTTGCCGACCAGGTCTTCCTGCACCGAGACGAGCCGCGGCGTCCAGCGCACCGCAGCGGGATAGTCGACCGGATATTCCGCACTCAGTTGCGACGCGAAGGTTTCCAATTTTGCCTGGGCCTCGCCGATGGTCAGTCCGGGCTTCAGCCGCGCAATCGCGCCGGGAAACATTCGAAGGGCGCGCACCGGCGGATGCGGAAAAGGATCGGCTTCGTAGCCTGCAGCGATCCAGGCGTCGACGTCGGTTTGCAGCGTGCGACCGGGATGGCGGAAACCCGGCGGCATGACGCCCATGACGACATAGGGGTCGTTGTCGATGCGCAGGCTTTTCCCCAGAATATTGGGATCCGCGCCAAACTGGCGGCGCCAGAAACCATCGCTAAGGACCACACCATCGATAAATCCGGGGACGTTGTCGTCTTTGGTGTAGACGCGACCAAGTCGCGGTCTTGCGCCGAGCAGGGTGAAATAGTTCGGGCTGGTGGCGAGAGCTTCGATGCGTTCCGGGCGGTTGCCGCCGCTGAGGTCGGCGTTAATCGGCCAGACCACCGAGATGTCCTCGAAAACTCCGGAGCGTTGCTGCAGATCGACCAGCTCGGGTTCAGACATGCCGACGTTGGGAACATTGGAGCCGCGCAGATCGTCAAAGACGCGGACCAGCTGTTCCTGGTGCGGGTAGGGCAGCGGCCGGAGCAGGATGGCGTAAACGATGCTGAAGGCCGCGATGTTCGCGCCAATGCCCAGCGCCAAGGTGAGAATGGCGACGACCATGAAGCCCGGATTTTTGATCAAGGTGCGCCAGGCGTAGCGGACGTCTCGAAGAAATGAGCCCATTTCCATCCTCCTGTTGTTTTGAGGAACGCGCGAACGGCTCGGCTGCTTCTAGCTGGGTCAGACGAACGAAGATGTTCATGTGTTAGCAGCGGCGTGAACGATTTCGGGCTTTAGCACCGGCCAATTTGGCGGCAAGCGGTTGATGCTGGGACGACGTCCCAAAACCAGACAGGTTTAGCAGTGCTGACGCGGCAAAGATCGCGAAACCGTTCAGCGCCCGGAGGCTTGTTGACCGCGCAAGACCATGCAGGTCGAGGAAACGCGGGCGACCAGCGAGCCGGTTTCGTTTTTGACATCGCATTCGACCATGCCGACCGTCTTGCCGCGTTTTACGATTTTGGCGGAAGCCAAAAGCTTTTCCTTAAAGACTGGCCGGAAGAAATTAATTTTCAGTTCGAGGGTAGTGAAGGATTCGCCGTCTTCGAGGCTGGCGGCGAAAGCCATGCCCATGGCGAGGTCGGCGACGTCGCAGAGCACGCCTCCATGCAGCGTGCCCATGGGATTGGTGTGTTTTTCGGCAGCCTCAAATTCGAGGACCACTTCGCCATTTTCGAAGTCGAAGGAGATCGGACGGAAGCCGATCAGCTGGGCGATCGGCGGCGCGGGAAGCTCTCCGCTGATCCATTTTTTGGCGCGTTCGATGTGCATGCCCATCGCGATTATCTCCGTTGGTTAGAAGTGATCGTCGGCGTAAGCCGCGGTGGAACTGTGACTGGCGATGCCGGAAATTTTGCCCCAGGCGCTGGTTTTCCAGTTGTCGGTGATTTTCTTTTCCAGAATCCAGGGCGGTAGGCTCACAAATAAATAACGCGCGAGAGCGTGCAGATACGGTTCGTACATCCGGCGCAGCTCGTGCAGTTTTTCGGTGGACACATCGTCTTCGCGGAGCTGATAGCCGCATTTATCCAGTGAAGCGCGCAGCCGTGCGAGGTCGGCGGGCGGAAGCCGGTCGGGATCCTGATTATTGGGAACCGCGTGAAACACCTGCGATAAATCAACGATGGTGTGGCGGCACATCGCGAAAGTGAGTTTGGCCTGCCGCGAGCAGGGAGTGTCCGAAGTGGCGACGATCAACGCCGTGGCGTCCAGAATAGCGGTGAGCGCTGCGAGCCACGACTCATTGCTATGCTGCGAACGAAAATAGGCGACGACCGGATACGAGATGTGGCTCTCGAGCAGCTCGGCGGACCAGCGTTCCCAGTCCTGAAACAACTCCTGGATGGCCTGCACTCCGTGCTGGCCGCCGTGTCGCGACAGCAATTCCGCCGCAGTGGGCGGTGAACCGGCGCGCGCATCGAGCAGCACGATGCTGACTTCGCGCCGCGAGAAGGCCTGATAGATGACCGGCAGGTAGCTGATGATCAGAGCCAAGAAACCCAAGCCGAGGCCGCTTTCGAAGACGACCATGATGCGTTCGGCGGAGGTGTGCGGCGTGACGTCACCGAGGCCGAGAGTGAAAAAGGTGGTGCCGCTCAAGTAGAAACAGTTCGGGAGCGGAGGATGGGTGGGATCGTTGGTGGCGGCAGCGTAGTAGAGAAGTCCGAAGCCGACGATCAAGATTGAAGCCCAGGTGCCGAAGAGAAAAAGCAGCGAGGCCGGACCGTAGAAGCTTATAAAATTCTCCCGCGTTTTGCCGTTCAAGAGACGCGCGAAGGCGCGCCAGGGCCTCCAGGTAGAGACGTAAAACAAACGCGTGAGCCGAAAGCGCCGGGTTACGCGGCGCGGGAGAATGATGGTCTCGAAGGCCTCGAGCAGAATGATGGCGACGATCAAGCCGCCGACGATGGTGTAAATCACGCGGCCTGCTCGAGTACGGTGGTCAAAGTGATGTCGGCTTTGAAAAGCCGCGACACCGGGCAATTGACTTTGGCGCTCGCGGCGGCGGATTCGAACGCGGCCTGCGTGATTCCGGGTATTCGGGCGTTTAAGTCCAGATGGATTTTGGAGATGGTCCATCCGGCGTCGAGTTTTTCCAGCGAGACCGTCGCCTGTGTTTGAATTCGTTCCGGTGTGAAATTCATGGTGCTGAGCTGGGCGGAGAGCGCCATGGCAAAGCAGGCCGCGTGCGCCGCGCCGATGAGTTCCTCAGGGTTGGTGCCTTTGCCATTTTCGAAGCGGGTCAGGAACGAGTAGGGCGCGTCGTTCAATACGCCGCTGCCGGGCGTGGAGATTTTGCCGTTTCCTTCTTTCAGTGAGCCGGTCCAGACGGCGGTGGCGGTGCGTTGCATCAATGCTCCTTGAGTCCAGCTACTGAGCTGGGGCGATAGCGAACCAACATCATATTGTGTTGCGGGTCAAAATTGAATGGGTCGGCTACGCGAGATTGGATGTGGTGAGTGCCGGGCCGGATTTAAGAATGATGACGAAGCGGGAGGCTATTGCTCCGTTTCAGGTTTGGCGGGCGCGCCGGCGGCCGGACGATCAATAAAGGACATCATGGTGCTGACGCGCTTCAACATTCTGCCGCTGTAGTTTTCATAGGCGCCGAAAGCGAGGAAGGGAATTAAGGCGGCCAAGACCCAGATTTTGGCGCGGGCCGGTACCTTGGCCTCCGGCTCCCAGCGGAAGATCCTCCGCGAAATTTCGAAGGCCACCAGAAGGCCCAGGATCAGAGCCGCGGCCTCCGTCAAAATTTCAAAGGCGACGACTTGATTCGTCGCGGCGCTCTGCAGCCCTACGGCCAGATAGGTGGCCGGCGAGAACAGCGTTATCCGTTGAATCCAGCCGGGAAATACGGCGAGCGGAATGGTGGCGCCAGAGAGGAACAGAAATACCATCCAGATCAACTGATTGATGATTTGCGTTTCCTGCATGGTGTTGGTCACGCTGGCCACGACCAGACCAAATGCTGAAAAAGTGGCGGAGCCAATCATCACCAGCAGAAAGATCGCCGGGATGTTGCCCCAGCTGGCCATGTGCAAAATGTATTTGGCGACCAGCATTTCAAAGAATACGAAAGGCACCACCAGGATGAAGTTGGCGAGGATGCTGGATGCGAGCATCGGTCCGGAGCCCAGCGGAGCGAGCCGGAAACGGCGAAGGATGCCCAGCTCTCGGAAGGACACCAGCTGGACACTGAGGCCCCAGAAGCCGCCCATGACCGTGAGCGTCAGGATGCCGCCGAGAATGAAGTTAATTTTCTCCGGCGAGCCCTTGCCCCAGAGCGTGGCGAAAAGAAAAAGGAAAATCATGGGCATCAGCAGGCTGAAGAACAGGAACATCTTGTTGCGCATGGCCAGCCGGATGCGGATTTTGGTCAGCGACCAGGTGTTCGAGATGGGGTTCGACGCCACGATTATTCCCTCAGCCTGCGCCCGGTCAGCTCGATGAAAACATCTTCGAGCGACGGCGAGTACATTTCCATGGTTTGCAGTTCGTTGTTGTCCGCTTCGAGATGCTTCACGAGCGAAACGATGGCCTGCGGCGCGCGCGAAGCGTAAAGCACGTACACGTCGCCCATAGTGCGAAAATCGGAAACGCCGTCGAGGCCGCGCAGCGCGGCTTCGGTGGCCGGCCGGGCCAGGCGGACTTCGATGCGCGTCGTGCCGGCGGAAGATTGCTTCAGTTCGCGCGGCGTGCCGGTCTTGATGATTTTCCCGTGGTCGACGATGGCCACGCGGTCGCAGAGGCGCTCGGCTTCTTCAATATAGTGGGTGGTCAGCAGCACGGTTTTCTTTTCGCGACGCAGTTCTTCGATGATGTCGTAAATTTCGCGGCGAACCTGCGGGTCGAGGCCGGCCGTGGGTTCGTCGAGGAACACGACTTTAGGATTGTTGACCAGCGCCATGGCCAGGGCGAGGCGTTGCTTCTGGCCGCCGGAAAGTTCTTTGTAAAAGGCGTCGCGCTTTTCTTCGAGCTGAAACCGTTTCAGCAGGCCGTCGGTGCTGGCGCGGTCCCGATAGAAACTGGCAAAAAGATCGAGCGCTTCCTTCACCTTTAACTTATCGGGCAGCGCGGTCGACTGCAGCACGGCGCCGATGGTCTGCTTGAAATCGGATCCACTGCGTTCCGGGTCCAGGCCGCAGACGCGCACGGTGCCGCGATCGGGCGTGCGCATCCCTTCCAGAATTTCGACCGTTGAGGTCTTTCCGGCGCCGTTGGGGCCGAGCAGGCCAAAAACTTCGCCTTCGTTCACGACGAAACTCACGCCGCGAACGGCTTCCACTGCTCCGTAACTTTTGTATAAGTCTTCTACCTGAATGATCGGTTCGGCCAAGAATCCAGTCCTCTATATAAAGAAGACATCGTTTGTACCACACCCACGGGTCGCGGCGTAATTCGTCAGCGCTTCCAGCCAGCGCGCGCGGGCCAATTATTTTGAGGACTTGCGTTTCGTTTTCGACTTTCGAGATTTCTTTTGCCTGGGCAGCCAACCGTAAATTTCCATATCGATCGACCCTAGCCCCACTTCAATCCCTTCGGCCTGCAGCAGTCGACGCTGTTTGCTGGCGTGCGGTTCGGGCATCCGGATTTTGCCGGCGGCGCTGATCACCCGGTGCCAGGGAATGCCCCGGCCACTGGGAGTCGCAGCCATCGCGTACCCCACCACCCGGGCCCCGCCCGGCTCGCGAATCGCTTTCGCTATGGCTCCATAGGTAGTTACGCGGCCCCGGGGGATTTGTTTCACCAGGCGGTAGACGCGGTCCCAAGTCATTCCCCTATCTTAGCTGATTTAACATATCAGGTTTTCGAATCTGAGTTCCGGCGGCCCGGCCGCAGAATGAGCCCAAGGGTGTGGGCCGGCGGGACTAGGCGATTCCACGTGCCTAATGACGTATTCGATACAAATTGGGGAAATGTGAACTGCCGTACCATTGACCATGTAGTGGACCCTCCATACACTACGCAACAATTGAAGTGGAAAAGTGTTCTATGTAGTGGCAGTGCCTGAGCCCGAAAAGGAGGGAGCGTTGTGGCTTTCGTTCGGCGCAAAGGCAACACTTACTTCCTGGTGCACAACGTGCGCCGGTCGGGAAAAGTGCAGCAGTTGCATTTAGCGCGTTTGGGGGAACGGCCGCGTATCACGGACGATGTGGTTCGCCGAGTATCGCGAAATCATCCGTTGCTCGATCTGGATTGGCCGGGCCTGCGCGAGCAGGTGAACGGCCGGATCGAGTTGTTCGACTTACGCTCGCCGTACGTGCAGAACCTGATGCATTCGTTACGCAACCTTAACCTGGACCTGGCCGACCTGTCGCCGCCGATGTTGTTGTTGGCAGATCGAGCCAATTCGAGCCGGGAACTGGTCACGCAATTGAGATTGCTGCGGTCAACACTCGACGTGAAGCTGGACCAATTCGAGCGTTCGGGATCGCGGAATCAAGAAAGCGGCAGAAAGTTCCGGTAGGGGGAATTACCGTGGGCGCGCACGCACTACAACTCGACCCAAGCCAGCGCAGCGTAGAGAGCCGGGATT
>PMHK01000146.1 GCA_003156635.1 Acidobacteriota bacterium | reverse complement strand
GGATTTCTTCGTCTTTCCCGGTACCACAAAAGTTAGTTTGTGCTAATCTTCAAAGCGCAATCGTGAAACTTCGGGCACCCATCTCCCAGGCAGTCCAGCGCTGGCGCGGCAGCGTGACGGCGAGCGGACTGGTTCGCGCTTTTTTCCTNNTCCTGCTGTTTTTCGCCGCCCTGCTGCAGACCGGCGTATCTCGCGCGGCTGAAAATTTCCCGCAGCCAAGCATTCCCACCGCACCCGCGGTGCGCTCCGCCCTCGACGATTTCGACGGGGATTTTCGCCCGGACCAGATCGCGGTGCAGACCGGCGCCAGCGGATTCTCCGGCACCCAGTACTGGATCGAGCTCCGGCTCAGCTCCGCCGGCCACCAACGCATTCCGGTTTTCTCGCTGCCCGGGGGCCTGCAAGTCGTGGCCCGCGACGTTAACGGCAATGGCAGCCTGGACCTGGTGCTCACCACCGGTTCGCTGCGCCTGCCGGTCGCGGTGCTGCTCAACGACGGCCATGGCCAGTTCACCCGTGTCGATCCCGAAGCTTTCCCCAAGGCGTTTCAAGATGCCGGAACCAGTTGGCAATCGCGCGATCATTCTCTGGACGATTGCTTTGGCCTGCTGCGCTCCTGGCGTTCCCTGATCGTCCTGGCGACGAGCACCTCGCCGGTCGCTCCATCGCTAGCCGGCCGAATTTTTCCATCGAATCAGCTCATCGTCGCGAGTCTCAAGGCCACACCTGATTCCGGCCGCGCACCTCCCGCTTTAATCCTTCTGTAGTTCTCCCTAAGCAACACCGTCGTTTTTCCAACGAAGCCCGAATTTCATTCGCGCTTCACCCATTTCTACACATTTAGAACAGCTCAGGGCCCGGCCATCGCCGCTCGATTCGGGTCGCGCCCCTGATTCCTTAAAAAAGGGCGGCGAGGCCCGAGGTTTTTTGGCATGACCAATGTCGTCGCGAGCATTTTCATCGGAATGGTTCATCAGGCGCGAGCGCTTCCGGCACGGTGGTCCGCTTTTTGTCAGGACCTGATCCACACGCTCGCGGCCGAGGAAAGCCGTCTACGTCGCGAAGAACTATTCCGGGAAATCGCCAGTCGGTGGACTTCGAAGTAGCAGCTCACGTTCCGCCGCTTATAGGCAAAACACAGGAGGAAGGAATGAGAATCGGCCGCAGACTTAAAAGTTTACGAACCAAGAAAAAACTGAGCCAGGGCGATTTGGAAAAATCCACCGGACTGCTGCGCTGCTATATTTCGCGCGTGGAGAATGGCCGCACCGTGCCGGGCATCGAAGTGCTCGAAAAACTGGCCCGCGCTCTGGACGTCCCGATGTATCGATTGTTCTACGAAGGAGAAAATCCGCCCAAGCCGGACTTCATGCGCAACGGCCTGCGGCAGAAGGAATGGGCCGGCAAGGACCTTCCCGGTGACGCTCCGGTGCTGCATCAGTTCCGGCGTCTGCTCGCGCGCACTTCGCCGCGCGACCAGCAGCTGCTGATGGTCATGGCCTCGAAAATGGCGGACAAGCGCAATCCGGCGTCAACCGCGCGGCCGTCGTAAAGCAGCCGACAACACGCCGACGGCGTAGGGCAAAAGCAACCGGTGAGGCAACGCCCCGACCCGCTATCACGCGGTTCGGGGCGTTTTTTTTTGCGGCAACGGAAATTCAACGGCTAAACAATGGTGCGAGCGACTAAACACCTACGCGATCACGGGTCCAGGGTTTCGACGTGGGCTTTCAGCCAGGCGAGGATGGTGGTGAAGTTGAATTGTTTTCGCGCGATGGAAGTGTTGATGAAGCGATGCGCGGCGGCAGTTTCTACGTCGAGGTAGTGGCCATTGATGCGCAGGAAGGCGTCGGTGATCACGAAGGCGGTGCGCTTGTTGCCATCGAGGAAGGCCTGATTGCCGGCCAGCGATTCGAGTAGCGCCGCGGCTTCCTCGAAGAGGTCGCGGTAATAGCCAGAGCGCGGACGGAACACGGCGGATTCTAACAATCCGCGATCACGGATTCCGCGCAGGCCGCCGTATTCGTCGATCAGAATTTTTTGCGTTTCGATTACTTCCTGCAGAGTGGGATAGATTCGGCGCGGCACTTACTTCGCCAGGAGCTTGAGCAATCGGTGGTTCTTGCTGATCGACCGGCGGACCTGGGCCATGATTTCGGGGCGCACCGTGGTTTCGGTGGGTGCCACGAATTGAATGTAGTGGGCCACGGCCTGTTCCAGCAGGTGAGTCTTGGTCTGACCGTTGTCCTTGGCAAGTTGGGTGAGGCGGTCGTAGAGGCTGGCGCGCAGGTTGAGACCGAGGCGCTTGGTGGCTTTAGCGGGCATGTGGGCAGTCTCCCTAAAAGTGAGGTTAGCAGGGGATGGAGACGCGCGTCAAGAGACATCAAGATACATCAAGACAAATCAAGATCGGCAACCGCAGCGGCAAAGACCCCACCCTTGCAGCAGGCGAAAGGATGGGCCACCCGCAACGGCAACGGCGGTGCGGCGTTGGTCAGTGGGTGAGTTGAATGCCGCGGCCCACGAAGAATAGGTAACAACCTCCCAGCAGAACTGCAGCGACCCACCAGATTGGCGCGCGATGCACCGTGAAGATTTTTTCCGGCGCTGGTGGTGTGCGCGGGAGGAGCGCGTCGGCCCAGAGCAGGCCGGAGGAGCCGCCGAAGGCGGCGGGGATGGTGGAGACCAGGAGCAGCTTGATACCGAGTGGGTCGAGGGCGCCGGCGGCGCAACTGAAGAGGCACGCCGTGTAATACGGCAGGCGGCCGACGGTGTTGTAGGTGTGGCGCTCCGGCACGAACGGGCGGATCACTTGCGCGAGCAAGCGAACGAACCACACGTACAACGCGGCGCCGAAGAGGGTCATGCCGATGCGCACCGCCGGCTGATGTGGCAGGCCGCGGATCACTTCGTTCCAGTCGCCGAAACCGAAAATTCCGGAGAAGAGGAAATAGCCGGCGCCGGGGAGCAGATTGAGCGCGGCGAGAATCCAAAAAAAATAGCGGGTGTTGGCGCTTATTGTTCGACGCGCGATGAGCAGGCAGGCAGCGCCGACGGCGAGATTGACGAGAGTGCCGGCGGCGTCGACCCAACGGTCGGGTTGCAGCGACGAGAGATGGTTGCTGGTCAGCTCGGTGGGAATATCGCCGCGAAGCCAGGCGGTGATGCCGTGGCCGAGGCCTTCGTGCAGCAGCGTGGCGAGTGCGGAGGCGATTATGGCCATGCTGATGATGGTCGGTTTGTCATTTAGCGTCGGCATGCGCGCACTGTAGCGCGGAACGAGGAATTTCGCGATGCGTTCAGGGAATCGCACACGGAGACGGGGAGTGCCCGGACGAAAGGCGAACGTAAACAGGATCGCGATGACGATGCGGGTTCGCTTCGAGAGGGTAAGAAGCCAGCACCAAGGCTCGGAAGTGGCGGAGCTAGGCGGGGCCGGTGATTCGGGCTAGATAATCTTGGAGGTCGACCCAGTCTGCGGGGGAGGTGGCGAGCGCGACGTAGCCGTCGGGGCGCACGAGCCAGAGGCCGTTTGCGGTGAATGGTGGGCGGAGATTTGGTTCAAGCAGCGTGGGATATTTCGCGACTAACGCGGCGAAATGTTTTTTCGCGTCGTCGTTGGCTGCGGTGAAAAGCGCGAAGCGTGGCGTGCGGCCGGCGCCTACTGGAATTTCGCCGGCGGTGACTGGGGCGCGGTGGCCTTCGTGGGGCGCGTGGCCGTGTTGCGCTGCGCCGTCGTGGTCTTTGGCGTGGGCGTTTAGCGGACTGGCGGGATAGCCAATCGACAATTCTTCGGCGGCGTTCACCGCGAGTTTGCGGAAGGGCGCAAATCCGAGCAGCAGCGACGCGAGGTGATTGCGCAGCGACTGCTTCCATTCGCCCTGCAGGATGGCCACGGAGGTAAAGATTCCCGCGGCTTTCAGGACTTGATCGCCGACCGCGCTGCGTTCGGGACTGTAACTATTCAGGAGTGGATCCGCGGCGCAGGTGCCGCGCGCGACCAGCGCGAGTTTCCAGGCGAGATTGCAGGCGTCCTGAATGCCGGTGTTCATGCCCTGGCCGCCGGCCGGACTGTGAATGTGCGCGGCATCGCCAGCCAGAAAAACGCGGCCGCGGCGGTAGTCGCTGACTTTGCGTTCGTTGATGTGAAAATTCGCGAGCCAGATGGGATCCGAAACTTTTATGCCGCCGGGACCGCGCTGGTCGAGAACCGCTTGCATTTCTTCGAGGGTGGGCTCGGGGCGCACATTTTTCGCGTCAGTGAGTCCGGCGTCGGCGATGACTCGGAAGCGGCCGGGAGTGATGGGAAAAATAATCAGGACGCCGGCGGAATGCCAGAAGGCGTTGGTTTGGTCGGGATTGGGGACGCCGGTAAGATGCACGTCGGCGAGCATCCAGTCGCTGGGCTGGGTGGTGCCGGAAAATGGCAGGGCGAGTTGGTTGCGGACGGTGCTGTGGGCGCCATCGCAACCGGCCAGCCAGGGCGTTTCGATTTTTTCTTCGCGGCCATCGGCGTGGCGCAGCGTGGAAGCGACGTGGTCCGGCGCGGCGGTAAAGGCGGTGAGTTCGACGTCGCGTTCGATCGGCACGCCGAGGGTGTTCAGAAATTCTTCGAAGAGGCGCTCGGTCTCGTTCTGCGGGATCATCAGCGCAAAGGGATAGGGCGTGTCGGCGCCGTCGAAATTGATGTGCGCGATGCGTTCTTTGCCGCTGGAAATATTCGCGCCAGGCGAGTGCAGGCCGGTGGCCAGGAATTTTTCGACGCAGCCCATGCGGTTGATGAGTTCGAGGGTGCGGCTCCAGATGACCAGCGCTTTGGATTTGTCGTTGCGCTGCGGAATTTTTTCGACGATGCGGACCGCCAGGCCGTAGCGGGTGAGTTCGGCGGCGAGGGCGAGGCCGACGGGGCCGGCGCCGCAAATGAGGACATCGGTTTCGGTAGCCATCGAAATTCTCCTTCGACCACTCATTCTATTGCACTCGCGGGGCGGAATCGCAGGCGGATTTGCGGCGGTGCCGCCGCTGTCTCGATGGCGTGGATGTGAAGCGGCAACATTTGGGGAGCCGTTGGAGTCTAACGAGTCAATTAGGCCTGCGTGAAGGCGAGGTTGCTGATGAAACGCATCCGCTTCGTGACACTGGTTATGGTCGTTGCCCTGCTGATTTTGGCTGGTGCTGGCTCGACTGGCGCGCAACAGCCGACGCAAGAACTGGTGCAAGACCCGGCGCAGGACCAAGCCATAACTCCCGAGATGCACGTTGACAGTGCGACCCTGCAGCAATGGCTGCACAGCGGGGATCCGCGGCTGGCGGCGTGGGCGGCTGATTTTACGCGAAGGAATCACGACGCGACGATTCTGGCGGAACTGCCGTCCTGGCTGGAAAAATGGCCAGTCCCGCTTGGTGCCGGCGACGGGAAGTCGGTTTCGGCGGCAAACGCGGTTTTGGATGCGCTGATTCAGGAGAATGCACAGGTTCCGGTTTCGACCATCGTGGCGATTGCGCCGCGTTTTCCGGCCCAAGCCGCGATTTTGATCAGCCGCTTGCCACTATCCGAATCGCGCAGCACCCTGGGCGATTGGACGCTGAATAATGGCGGAAGTTGGGCCAGTGGAATGTTGGCGCGAATCGCTTTGATGATGCTGGCGAAAGACCCCGAACTAAAAGGGGCCCGTCGCGTGAATCTTCTGGAGTGGTCGCACGCACCGTGGCCGATTCCGAAAACAAGATCCAAATAACAGTTCGTGCGGCCGGCAGCCTCGGCGGTGGATCGGGAGGATCGGTATTTTGCGGGGATTCTTTGGAACGCAAATCGCTTGACGGATGGCCACCGATTTATGGGTACGACCTGGTCGAAAATGATTCGGAAATCGGCGCGGTGGCAATCGTGGAGCTGGATGGCGACCGCATCGTGCTGCGGCGTTTCGACGAAAATGCCCCGTTGGGATCGTGCTATGGCGTGGAGCCGCTCGATCCGGTAACGCGGCACCGGCTCATTGCATTTTGGCTCGGAAAGCGCGTGATAGACATGTCGTCGTGGCAGCCGGTCGATAACTTCACCATCGTTTGGAGCGATCGCTCAGGTTACGACGCGGAGCTCGGAAAAATTGTCGAAGGGCAGCGGGAAAAGTTGAAGGCGACGGTGCAAACCTTGCAGCAGCGCGGATACCTGACGGAGAGCGCGGCGTCGGCGCTGATGCCGAGGCTGGTGGTCACGGTGACGTGCGAGATCGATCCGTGTCCGCTGCCGTGAAGTGTTTGCCCCGGCAGACCTGAGGCATCAAGCGCTGTCTCCTACTGTTGTTCCGGTAGGGACACGCGAGCCGATGTAGCGCACCATCACCTCGCCGGAATCAAAATCGACAAGGTGGCTTGGGAGGCGCGATGTTCGGATACGGAATTATTGGGACGCTGGTGATCATCTGTTTGGTGGTGTGGCTCGTCCGCCGGGTTTGAACGGAAGCTTGAGGCGAACCGACTGCTTCTTCTTGACAGCCCAACGGTAAAAGCAAAAGCAAATGGCCCGGCTAAAGCCGGCCGCTATAGGCGGTGTGGGCGGGTTCCTGTTCCATCGTTGCGCCCCCGAGACACTAGCCTGGTTGAGATTCTTCGCTGCGCTCAGAATGACGTATGGCTGCGTTCCGGCCTGGCGTTTATGAGACTACACGGGGAGTTTTTGGGCTGAAGGGTAGTGGTGCTGTTCGCGGCCTACGGCTCCGTCGTACTTTTTTGTGGTTTTGAATAGTTCGAAGCGGCCGTCAGCGGCGTAGGTTTTTACGCGGTCGCATAGCGACTGCATTTCGGCGGCGGACATGGGCTGGAAATTGCGCGCGATTTCCAGATTTTGTTCGAGGACGCCGAGGGTGTCCATGCCGCTGATCGTGGTGGCGACGGGCAGGCTCATGGCGTAGCGCAGACCTTCGGCGGGAGTGATGGCGCCGCCGGTGACCATCTCACCGGAGCCGCCGAGGCTTTTCATGCCGAGGACGCCGATGCCGCGCTTGTTGGCCTCGGGCAGGACTTGCTGTTCGAAGCTGCGGAAACTGGCGTCGAAGGCGTTGAGCGGCATTTGCACGGTGTCAAACGGGAAATTCTGGTTCAGCATGCGCAGATGAATCGCCGGATCTTTATGGCCGGTGAAACCGATGAAGCGGACCTTGCCTTGCTGCTTCGCGGCGAGGAGCGCTTCGGCGGCGCCGCCGGGCGCGAAAATTAAATCGGGATCGTTGTAGTAGATGACTTCGTGAATCTGCCAGAGATCGAGATGGTCGGTTTGCAAGCGGCGCAAAGATTGTTCAAGCATCTGCATGGCGACATCTTTGCCGCGGCCGTGGGTGCAGACTTTAGTCATGACGAAAGCCCGATCGCGTTTGCCGCGCAGGGCGGTGCCCAGGCGTTCTTCGCTGAGGCCGTCGTGATAATCCCAGGCGTTGTCGAAGAAATTGATGCCGGCGTCGAGCGAGCGGGCGACGAGCTCATTGGCTTCCTGCTGGTCCTTCGTCGAACCGAGATGATAACCACCGACGCCGAGGATCGAGACTTGCGCGCCGGTTTTGCCCAGTTCGCGTGTGGCGATCTGCGGGCCGGTTGCGGCGCCGCCGCCAGCGCCCGATCGTGATGGTTTTTCCGGTTTGCGCGCAGCCATAGCGATGCGCGCGTTGGCTACCGCGGAAGCGGTGAAGGCGGCCGCTCCTTTCACGAAATCCCGCCGCGAAAACTGATTTTCGTATTCATCTTCCGTGTCCTGAACCACCTCTGCCATCGGGGCCTCTTTCTAATGTGTTCGAGTGCAACATTATTTTTGAAATTCGCTGACATCCTACGGTTCGGGAATTACCGGATACGCGTGGCCCTCGTTCTGGACTTCCAGCAGCCATTCCTTCACTTCGTCGGATTGCTGGTCGATGGGGAAGCCGTGAGCGATGCGGGCTTCCGGGTTGTCGAATTTTAGCGAAACTTTATAAAGCTCGAGGTGGCCATCGGCGGCCACGGGTTTGCAGCGATCGCGCAAGGTTTGCATTTCGGCGGCGGACATCGGCGTGAAATTCTGGGCGATGCGCAAATTCTGGCGGAGAATATCGGGCTTTTCCATTCCGGTGATGGTCACCGTAACCGGCAGGCTCATCGCATAGCGCAACAGCTCCTCGGCCGTGGCCGCGCCGTTCTGGATGGGCTCGCCGTGGCCGCTCATGGGCTTCATGCCCAGCGCGGCGATGCCGCGGCGATTTAATTCCGGCAACACCTGCGTTTCAAAACTGCGAAAAGTAGAGTCGAAAGGATTAAGCGGCATCTGCACGGCGTCAAAAGGGAAGCCGGTTGCCAGCATAGCCAGGTGCATGTTGGGATCTTTATGGCCGGTGAAACCAAGGAAGCGAACTTTTCCGTCTTTTTGCGCTTTGAGCATGGCTTCGGCGGCGCCGCCGGGACGAATGAACAGCGCCGGATCGTTTTCGAAGGAGACGCCGTGGGCTTGCCACAAATCGAGATGATCGGTTTGCAGGCGGTTTAGGGATTGCTCGAGCATCTGGGTGGCGAGCGCGCCGTCGCGACCGTGGGTGCAAACTTTGGTCATCAGAAAAGCTTTATCGCGGCGGCCCTTCAGGCCCTGGCCCATCCAGTTTTCGCTTTTGCCGCGATGATATTCCCAGCAGTTGTCGAAGAAAGTGATGCCTCCGTCGAGGGCCTCGTGGACCAGGGCGATAGCGGTCGCTTCGTCTTTGGCTGCGCCCAGATGGTGGCCGCCCATTCCGAGCGCTGAGATTTTTACCCCTTCGTGTTTGCCGAACTGGCGCAGCGGAATCCCGGAGGTGGTCGCGGATTGATTTGCCCCGACGCTTTTGGCGGCTGGCTTGCGAAATGGTTTCACGGCGCGACCTTGGGACAATTTGAGAAGCGACTGATGACGTCGTTGCGAGTTATGAAATTGCGCGCAAGGTTTGGGGGGAGGAAGGATAAGAACAAACCTTGCGCGCAATTCTTTATGAATTCGCCGATCCGTTTTTTATGGAGGCCACGGATCAACGCGCAGGGTTATTCCTTGTTGCCGTGGTGCTCGGTGTGGCTTTTGGCCGCTTCGTTGGCGTGGTGCATGGCCTGGGTCTGGTGACCCTGAGCGACCTGCGCGTGGTGCGCTGCTTTTTCGTGATTGCCGGATTCGTGGTGCTTGGCGGCTTGTTGATGATGTTTCTGCGCGTGGCCAGAATGTTCGGCCGCGCGCGTGTGATGCTCTGCGGTCTGCTTTGCCATTTTATTTCTCCTTGANNAATTCCAGTGGCGACTTCCTACGGTCCTTATCCTGTGGCCGATTCGAAACCGCCTCAATACAGCGAAGCTGGTAATTCAGTCTGCGGGAACGCGGGTCAACGGGGCATTACGGGAAGATGGCAGGGCCGAGACCGGATGGACAAGGGCGCGCGGCGGCGCTAACGTGAATGGCGGAACATTCGTTTGAGGTGCGTGGTAGAAATTTAATTTGCGAGAAAAAATACGGAGGATCTATGCCTAACGGTTACAACGCGCGCGCGGCGGAATTTCATGAGATGGCGGCGCATGCGCATCGCGCGGCGGCGGCGCATCATGGGAAGGAAGATCATCTGAGCGGGCACGAACAAGCGCGGCAGGCGATGGAGCATGCGAATAAGGCGCATGAGGCGTCGCAGCTCGCGTTTGCGGAATCGCAGAAGGCGGCCGGCAAGAACAGCAAGAGCTAGGGGACGGTGCCTGATGTGGGACGGATCGGGCCGGGCGCGGTGGCGGAAGGCTGGCGCAGAGTGCGCGCAAGAGGAGGATTACGATGCGGGGAATATTTGGACGTCGAATGATGGCGCGGTGCGCGGTGGCGGGGCTGGCGGTTTTAGTTTTGGCGTCGGCGTTGATGCGGAAGAATCGTGCGGTGCGCGGGGATGCGTTGGGTGCGGCGACGCCGACGGCGTCGGGTGTGGCGGCCACGGTTTCGGCGGGG
>PMHK01000067.1 GCA_003156635.1 Acidobacteriota bacterium | reverse complement strand
GAATCGTCACCGCGACCGCCACCGGCACCGCTTCCGGGTGCTGGTACATCGCGATCGTCACTCTGAAACTCACCAGCACGCCAAACAGCGCGCCGATTACGAATCGGACCGCGAAGCCGACCCAGTCGAAGGGCCGAGCCGCGTCGTCGCGCGCTCCGGCCTTCCGCGCATTTTCCATCACCCGGTAGAAATCGGTCGCGTCCTCCACCGGATCGCGCGCCACATATTCGCTGCGCGACGCGCCCGATGGGTCGGGCTGGTTGCCAGCTTGGTCGCGTCTATCACCAGCAGAACCGGAAGGCTGCCGCGAGTAGGCTGCCGCCGGTTCAGCAAAACCGTTGCGCAGCGGAGCGTTTTCGATGCGCGTGTACGCCTCGTTCAGCAGCCGCGTCATTAAAGTAGCTTCGGTATGTCCGGGCGTTCCAGGAGTATGACGGTCGGGGTGCCAGCGCTTGATCAGTTTGCGGTAGCTGGCTTTTATGGCCCGCGGCGACGCGTCCCACCGCGCATCGAGCACGCGATAGGCGTGCGCCAGATTTTCGATCTCGCCATCCCGTTGCGCCATAACCCCGAGCGTAAAACGACGAGCAGATGACGGAGCGGTCTCCGCCCACGAGGGGTACGGAAGCGTGACGTTCTCCCACTCAAATTCAAGAGACCTTGGGTCACCGTTCCGGGTTACGTGAGCCCAAAACGCGTTAGATTTTTTTCCGCATCGTCGCTTCAGATTGCAGGTACGAGGACAGGACGGCAGCAAGCGATTTGTTGTCTAAATCGATCACACAAATGCATCTGGTATCGATTATTGGACAGCCGTTCGAGGACAATCAGGCCTTTTTCGCCGGTTCACGGGGCGGAGGAGGAGGAGGCGGCGCCAGGGGCGGCTTAGGAAGTGGCTCCGGAATCGGCGGCCAGCCTCTTTTGTCGATTGTCTTGCTCGGCTTTTCAGTCATTTTCTACGTGCCCTCACGATGATGCATTTTGACGTAGTCTTCCCACTTGAGCATTAACTTCTTATCATAAGGTAGCGTGGTACCGGTCTTGGAGAGCTCGGCCTCTTTGGCATCTAAATCAGTTAACGTCTTACTTGCCGCGTCAGCGTACATATCGTCCCATAACCTTTCAAACTGCTTCGAAAGGACATTCCACTTAAAACTTAGGTCCGAACAGTCGATCGCTAGCCGTTCGTTTTTAGCAGTAAGCGACCATAAGCTGAGGCCCGCTGTCGCCAATGCCGCCAAGGCTCGAACCCAGTGTAGGTTTCCCGGGAGTTCGTAAATTATCGCGGCGAAGGAGCCACACGAAAGGACGAGTATTGTCCAAGTTAGGAACCGCTGCTTGCGTTGGTGTCTTCCGGTCAGGTCCGCGAAATAGCAGAAACGAATCTCCGAACTCAGCCAACCATCCCAAACCGCCTTTTGCTGCAAGGAACTGAGCACGAAGCCTCGCAATCCCGGTACGTAGGAACTTTTATGCAGAGTGGTAGGTATAATCTATCTCAGTAACGCAACCAAAATTAGTAACACCTGACAGTTACTTCGTTAGTGAAGCTCCATCATCTTTTAGCGAAATGACCCGCCGCGTGTGTACCTGTAATCATATAAACGGATATGTTATCATGCATTGCCAATTTGTGTAGGCCCACGAACGGCCACACTGGGAGGAGGAGCGATTCGTGCACGGACCGTCAGATCGATCGTCGCCAGGAGCTGCGACGTCCCGCGCGACTTACTCCGCAGCCCTCGCCCAATTTCCAATCTGCGCGCCCGCAGTTAGAAATCGCCGCTACTCACTGCAAACAAGGCCGGCCATGCCTTCTAATTTGGGTTTTTCCTGCAACATTTCTATCCAAACGCCTCTCGCCGCCTTCAAAAACCGCCGCACCCACCTCCGCCAGCCGCGAAATTCTAATCGACACTTCGCGCAATTAGAAAACACCTCCAAATCCATGAAAACAAACGCCCGCCGTGATTTCTAATCGACAGTCTTTCCCGCGTGCTGGAAACGAGCATTCGCCCTCGCCCGCGCCTCACGCTTCCGTCGTCACCTCCGCCCGCCGCGCACCATTTCTAATCCGCTACCAGCAATTAGAATTCAACGTAAACCACAGAAAACACACGCCAACTGTAAATTCTAATCCGCAAATTCCACGGTATTTGCTAACCGCGTTTTCGAACCATACTGGATTTTTGCTGGGCTTGCTGCTACGGTTCTTGGCGCATGGATCGTACGTCACGCCGCTTGGTCATCGTGGTTGTTGCAGTTGCCGCGCTGGGCTACTTTTTCTACAAATTCCGCAATTCCATTACTTTGGAAGGGTTTCACTGGTCGACGGTCTGGGAATCGCTGCGCGACGCCAACCTGGGGTTGCTGGTGCTCGCCCTGGTGGTGATTTACGGGTGCTTCGCCATCCGGGCGATTCGCTGGAACTGGCTCTCGCGCACCTTTGGGCCGACGAAATTCTGGGCGACCTACAGCGCGACGCTCTCCGGATTTGCCTGCACCTTTCTGCTGGGGCGCGCCGGCGAGCCGATTCGTCCGGTGCTGATCGCCAAGAAAAATTCGCTGTCGATTCCGCGCATGTTCGGAGTGTACGTGCTGGAGCGGGTGTTCGACATCGCGGCGGCGGCGGTGATCGCCGGGTCGGCGTTGCTGCTGTTCCAGCGCAAAGAAATTCCGGGCATGGCGCACCTGGACTTGATGAACAAGGCGCGCCTGGCCGGCATGGCTTTGATTCTGGGCCTGCTGTGCATGGTGGCGTTCCTGGTTTATTTCCGCTACCACGGCGCGGAGTGGCTGGCGCGACGCTTGCAGAAGCCGGCCTGGCGCGCGGGCTGGCGCGGGAAAATCGTCGGGCTGCTGGAAGGATTCAGCGAAGGCTTGCAGGGAATTCGCACCGCGGGGGATTTGTTGATTTTGTCGGCGCTGACGGCGGTGCACTGGGCGCTGATCGTCGGATGCTATCTGTGGATCGCGCACGCGCTGGGCGGGAAACTGCTGGCGCTCGATTATTCCGACGCGATGCTGGTGCTGGCGTTTTCGGTGGTGGGGTCGACGGCGCAATTGCCGGGCGTGGGCGGCGGGGCCCAGGCCGCTACGTTTCTTGTGTTCACGCTGATCTTTGGAGTAGAAAAGGAGCCGGCCGCGACCGCGTCGATTTTGATTTGGCTGATTACGTTCGCGTCCTGCTCGCTGGTGGGGCTGCCGCTGCTGCTGCGCGAAGGCACGTC
>PMHK01000135.1:14871-17581 GCA_003156635.1 Acidobacteriota bacterium | reverse complement strand
TGCCTTTGGGGCGGCCGAGGTGCGAAGCCAGAACGATGCGTCCACCTTTTTCCATGGCCAGACGCAAGGTCGGCAGGGTCTCCCGGATGCGCGTGTCGTCGTCCACCTTGCCGCCCGACATCGGGACGTTGAAATCCACCCGGATGAAAACACGTTTATTTTTCAGATCAAGGTCGCGAATTGAAAGTTTTGGCATGTTCCAGTTACGTAGCTTGGCTCCGCTGGTTTGCAGTTTTTTGGGGAATGCTACTCGGCCCGGACCACTGAATCGTAGGCGAATCCCGTGCCGTGCGCGGGATTCGCCTACGGATAAGGCTCCTTAGGACAATTTGGCGGCAAGAAACTTGATCAAATCGCGGCAGCGAGAAGAGTAACCCCACTCATTGTCGTACCACGCCAGCACCTGGATGCAGTTCGTGCCCACCACGCGCGTGTAGGGCCCGTCAACAATCGAGGAATGCGGATTGCCGCGAAAATCGACCGACACCAATTCATCTTCGACATATTCCAAAATGCCTTTCATCGGACCGTTGGCCGCCGTTTTGATCGCGGCATTGACCGTCGCTACTGTGGCCGGTTTATCGGTGAAAACCGTCAAGTCCACAACGCTGACGTTCGGCGTGGGGACGCGCATGGCATAGCCGTCCAGCTTGCCTTTCAATTCCGGAATCACCAGTTGCAAAGCTTTGGCCGCACCGGTGGACGTCGGAATCATGGACAACGCCGCGGCACGGGCGCGACGGAGATCCTTGTGCGGCAGATCGAGCANNTTGGTGGTGCAGGAGGCGTTCGAAATTACGTCGTGCTTCGCCGGATCGTAGGTTTTCTCATTCACGCCGAGCACCAAAGTGTGGTCGGGATCCGTGGCCGGAGCCGAGATAATAACTTTCTTCACCGTGCCGCGAATATGCTTGCGGGCGTCGGCACCCTTCGTGAATAGGCCGGTGGATTCGATGACGATGGAAGCATCGACCGAAGACCAATCAATTTCGCCGGGATCTTTGACGCGAAAAACTTTTACGGATTTCCCGTCGACCGAAATGGTGTCGTCGGTGTGCGTCACCGAGTTGGGCAGGTTCCCCAGAATCGAATCGTACTTCAGCAGGTACGCGAGGGTCTTCGAATCGGTAATGTCGTTGACCGCGACAATTTCGATTGAAGGATCGCCCAGAGCTGCGCGGAAAATATTACGTCCGATTCGGCCGAAGCCATTAATCCCCACCTTGATAGCCATCAATCCTCCCAGAGAATGCCGTGCGGCGGAGCGCACGGAACGAACTTCGCGTGATTTCCAAAACGAAAATGCTAGGTGCTGCGCGGCAAAAAGTCAACGAACAACGAGGATGCAATTGCGCTGAACGCGGAGCCGTCTTTGAATTTCGTCAGTCGAATTCCTTCACGCGAATGACCTGATCGCCGGTGAAAGTCACAAAGGTAGTGCGCGCNNCGGCCGAGCGCGGCCAATACCATTTCGTGGTTCATCCCGACCAACGCTTCGTGGTCCGTGATGGCCTGCTTGAACTGCGGCGGCAAAGTGTCGATCCAGTTGATCGCGCCGGAGTGTTCCTTGGAAAAGTCCAGAAACGCCTGCAGGTCGGTCATCACGTCGTCGGCGCTCATGTCCGGGACCTGACGGCCGAAATCGAGAATCAAAGTGCCGCCGACGGGCTGTTGCGGCGTCGCGGAATCCGCCGCCATTGGCCCCGGGCCTCCCATTCCAATTTGAATGTGATCGCGAATATTGAACTGGCCTTTTCCGCCGCCATTGATCGAAATCACAATTTCTTTCGGGCGGAATTCGATAGCTGTGACCTGCACCGTGTCACCCACGTTGGCGGCGGGCGTGTGGCCGTGCAAGGCCGCTCGCAAATCCTTATCGTCGATTTTCTTGCCTACCTCGATCCGGAAACCTTTTTTGCCTGAGGGGATCGGCTTTAGCGCCTTGGCAAACTCGCCCGACACGTAGCGGATGATTTCGACGCGCGATTGTGGCTGCAAGGGAGATTGCTTGCTGGAAGCCGGCTGTTGCACCGACAAAAATACTTCGGGGTTATTCGCCGGCGCGCCGGAAAAATCGGGCTCGCCTGGCACCAAATGCGACTTATAGCGGTTGACGTCGGCCGTATCGGAGCCGATGGCCAGGGCCGTCGCAAGCACGATGATGAGTCGGGTCAACATGAAGGTCGGATGGCCTAGCCCCTATTCTATTGCGAATCGGCTCTACGGTGATATGGATTCTGCGGCCGACCATTGGGTTGCAGGACGCCCAGGACCGTCCGCCGGAAGTGCGCTGAACCCGGGAGATATCCAGGTTCCTGGGTTAAGTCGTTGCCGCGTGGGCTCGGGAGGCCGGCTGGTTCTTCGCCTCTTCGATTTTTTCGTGCGCCAGGTGGGGCTCAAAGCAGCGACGGCAGCGTGCTTCGTACATGTTTCCGGCGCCGACCACGATGAGTTCTTCAGAGGCTACCAGGCGTTGGGTATGCACCGCGGGGTTCCCGCAGCGCATGCAAATCGCGAGCAGCTTGACGATTTCTTCGGCGACGGCCAGCAGGCGCGGCATGGGCTCGAAGGGGCGCCCCATAAAATCGGTGTCGAGGCCCGCGACGATGACGCGTTTGCCCATGTCGGCGAGTTTCACGCTGCTTTCGACCACGGATTCGCCCAGGAACTGCGCTTCGTCCACGCCGACGACCTCGGTGCGCGGCGCAAC
>PMHK01000135.1:0-14831 GCA_003156635.1 Acidobacteriota bacterium | reverse complement strand
TGCCGGAAAACATCGGCCCGACCACAACTTCGATCCAACCCATGTTGCCTTTGACGATGTCCACGCATCCTCCGGTGAGTGCTTACAGCCATTGTATCGCGGTTCCGAATTTGGGACCGGCCTGCGCGCTGCGCCGCCCGATCGCGAAAAAGCTACGCTGATTTCGCCGCGGTCCCATAGACCGCGCGGTTGAAAAACGGTGCAAACGCATTTACCACCGCAACGCGAAACGCTTCCTGGCGGCTGATCTGGTTGCGGGTCAGAATGCCCCAGGCGCCTTCGGCATCGCGAATATTGTGCCGGCCCGCGAAAGCATCGATCGCTTCGGAAAGCTCGACTCCGTCCTCGACGACCGTCCGCGCCAGCGCGTCGGGAAGGAGCACCGCGCCGGATTGGCCGAACGAGCCCACCGAGGTGCCGTCGGTAATGTAAGCCCAATTTTCCAGAAACACCCAGCGTTTGCCTGCCTCGCGCACGATATCGACATCAGCGATCACCTCGAGGCTCGGCATCACGTCGGGGCCGGGGATCACGTCGATCCCGCCTTCGAGACCTACGAAATATTTCCACGGTTTATTTTCGGCACGGGCGATCTGCACCAGCGCTTCGGCGCGCTGGCGCGCGCCGGTCATCAGATCCTCGCGCGACAGCGGAGTATGGCGCACGCCGCTGGGCACCTCGAAACCGACAACTTCAAATTCCATTTCCGGCGCAGTTTTGTCTACGCCGAAGGCGGATTGAATGGAGACCAGGGCTTCCGTGACGGCGTCGAGTTTCGGACGGCGGGTACTGCCGACGGCCACGATTATTTTTTCCATAGCGCGGGGATTCTATCAATCTTTCCAGAGCTGGTTTTGCTTTTCTCGCGAATAGCGCGCGGTAAGAAATTCCTTCAGTTCTTCCACCGTGGCGAAGACTTGGTCGGTGCAGCCCAGCATCCATCCGCTGATTTCCGCGGCGGGCAGCGTGGTAACCAGATAGACCGGAATTCCCTTCCGGTAGGCCACGGTCATCTCCGCGGACGTTCCGCCGCTCTTGGCCAGGGCGTCCCAGGAGCAAATCAGGTAATCGGCTTTGTTTTCGATCAGATCGAGATCGAACGCGATGATTTTGCGGATGACCCGGCGGAAACGCTCCAGATCCGTCGACTTCCATTCCCGAAAGTGCGCGATTTCCTCCGGTGTGAGGTTTTTCTCTTCGTCTTCAGCCGGATCGTAGACGCGATGCCCGAGCGTCTCGCGCAGGAATGGGCCGAGCTTGCGGCGCCACAACCGGCCGTTATCTTCCGCAAATTCGATGGGGCCGCACAGGTAGGCGAGCATTGTTGGGTTTTTGGCGAAACAGAATCTAGCACGATGCGCTAGGACTGGCCAGCTTGCGAAGCGAGCGGAACGAACGACGATTGATCCGCGCCGGATATTTCCTCAGTCACGACGGTGAAATGGGTGAGATTGGCCATGCCAAACGAGGTGGTGATGGCCACGTCGGAGGCGTCGCGGCCGGCGGCCATCAACACTCGGCCGATGCGCGGGTGATTGTGGCGCGCATCAAAGGTCCACCAGCGATCCTCGAGATACACTTCGAACCACGCGCTGAAATCCATAGGCGAAGGCGCAACCGACACGCCGATGTCGCCCAAATATCCGGTGACGTAACGGGCGGGAATGTTCAGGGCGCGGCAGAGCGTTACGGCCAGATGCTGAAAATCGCGGCAGACGCCGATGCGTTCGGTGAAGACGTCCAGAGCCGTCCGGCTGGGGCGCGCGTGCTGGTAGCCAAAGCTGACTTTGTGGTGTACCCAGTCGCAGACGGCTTGCACCCGCGACCAGCCCTGGGGCAAGGCGCCGAATAACTCCGGAGCGATCATCGAAAAACGGTCCACTTCGCAGTAGCGGCTGCTGTACAGGTAGCGCAGCACTTCGTGCGGCAACTCCTGCACCGGAACTTCGCGGGCCCCGAGGCTGATCGGGTCGGCCACGCCGCTATCGTAAATCAAAGTCGAATTGCTCAAGCGCAGCGGCCCGCTTTGCGCCAAAAATCGCGTGCAACGATTTCCGAAACTGTCGATGTACGACTCCGTTGAAGCGGCCGGCTCGACGCGGACTTCGTCCGGCGCTTGCAAATCCCCCGCGCGGGAGGGATGCACGTTGAGCATCGCCACCACCGCGATGGGGAAAGGCAGGTCGAACTGAATGTCGTAACCGAGCCTGAGAATCATGGGTTTCCCTAAATGAACGGGGCCTCGAGACTTCAACTTCTGATCTGCGAAATTCAGGATGATGGCGAGGGCTGGGCTTGATTTGCTTTTCGTGCTGCCACTTCTACTGCTGCTGTTGTTGCTGCTGCTGTTCGACGTCGGCCAGCGTCTCCGCACTGAACGGCTTGGAACGAATCACGGTCGTGGGAGGCAGCTCTTCCGGCTCCGGCGCGTCCATCGGCAGCACCGCGACCATGACGCTCAGTTCGCTTTCCGCTTCGCCCTTGTAGACTCCGCGCGTCGGCGGAACGTCGGCGTAATCTCTGCCCATCGCGACGCGGATATGGCGTTCGCATGCCATCAAATTGTTGGTCGGATCGAATGCGACCCAGCCCAGTTCTCCCAGGTAAGCTTCAACCCAGGCGTGCGTGGCGGCCGCGGGCGAGCGATCGTGCCCTTGGTCCTCGTGATAGAGATACCCGCTCACATAGCGGCAAGGAATTTTCAGCTGCCGCACCAGAGTGATCATGATGTGCGCAAAATCCTGGCAGACGCCGCGGCGAGCGCGCAACGCGTCATCAATCGGCGAATCCACATTGGTCGAGAGCGGCACGTACTCAAACATCTCGTAGAGTTTTCCGTTTAGTTCCTGCAGCAGCGCCAGCGGCTTTCGGCGGCGTTTCAACTTCAGCTCGGCGGCGAGTTTCTCCAGCAGCACCGTTGGCGCCGCGAATTGGCTGGGCAGCAGCATCTCCCAGTAATCGGTTTGCGCGACGCGCTCGTCGAGTTCCTGCCAGTCGCAGCTGGCGGCTTCCTGGCTGAAATCGCGCGCGGGCAAAACGTCGACAATGGCCTGCGCCGAGACCTCGATCAGGTTGTGTTTTTGCGGGATGTCGAAGTGGTGCACCGCATTTCCATAAAAATCGCGGTAGACCATCACCGTGGCGCGCGGCGACACGTTTAAGGAAAAGCTCAAGCAGCGCTGGCGGAAATCGGTGCGCGGCTGCATGCGGACTTCCATCACGCTTTCCCGCACCGCGGGTTGGTACCGGAAACTCGTAATGTGCCGCACGGAATAGGCCATATGGTTTGCGGCGCCCTACGACGCCAGCTCCGATTCGATCGAGTAGTCAAAATAAATCTGATGAATCGCCGTGTGAATTTGCGAACACTCGCTACGCACGTTTTCGAGATAGGCATGCGAGCCTTCGGCCAGCACCTCTTCGATCTGGCTGTAGCTCAAATGGGCGCGCAACCGGCCCGCTATGCGCGTGGTCAGTTTTTCGCGGCGTTCGGTTAAATCTCCGATGGTCTGCAACGCGGCGTTGACCCGATCCACGGAAAATCGCACGGAGTGCGGGAAATCGGCGTTCAGCAGCAGAAATTCCGCCACCCGCAGCGGCCGGATTTCCGCCGTGTACACCTTGCAGTAAGCCTCAAACGCCAGGCAGGCGCGCAGCAGCCCGACCCATTCGAGATACTCCGCACTTTCCACTGCCTGATCCGCGGGACGAGCCACCCGCTTGAAATGCGCTTCCATCAAGGCGGCCAGCGCGTCGGTGCGCTCAACATAGCGGCCCAGCTGAATGAACTGCCATCCCTCGCCGTGACTCATGGTGCCGTCGGTGACGCCCTGGAAAAGGTGCGCGCCTTCCTGCACCGCATGAAAAAACGCGTGCGACTTCTGCATCCACGCCTCTTCCGGCCAGGTAGCTACCGCTTCTAGGTAGAGCCGGTTCAGCTGCGCCCACATTTCGGAGCTGCACTGTTCCCTGACGTGGCGCAGATTTTCGCGGGCAGTGGAAATGCAGGAGACGATCGACGACGCGTTGGTGCGGCTGAAGACCAGTGAGTTCAACAGCCGGGCGGGGTCGACCACTCCTTGCGGCGGAGGTATGCGCAGCGCTTCAAATAGGAATTTCCAACGCCGCGCTGCTGCTTCGGGCGTCTGGTCCAGCCAAAGCTGGAATTCCACATCGACCAGCCGGGCGGTTTGCGCGGCGCGTTCCAGGTAGCGGCTCATCCAATACAGGCCGTCGGCGACACGCGAGAGCATGCCGGCATCGCGCTGCGAGGTTCTCGCAAAATAATTTCGAGACGATCTCATGCGCTTAGGCGAGCCTCCCGCCGCCAATTCCCCTTCGAACTTCTTCGTCGATTTCGACCACGCGGTCATCCGCGGTTCCCGCGCGTAAGACCCATGTGTCTTTGCTGCCGCCGCCTTGCGAAGAGTTGACGACCAGCGATCCTTTGCGCAGGGCGACGCGGGTGAGCCCGCCCGGGACCAAAGTGACTTTTTCGCCCATCAGAATGTACGGACGCAAATCGATATGTCGCGATTCCACTTGATCGTCGATCAAGCAAGGAGCGCAGGAAAGGGATAGCGTCGGCTGCGCGATATAGTTCCGCGGATCAGCCATGATGCGCACGCGAAATTCGTCGCGTTGTTGTTTGGTGCTGTGCGGCCCAATCAACATACCGTAGCCGCCCGATTCCCCCACCGCCTTGACCACCATGTCTTCCAAATGATCCAGAACGTGCTTGCGCTGGGATTTGTCGGTCATCAGATACGTTTCCACGTTCGGCAGAATGGGATCTTCGTCCAAATAAAAGCGAATGATCTGCGGCACGTAGGCGTAGACGGCCTTGTCGTCCGCTAGCCCTGTGCCGATGGCATTGGCGATGTTCACGTTGCCGGTGCGATAGGCGTTGAATAATCCAGGAACGCCGAGAATCGAATCGCCACGGAAGCAGAGTGGATCGAGAAAATCGTCATCGACGCGGCGATAAATCACATCGACGCGGCGCGGACCCGCGGTGGTGCGCATGTACACGACATTGTCATGCACCAGAAGATCGCGCCCTTCGACCAACTCAATGCCCATTTGCTGGGCCAGAAAAGTGTGTTCGAAATACGCGGAATTCGAGACGCCCGGAGTCAGCAGGACGGTGACGGGATCCTGCGTATACGCGCAATTCTCCGGCGTCAGGCTGCGCAACGTCGCCAGCAGCGCCGGCGGATACTGCTCGATTGGCGATACGCCGTAATCGCGGAACATGGTGGGGAAAACGCGTTTCAAGGCTTTGCGGTTGGCCAGCATGTAGGAAACGCCGCTGGGCACCCGCAGATTGTCTTCGAGCACCGCGTAATTGCCGTCCGGCACGCGCACCAGGTCGGTGCCGCAGATGCTGACGTAAATGTCGCGCGGCACATTCAGCCCGCGCATTTCGCGGCGGAAATGTTTGCAGCTGTAGATTAATTCCCGCGGGACGATCCCTTCGCTGAGGATGCGGCCTTCGTGATAAATGTCGCGCAGGAACAAATTCAGCGCGGTCAGCCGCTGGGTCAGACCCTTTTCGATTTTGGCCCACTCCGTCGCCGGAATAATCCGCGGGATCAAATCATTGGGGAAAATCCGCTCGGTTCCTTCTTTGCTGCCGTACACCGTAAAGGTTATGCCTTCGTGCAGAAAGGTCAGGTCGGCCGCCTGCTGGCTCTTGCGCAGTTCGTGCGCTGGCAGGCTCACCAGCATGCGATGCAGCGCCTGATAGAAATCGCGTGGAACGCCGGGCGCGCAGAACATCTCGTCGTAAGCGGTGTCGAGGCGATAATTCACGAAAGGCGGGGGAACCCTAAAAGGCGACGGTGCGGCTGCTGCGTTCATTAAATTTTCCGCACTCCGATCGGTTGGAATCGCAGTGCTGTGTCATACGTACATTGGTTTTTATACCGAGCCCGGCCCGCTGCCACCCAATGGAACGTTCACTCTAGGCAGCCCAAGCGCCCTCGTCCAATTCAAGTTGCTGATTTATCCGATAGGTTTTGCAGCGAGGTTATTCCCGTCGAGGGCACCGTTAGCGAAGTGGAATATTGGGACGGGAAACCCGGGAGCAGACGAATAAATAATTAAGTCTGGAGCGGGATAAGGGAATCGAACCCTCGCCTCGACCTTGGCAAGGTCGCGTACTACCACTATACGAATCCCGCGCACGGCTAGATGTGCGACGTGTTTATTTATAGCATGGGGATGGGGTCCGGACAAGAGCCGGACCGCGAGCGTTTTGCTGCGACACTGCCCTGCGGCTTAATCCACTTCCATAATTCTGGTCGATTTCACCACGGGGGATTTTTTCTGCCGCTCCGCAAATTTCAGCGCGCGGTCGCGGTCGATGTAGACGCGGGCGAATTTTTCGCCGTCACCGTAATACACGGTGACTTGCCAATGATGATGCTTGCGGCGGCGATCGCGGCTCATTCGGCTGGTCTTCTTTAGAGCTTTCTTATTTGGCGCTTTCTTTTTCGAAGTGTTCTTTTTCAAGTTGAGGGGCCCCTCGGACGATCTGTGACTATGGCAACTTTGAAACCGTAGCGCAAGTAACCACTTATGGGTTAACGCCGCGATACCCACCCCGGGCAATCGCGGGCGCTAACCGGCCCCCTTGGCGCACGTCCAAACAGGAATCCGGACGGCTAAATCTTCGGGCGACTGGAACTTTTCATGGTGGCTGAGCGTAATAGTCTATGGAAGAGAAAAGCAGGGCTGGGGGACGCCATGGTGATGCGCTGGGAACAAAACGTACAGGTTCAGGATATGCGGAATCATCCGCCAGAGCTGGTGCGGGGGCTGGAAACCCTGCTGATGCAAGGAACGAGCTTAACGCCCGACCCAAGGCATCCTGGTTTTTTTGAGATTCAGGACGGTACACAGGTGTACTACGTCCACGTGGTGCCGGAGAGCGGCAAGGTCCTATTCCTGGCGGCGTGGCCGCACGCCGAACTGGCCGTGGGCTGTTGCGCGTAAAGTCTGATTCGATCCTACCCGTCTAAATCGTGGCGCAGCGCGGGACCAGCGCCTTAAAAAGCCAAATCTGAAGGTTTGAAGTTGAGCGTATCGAGAATCTGCTTTTTCAATTGGTAAACCGTTGGCGTTACGCTGTTCCGCGCATACACAAAATCACCCGATTCTTTCGAAATAGCGAGGCTCAGCTTTTTTCCGTCTTTGGTGGTCAAGGTGACATCGAAAGCGGGTTTCGCCAGTCGCGCGAGAACCTCGGGCGCTGGATGGTCGATGATTTGATCGGCACGGGTTTCACCGATCGTCGAAAACAGCTTGTCGAGCGACGCCGTCTTTCCTTTCTGGTCCGCTGGTTCATCAAAAACCCAATCTGCCTCACCCTTCCGGCTACAGACAATTGTTCCGTTCGCGTCATGAATCTCAGCGCGAATAAAATTCGCGGGGTCCAGGCGCGCAATCTTCTTGTCGCGGAGATCCGGATATCCCACGGCTAGCTTTTTGACCAGATCCTGATTTACGCGGAAGATCGTGGGACGCGAGGCATCGCGCGCAAAATATTCTTCCCCTTCCTTTTTGCCAATCAGCAACGTGGCGGTTTTTCCCTTGCTGTCTCCGGCCGTAACCGTAATCGCCGGATTGGCGAGCCCGTATTTCGCGAGGTGCTCCGCCGTTTCGCTCTCGATGCTCACCAGCTTTGCGGTGGAGATCGCCGCCAGCAGCGCGTTGATGGCGTCGGAGTCGGCGGCGCCCGCGGCCGACTTGACCAGGTTCCAGTCGCTTTTTTCCTTGGCGGCGACCACTTCTCCCGCAGCGTTCTTCAAGTCGAACGATCGCACATCATTGGTGTCGATATGCAGCACGCTGTGGTCGCGCAGGACCTGCAGCGGCTTGTCCGAACTGACCAGCAACGATTCGGGGACCAAGGCCACGTCCTTGCCTTGATCGAGCACGGCATAGACCGACGACCCGGTGAAATCCTTCTTCCCTAGTTTGACGGAATGCTTCGCGCCATTCTTCAACTGAAAATCGAGGGCCACGTCAGCAGGATCGAGGCCGTAGACCTTCAACCGATCAGGTGCTCCCGGTTCAGTCTGCTCAATCCGCGCAGCCACCAGCCCCACAATGATTCCGTCGATGGCCGATGCGTCGGCCCCGGTCTGCAGCGGTTGAGTGATTTGCCAAGTGCCGTCACGCCTTTCGAAAGTCACCGGCTGCGATTTCGGGTCGGCCGGATAGGAAATCGTCAGCGACTGGATTTCGTCCGGTTGCAGGGTGAACGCGAGCTTGGTGCTGTCTGTGGCCGGTTTCGCGGCATCCTGCCCGCCGCGTTTCCAGTCGAAATAGTACGCAGCAGCGCCGGCCAGAATGGCCAATAGCAAAATAATTAAAGTGGATTTCTTCATGGTTCGATTTTAGCGGCGCTTGGCCCAGATCATGATTCCGGCGAGCACGATGAGTCCGGGCAAGAAGAGCAGGTCGAGCCAATGGAGCAGGCTGGCTTGTCCCGCACTGAGGTTGACGCGCCGGTTGGTCGCGGCCTTGGGGCGAATCGAGATGAGGTTTTCATCCGCCGCCAGCCAATCGATCGCGTTGTAAAACAAATCGCCGTTGCGCAACTGGGGCAGATAGGGATTCATGGCGAACTGTGAATTGCCGATTACCACCAGCCGTGCATTCCTGTCGCCGACTTTGCGGCTGCCGGAAACACCGAGTGAGAGCGGGCCGCGCGTATCCGCCTTCGGATCGAAGGTAATTTTATTTCCCTTGGGCAAACTGGGGATCGAGAAACTTCGCTCCGAGGTCTTGAGCAGGTCGACCGTTTCCGGGATGGTTTTGGATTTATCGGCAATTGATGCAGTGCGCGCCATCGGAAAGAATGTGGCCGAACGTTCAAAGCCCTTGGTAATCGGGCTGGCGCCGAAATCGGCGACGATCGGAATCGTCGGGCCGGCGCCAATCACCTGGCCCATGCCGCTCGCGTCGATCACGACATTGTTTCCGACCGCGATATTCCAGGATTGGAAAAGCTCGTCGAGTTTCGGATCAGTGGACGGATCCACCAGCGCCAACGCTCCACCGGCGGCATCCAGATATTTTCCGATCCAGGCGGTTTCTTGTGGGTAGTAGGATTGTTTCGGGCCGGCGATGACCAGTACGGTGCAATCCGCGGGCACGCCGCTCTCGGTAATCAGGTTCACCGTTTTGGTCAGGTAATTTTCTTTTTTCAGCCCAGCGTCTGCGCTGCTCAACCCTTCCTGCGAGCTGTCGGCGATCGACCGTTCGCCGTGTCCGGTGACAAAGCAGACGGTTTTTACTTTGTCACTCGTGATTTTCAGGATTGTGCCAGTGAGGTCCTGTTCGGCGACATCCCCTTGCGCTCCAGCCTCGACCCGTTGTTTGCGATCGCCGTAAGCCACAAACACTTCGCCCATGCGGTTGGCATCGTACTCCTTGGCGATTTCGGGCTTTTGATTGGGATCGACGGTTAGGTATTTAAAGTGCGGGCTGAGCGTTTTGTATTCCGCCATCAGGTCGTCGAACGCCGCGCTGGGCGACTTGTCGAATCGCACCACGGTCAGATCTTTTTGCAATCCGGAAACGATTTGGCGGGTCTGATCGGAAAGGGTATAGAGCTTTTCGGTGGTCAGGTCAAAACGCTTGTGGTGGCGATAGCCCACAAAATTGGCCACGGCGAGAATCGCGATTACGGCGATAGCGAGAATCGAAGTGTTGGCGCCCTGCTGCGCGGAACGTTTCGAGAAAAAAGTAATAATGCCCTGAAAGCCGACGACGACGGCAACCAGCAGCGCCACTCCGCCGCCAATCAACAGGCCTTTGCTGAAGGGCAGGAATTCGCCTTGAATTGAATAGCGCAGATAGCCCGCGATCACCATCGCCACGGCGAGCGTGCCGATGAACCGGGCAGTTTCGTTACGATCCCATTTCATGCTGCAAAATCCTCCATGAACTTGCGCGCGGCCACTACGCGCGGCGCCAACGCATCGAATCGATCGAGCGGACGGTCAAGAAAATAAAAAGTGCGATGAAGCTGAAGTAGTAGATCAGCGCGGACGTGTCGATCACGCCGCGAGTGAAATCGTCATAGTGGCGAATCACCGAAAGATACTGCACGACGGCGCCGATCCCGCCGTCCGCGTTGCTGCCGAGATCAAGCACCCACACGAAAAGAAACGCGGCGAAGGTCAGGACCGCGGCGATCAGCTGATTTTCGGTGAGCGAAGAAATGAATGTGCCGAGCGCGATCAACGAGCCGCCCAAAAGCAGCACGCCGGCGTATCCAGCGGCTACCATGCGCCAAGGCGGCATGGGGTCGCTGTGCAGGCACATGAAAATGACGTAGCCGGCGGTGGGCAGCATCATCAGCATGAAAAGCGTCAACGAAGCGAAGAATTTGCCGAGCACGATCTGGGTTTCGGTGACCGGCGAGGTCATCAGCAATTCCATGGTGCCGCGTTTGCGTTCTTCGGCATACACGCCCATGGTGAGAATCGGCGTAAAAAAGAGCACCAGCGTGGAAAGCAGCCCGAAAAAGCCGCGCATCACCTGGCCGGGCACGTCGATTTCCGGAGGCATGCCAAATCGCATGCCCTGCATCTCCATGCTGAACGACTGCTGGATCATGACCGTCAGGAAATAATTGAAAAAATACGCGGCGAGGAAGAGGAACACGCCAATAAAAATATAGGCGATCGGCGAAACGAAGTAATGCCCCATCTCCTTACGATAAACGGCGTAGAAGCTCTGCATCGTTCTGCTACTCCTTAGAAAACTAACGACAGTTCGTCACCGCGGATTTCAATTCACTGGTTGCTGGGCGTGACTGGCATCGTCGGTGGTCAACTCCAGGAAAATATCCTCGAGGCTCAGGCTGACGCCACGCAATTCGAACAGCCGCCAACCGCTAGCGATAATTTTTGCGGCAATCTCGCTGCGAATGTCCGCGCCCTGCGCGGTCTCAATGGTCACGATGGAACGATCGCTCGACGGCAGCGCTTCGACGTGCACCTGGGAAACGCCCGGAACCTGGGTCAGTGTGCCGCGAATCGCCGCTTCCGGCGCTTGTACTTCCAGCCGGATTTTCTGGCCGCTCTTGAGTTGCGACGTAAGATTCTGCGGCGTGTCGACCGCGGCGATTTTTCCTTTGTTGATGATCACCACGCGGTCGCAAGTCATGCTCACTTCCGGCAAAATATGCGTGGACAGAATAATGGTGTGGCTGCCCGCGAGGCCCTTGATCAAGTTGCGAACTTCGATGATCTGCTTGGGATCGAGACCAACGGTGGGCTCGTCCAAAATGATCACGTCCGGGTCGTGCACCAGCGCCTGCGCGATTCCCACGCGCTGCTTGTAGCCGCGGGAAAGGCGCTTGATCAGCTCGCTGCGGCGGTCTTCCAGATTGGTTTTGCGCATCGCGTCGGTGACGCTTCGCGCCCGGTCCGCGGCCGGAACATTCTTGATGCGCGCGACGAAATCCAGATACGACTCAATGGTCATGTCGGGATACAAGGGCGGAGTTTCGGGAAGATACCCGATGTGCCGGCGAACATCCATGGACTCCTTGGCGACGTCGAAACCCGCGACTCGCGCGGTGCCGGAAGTGGCCGGCATAAAACCGGTCAGGATGCGCATGGTGGTCGTCTTCCCTGCGCCGTTTGGCCCCAGAAATCCCAGAATTTCGCCTTTGTTCACGGCAAAGGAAACGTGATCGACCGCGGTTCTTTCGCCGTAAGTCTTGGTGAGGTTTTCAACTTCGATCAACGCATTCCTCCAACGGCCTAAGAGTACAAACGACTAAAGAGTGAATCTCAAACCAATCTTTATACTAAAAATTGGGGGAAATTGAAAACGGGCGGCGGAATCAATAATCACAATCTGCAAAACATTTCACTTGGTTAGACGCAGCACCGAGCCAAACGATATGCGCCCAACGCTTCCAGGAAATCGACGCGATCGGCCGTTAGAAGCTAAAGCGCGCACCCACCTGAGCGGCAAAAGGAATGCCGACAGTGGTGCCCGGGCCAAAAAAATCACCTAGCGCACCGGCGGCAAAACGCAGTTGCTTGGCGCTGGTCACTGGAATCATGCTGGAGCACTGCGGGTCACTGCAAATCGACGTGACGTTGTCGACGTTGTTCACCGGGTTCGGCAGCGCTGCGACATTCGTCACATAATTTGCGCCTGGATTATTGCGGTTAAATAAGTTGAAGAACTCGATGAACGGCGTGGCGGTGAAACGGTCGCGGATCTTTATCGGGCGGCTGACGCGCATGTCCACCTGGACATAAGGAGTCCCGCGCAAACCGTCCAGCGGGGTCTTGACGCCGTCCACCACGACTCGATCCGTGCCGTCGGTATTGGTGATGGTAAAGGGCCGCGCGCTTTCGGCCTGCATCAGCGTGCTGATTTCGAACCCACCGGGAACGCGGAACAGGCCGGCCAGAACAAAACGGTGGCGAACATCTTCTCCTGAAGGGCCGTAGTCGCCGGGACCGAACGGGTTGGCCGGGTCGCAAACTCCATTCACATAATCGAATAATTCGCCAAGCACGCAGCCCCAGGTCTGCGCTTTTGACAAAGTGTAGTTGGCGATCAAATTGAAATGCCGCGATACGTTTCCCTGCAAATGGATCGAGAGACCGTTGTAGCTCGAGCGATTGTCGCTGCGAAAGACCGAGACGTCGGGAACGAAAGGCTGCAGTGCGGGATCGGGCGCGATCAATGGCGCCGTTCCGGCGGCGTAGTCGTAGCGCCGGTAGCCGTGATTGCCCTGCTCGTGGGTGTAATCGGCGCTGAGCAACCAATTGTCACTGAACGCGTGCTCGAAGCCGGCGGTGGCGTGGATCGCGTACGGCGTACGATAGCGCGAGTCGATCACCGCGCCGGAAGTAACGCAGCCGCTATTCGTGGGGTCGGGCGGATTTTGCGGATCAATGCACGGGCCGGGCACCGTATTGACGGCCTGCAAGGCTTCGACCCAGCCGTTCTGCGCTAGGTCGTTGTAATACAAACCAAACCCGGCGCGGAAAACAGTTCTTGAGCTCTGCCCCGGCGCGTAGACGACGCCGAGTCGCGGCGCGAAAGCCTTGTGATAATCGTGCGGCGCACCCTGGGCAAACGGCGTGGCCGGAATGTCCAGCGCCTGCAGCGTCTGAAAGACCGGATTAACGAGCTGGCTGCGCCCGGAAGCGTTGAACAGGCCGAAGGTGGTGTCGTAACGCAAACCGTAATTGACCGTGAGGCGCGGGGTGATCCGCCAGGAATCTTCCGCATATAAACCGAGGCGCTGGACGTTTTGCGTGAAGCTGCCGTTCGCGGCGGCAGTCGCGGTGCACGTCACCCCAACCGGCTGCGGGCTGGCGCAGGTGAGATCCGAATAAAATTGAGAAATATTTCCCGGCGTCGTGTAGAAATCCGGATTGTTCGGGAATTGAATCAAAGTTTCGGCGGTGCCGGAAAGCGCGCCGCTCAGCACCGGCTCGTGAATGAAATTGATTCCAAAACGCGGAGCGTGATTACCCATGACGTGGCTAACGTCATATCGGAATTGATATTTTTCCTGATTGCGCAGAACCGGAAAGGCGGTGATCGGGGTGACGAATTGGTTGTCGCCAAATGTTTCGAACCCCGAGATGGTGCTGGCCGTAGAGCTAAACGGAAAAGCCAAGGCATAGCCGAGATTCGTGTTGCGCGTTTCAGTGTGATGCAAACCGCTAGCCTCGAGCGTCAGTGACCCCAACCAGGTGGGGCTAAATGAGAAGTGCTGGTTCAGCAGCAAGTTCATATAGTTCGCGCGCGAGGTTGCGCCGGTGGAAGGAAGAGTGGCCTGCTGCACCAGATCGTTGTCGGTGGTGTAGCGATCTACGGCCGCGCGCAAAAACCACTGGGAACGTTGGGACTGGGCCCAGTCGAAACGCGTAGTGCCCAGATAATCGTCGAACGGAACCGGAGCATTGTTCGGCACGGCAATCGCGTTGACTTCGGGAATCAGTCCGGCTGTGGCGAGCTGGGCCAAGGCCTGAAACTGAGTGATACTCGCCGGGCTGTAGGCAATGCTGGCGTCTTCATGGACATACTCGAGCGAAGAAAAAAACCAAATCTTATCTTTGCGAATCGGCCCACCGACCGTCCCGATGTAATTTTGCCGCGAGAAAGGCTGCTTCGGCTCTGGCGAAGGGTTATCGATGGGCAGCCGCGCGTTCAACGTTGCGGCGCGTTCATAGAACGCAGCTTCGCCGTGCCAATCGTTGGTGCCGCGCTTGGTATCGATCACCACCGAGCCGCCGGTAGTGCGGCCGGTGTCGGCATCTTCCTGCGCGGTGCGCACTACGAATTCCTGGATCGCGTCGGGCGAATAATTCTGCAGGAATCCGCCGATATAATCGTCGGAGTTGTCGCCGCCATCCACGGACAACTCCACGTTTAGTCCCGAGCTGCCGCCAAACGATACGGCGGTGATCCGCGCCTTGGTGGGGTCGGATGGTTCGACCGGCTCGGTGCCGGGGACCAGATAGGCGATGTTGGCGAAGCTGCGATGCGCCAAGGGGAGCGTGGCCAGGTCCTGGGAAGAAATGGCACCCTGATGGACCGCGCTGGCCAGATCGATGGCTTCGGTCGTAATCGAAGATGACTGCGCCGCGACGTTTACTCGTTGCACGAGACCTTGGGGTTGCAAGACCACGGAGATGTCGCGCACTTCGCTAACGATCACCGTCACCTCGGCGCTAGCCAAAGCGAATCCTGGCGCGTTGGCGGTCAGGCGGTATTTCCCGGGCGGAAGATCTTCCACGCGGAACTCGCCGCGCGCATCGCTAACGGCA
>PMHK01000056.1 GCA_003156635.1 Acidobacteriota bacterium | reverse complement strand
GGTTGTTGCTGTGGCCGGGTCTTCGGACCCGGCCATTTCTTTTTATCGAGGCGCCGGACTAGATCGGCGAAACCCCACAGTACGCCTTCATCGAAGTAAGAACGTTCGGATCCCAGTCTTTGTCGGTTCGCAGATACGTGAAGGTCAGCAGCCCCGAAGCCGGTGTTTCGGGAAGCAGTAAGCGATTGATGATGACTTGGTGACCGTCCGGACCCGCCGCGAACTCGACCATGTGTCCCATCTTTCCGGCACACGTGAAGTCTTTGTTGACCGACGGCTTCACATGGTTGTCCGTGAAGTTCTTCTGGATCGCTGCTAGCGCATCGGCATACGATGCGGTACTGTCGTCGACCATCGTGAACGAGTCGGACTCACCGGAGATGTGCCACTGCGTCTGCTTGCGGGTCGCATCGGGCGCCGGTGGATCGCTCGCGATTTTCGTCCAGGGGGCTCCGAGCGTGAATGCGGCGGGTGTTTGCGCGAATGCCGTACTCATGAGCACGCCGCTGAGGCCCGCTGCAAAGGCCAGCGTTCCTACGTAGGATCTCAACATTCAGGTATCTACTCCGCACGCCGTAGAGTGACGTTTAGGTATAAGGACAAGAAGTGTTCCGAAGTTTAACCGTTTGGCGCGACCTCCTGCCTTCCCAGGATTCCCAACTCCCTCCCGACCCGCTCGAAGGCCGCCAGCGCCCGCTCGAGTTGCTCGCGCTCGAGCGCCGCGCTGATCTGCACCCGGATGCGCGCCGTGCCTTCGGGCACGACCGGAAAGCCGAATCCGGTGACGAAAATGCCTTCGCGCAAGAGCCGGTCACTCATGGCGATGGCAAAGGCCGTGTCGCCGACGATGATCGGAACGATCGCGCTCGGACCTTCGAGCGGCGCGAAGCCCAAGCTCGTGAGCCGCTCGCGGAAATAGCGCGTGTTCTCGCGCTGCTTCTCCACCAGCTCGGGCTGCGTCTCGAGCAGCTCGATCGCTTTGAGCGCGCTGGCCGCGACGGTCGCGGGCAACGCGTTGGAGAACAGCTGCGTGCGCGAGCGCTGCACCAAGGTGTCGACCAGCGCGCGCGAACCGGCGACAAACCCACCGGCGGCGCCGCCGAGCGCTTTGCCGAGCGTCCCNNACGCCGGTGCCGTGCGAGTCGTCGACGATCGTCACCGCGCCGTAGCGCTGCGCGAGCTCGACGATCTGCGGCAGCTTCGCGAGCGAACCCTCCATCGAGAACACGCCGTCGGTGATGATGAACGGCGTCCCCTCGGCTTCGCGCAGCTTCGCTTCGAGGTCGGCCATGTCGCCGTGCTTGTAGCGCGCGCGCTTGGCCGCCGCCAGCCGGCAGCCGTCGATGATCGANNGCGTGGTTGAGCTCGTCGGAGATGATCGTGTTGCCGGCCGTCGCGATCGTCGGGATCACGCCCTCATTGGCCGTCCAGCACGACACGTACGACAGCGACGCCTCGAACCCGAACACCGACGCGATCTTCTCCTCGAGCTGACGGTGGATGTCGAACGTGCCGCAGATGAACCTCACCGACGCCGTGCCCGCGCCGTAGCGCTTGAGCCCGGCGATCCCGGCCTCTACGACGTCCGGATGATCGGCCAACCCGAGATAGTTGTTCGACGACAGCACGATCACGTCGCCGGCCTCTTCCATGTGCACCTCGGCCGCCATCGGTCCGGTGATGTGACGCAAGCTCTTGTAGGTGCCGGCGGCTCGCAGAGCGTCGAGATCGGCGGTGAGGCGGGCTTCGAAGGCGGAATTCATCGTTTCTCCGTTGATGCTTCAGTCGACGTGCAGGACGATCTTGGCCGCTTCGCCGGACTTCATCAAGGCGAAGGCGGCTTCGAAGTCCTCGAAACGCATCTCGTGCGTGATGATCGGGGTGAGGTCGACGCGACCGCTGGTGACCAGCGACTGCGTCTGATACCACGTCTCGAACATCTTGCGCCCGTTGATACCGAGCACCGTGAGCCCTTTGAAGATGATGCGTTCGGCCAGGTTGATCTCGACGTCGTCCGACGGGATGCCGAGCAGCGCGGCAACGCCGCCGTTGCGCACCATCGCCAGGCCGCTGTCGATCGCTTGGCCCGAGCCCGACATCTCGAGCAGCACGTCGACGCCGTCGCCGTTGGTGCGGCGGTCGGAGTGGCCGTCGGCTTCGGGCTGAGCGGCCGAGAACGTCGCGTCGGCGCCGACGCGCTTCGCCAATTCCAGCTTCTGCGGGTTCACGTCGACCGCGAACACCTTGGCCGCACCGGCGGCGCGCGCCACCGGGATCGCCATGAGTCCGATAGAGCCCACGCCGGTGATCGCGACGGACTTGACCGAGACGTCGGCGGCCATGACGGTGTGCACGGCGTTGCCGAGCGGATCCAGAATGGCGGCGTAGCGTTCAGGGATCGCTGGATCGATTTTCCAGATATTGCGGATGGGAATAATTAGGTATTCGGCGAAGCAGCCATCGGCGTCGATGCCGATGATTTTCACATTCTGGCAAACGTGCGGCTGGCCCATGCGGCAGGGGCGGCAGTGGCCGCAATTCACGTGCATCTCGGCGCTGACAAAATCGCCGGGCTTCACCGAAGTGACCTCGGAGCCAACTTTTTCGATGTACCCGCAGAATTCGTGGCCGAAGGTCATCGGCGTGTTGATGCGCGAGGCCGACCAACGGTCCCAGCCGTAGATATGCAGATCGGTGCCGCAAATCGAAGCAGCGCGCACCCGCACCAGAACTTCGATGGGTCCGGGAGTCGGAACAGGAACGGATTCGAGATTCGCGCCGCGAGCGGGGCGCATTTTGCGCAAGGCTTTCATAGTTGAGGTCAGCATCCAGTACGGAAGGGCAAATGGCAGCCCTCCAAAACTGCAAGTTTAGCACACGCCCAAAGCAGGGAAAAATCGGCAAAAACCGGCGGCGCTGGGCCGTTGCATCCGTTACAATCGCGGCGGCTACTAGGTCGACTTTACGCCGGCGGAGATTTTTTGAGTTTTTCACAGCGCATCGACGAAATTCGCTCCGGCTTCGAACGCCCGTTCTGGGTCGCGAACATCAGCGAACTGTTCGAGCGGCTCTCCTACTACGCGGCGTTCGCGTCGCTCGCGCGGTATCTGAACGAAACGCTGAATTTCCCAGTCGAGCAGGCGAGCAGCCTCACCGGTTTATTCGGCGGCCTGGTCTGGTTTCTCGCTGCGTTCGGCGGCACGCTGGCGGACCGCCTGGGTTTCCGGCGGTCGTTGTCTCTTGCGTACTTCATTCTGACTTGCGCTTATTTTTTGCTGGGTTCGCTTGGCTCCGCGTGGGTCGCGCCGTTGCGTGCAGCCGTGCCGCTCGTGGTTTTGGTCGCATTCGTTCTGATGTTGCCGGCGTTGGGCATTGCGCTGGTCAAGCCCAGCGTGGTGGGGACCATCGCGCGGTCCTCCAAAGAAAATGTTCGCTCCATCGGCTATTCGATCTACTACACGCTGGTGAATATCGGCGGCGCGGCGGGGCCGTTCGTTGCTTCCTATGTTCATAGCCACATGCGAGTAGAAAGGGTATTTCTCGTCGCCGCGTTCAGCGTGTTCCTGATGTTCATCGGCGTGATTTTGTTTTTCAAGGAACCGCGGCGCTCGAACGAAGCCCAGGCCACCAGCTTGAGCGAAGTGGCAAGAAATTTCGGGACGGTTTTAAGTAACCCGAAATTCATGCTCTTCCTGCTGATTTTTTCCGGCTACTGGGTGGTCTACTGGCAGGAATTCATCATTCTTCCGCTCTACGTGCACAATTATATCGATCCCAAAACCGACACCGAACTGATGTTGATTACCGGGCCGCTCACCGTGATCTGCCTGCAACTGATCATGAGCGCGGTGACGCGCAGAATTCCGGCGTTTCGCGCGGTCACTCTCGGCACGCTGATCTCCGCGCTGGCCTGGATTATTTTGATCGTGCATCCGACCGTGCCGATGGTGATCGTCACGCTGTTTGCCGTTTCCATTGGCGAGATCATCCAGTCGCCGCGCTACTACGAATATATTTCGCGGCTGGCGCCCCCGGGCCAGCAGGGAACCTACATGGGCTTCGCGTTCATGCCCATCGGGATTGGCTCGTTGATCGGCGGATGGCTCGGCGGCCGGCTGATTCACCACTTCGGGGAAGTAAAACATCAGCCCCAGCTGATCTGGTGGGTCGTCGTCAGCGTGGGAGTGATGACCGCGCTGCTCTTGTGGATTTACGACCGGATTCTCAAACCCACCGAGGCCTCGGCGTCCGCGTCCGCTTCCTAATTCACCATGCGGCGCAGATTTTCCACGGCCTGCCGCGCCAGCACATAGTTCGGCTCGATTCGCAGCGATTCGTTAAAACATTCCCGCGCGCGCGACAACATTCCCTTCGCGAGGTAAGCCCGGCCGAGATTGAAGTGTGGGAAATGCCGCGGTTCGTAACGTGGCGCCAGGATGGCCTGTTCCAGCCAGGGAATCGCTTCGTCGTAGCGTCGCATCTGGATCAGGTACGAACCGATGTCGTTGTAGGGATTTCCAAATTCCGGATCGACTTCAATCGCTCTTTTGCATTCCGCGATGGCGTCTTCGATCTTGCCTTGAAAATGGTAGGTCCAGCCCAGGAAGGTATGCGCCTCCGCGCTGGGAAAGATTTCCAACGAGCGTTTATACAGAATCACTGCCTGGTCGTAGTCGCCGTCCATTTGCACGCGATACGCCTGCTGCAGCAGAGCCCACGCTTGCTCCTGCGGGTCAGTCGCCATGCGATTGTCTCGTCGCCGAGCCGCGCACTCTTTTCCGGACTTTTTCGAGCATCGACTCCAGATCGGTCGTGTAAATCACGGGATACTCGGCAGTGCGATTAATCTGCCGGTATTTCTGGGGCAGCCGCGCAAGATTTGCCAGGCACAGCGCGCGGGAATCGCTGACCGGAACTTGCGGCACGGTTCTCTTGCCGCCACGCATCACTTCGATGAGCAACGGTTCGCCGCCGGCCGCCGGTTCGTCGTCCAAAGCAATCTTGTCGCGCAAATATTCGCCTTTCGGCGTCGAATAGCGGAACACTTGCTTGCGTCCGGGATACGTCACCTTGGCCTCGGTAAGTTTGGCCGCGCCGCGCGCTTCACCGTCGCGTTCGATTTTGACCAACTTGTATACCAGATTCAGGTGCGGCGCGTCGCCGGGCGTGGCTAGAGCAGTGCCGACACCGAAAGCGTCGATGGCCGCGCCCTTCTTCAGGAGCGCCGCGATGCGGGTTTCGTCCAGGTCGCCCGAGGCAAAAATCTTTACGTCGTTCCATCCGGCGCGGTCGAGTTCGCGGCGCACCCAGCGGCTGTCTTTGGCCAGGTCGCCGCTATCGAGCCGCACGCCGGCCGGTTTGCGTTTCATCGCGATAATTTTCTTTATGGCGCTGCGAACATCGTAGGTGTCGAGCAGCAGAACTGCAGCGTCGGGAAACGCGTCGAGGAATTTCGCAAACGCCACCGCTTCGTCTTCATGGGCCATGACCCACGAGTGCGCCTGCGTGCCGTAGGTGGTCATGCCAAATTGCTGTCCGGCGAGAACATTCGAAGTTCCTTCGCATCCGCCGATCGAAGCGGCGCGCGCAGCCAGCAGACTGGCCTGGCTGCCGTGCGCGCGCCGCGCGCCGAAGTCGACAATTTGCCGGCCCTGCGCCGCGGTCACCACGCGAGCGGCCTTGCTTGCGATCATCGTTTGGTAGCTCAGCGTGGAGAGCAGATACGTCTCCATGATCTGGCCTTCGATGATTGGCGCGACGATTCGGAGCATGGGCTCGCCGGGAAAAACCAGCGAGCCTTCCGGCATGGCCCAGACATCGCCGGTAAATCGAAAAGTCGACAAATAATCGTAAAACTCATCGCGGATGTGGCGAAAAACCGGATGGTGCCGCAGATAATCGATTTCCTTGGAGCTGAATCGTACGTTCTCCAGAAATTCCAGACCCTGCTCGAGTCCCGCCGCGACCAGATAATTTCGGTGAGGCGGAAGATGGCGAACGAAAAGTTCAAATGTCGCGCGAGCGTCGAAGCCGGTCTGCAGATAGCCCGCAGCCATGGTGAGTTCGTAGAGATCAGTTAAGAGTCCGGAATGCTCGGGCATCTAATCGTCCGCCTGATGGAATAGAAATTGTCCCAGTTGAGACTACCGACTACCCGCGGTCGCGCCGCAAAGTAAGCCCGCCGTCGACCGTGATCACTTGGCCGGTGATGTAATTATCGGGTTCCAGGAAAAACCGCACCGCCCGCGCGACATCTTCCGGACGGCCAAACCGTTCAATCGCATTAGTCGCGACGTATCGATCATATTTCCCAGCCTGAATGCTGGTAGCCGCCATGCCGGTCATCGTCGCGCCCGGCGCCACCACGTTGACTCGCACCCAATTCCATTGCTGAGCCAGGATTTTCGCCGCCTGAATCAAGGCCGCTTTCGGCGCGGCATAATTCAGACTGGAAGGAAACACGGCAATCGCCTGCATCGTGGAAAGCAAAACGATGCTTCCACCATTTTCGCCGCGCTCCAGCGCTGTGCCAAGGGCTTTCGCCAGCAGCAGCGGCCCGGTGTAGTTTGATTCCAGTGAAGCGTTGACCGTTTCACGATTTAAGTCATCGAAGGTGACTCGCGCCGGATCACCTGGAAAAATCGCGACACCGGCAAAAGGCGATCCAGATTTTTGAACCGCAGCCAGGTACGCCTCAGGCACTTTCGGATCTGCCAGGTCGCCTTCCACCAGCGAAATCTCGCAGCGAAATTGTTCCTGCAGCGCACTCCGCAGATACTCCGCACGTGGGCGATTGGCACGGTAACCGACAATGAGGTCCGAGCCTTCCGCCGCCAGCAGTGCCACGGCAGCCGCGCCCAAGCCCCCAGAACCGCCGGCCACCACGACGGTCTTCTGCCGCAGCGAATTGACCGGGAACTCATACCGGAACTGGCTGTAGCGCTCCGCGCGTTTTTCGTCCCAGAATTGCGATGCCATAAACCCTCAAGCGGTCGGAACTGCTATTGGATTAAAGAACTTGCGTCACGATTCACAATGAAACAGGGCTGTTTCACGCCAAAAAGACAAAACCCCCAAGCCTCCGGTCCATATTTAGACCGGGCATGCTTGAGGGTTTTTGTCGCAAATCTCTGCGCCGAATCGATCTACTTGAGGGCGGCGTCTTTAAAGGCTTTTGCTGCGCGCAGGCGCACCACGGTCTTGGCCTTGATCTTGATCGCTTCGCCCGTGGCCGGATTGCGGCCCATGCGTGCCTTGCGGTGCGCCTTGACGGCGCGGCCGATTCCCGGAATTACGAACTTGCCTGCGCCGCGGGTTTCCTTCACGGCCAGCTTGAACAGTTCGTCGAAGAACGCGACGACCTGCTTCTTGGAGACGGGTTTTTCGTCGGTGCTAACCTTCTCCGTCATGTACGCAATAATCTTGGACTTGCTCATCGGATTTGCCATCGAATTACGTTTTCCTCCTAAAGTGTAAATGCTTGGTGGTACCCGTGGACGGGATGCCTTGCGGACTATAGCCGCACTAGTTAACGAACGCAAGCGGAAGGTTGAAAAAAGCCCTGTAAAACGGGCCTTTCCTGAAGCCCCCAATTTTAAGCGAAATTTTATTTTGCGCCGAGTTGTTCGTAGAACAGTCCGACGGCCTTGATCCCGCCGAAATAATTCTCCAATTCGATGTGTTCGTCGGGCGCGTGCGCGTTTTCGTCCGGCAATCCGAAGCCGAGCAGCACGCAGGGAACTTTAAAAGTGTCGTGCATTTGGGTCACGAAAGGAATCGAACCGCCTTCGCGAATGAAAACCGCTTTCTTGCCGAAACCAGATTGCAACGCGTGAATCGCTTTCTGGAAAATCGGATGGCTGTAAGGCGCCACCCAGGGTTTTCCCATACTGAGTACTTCAAATTTGCACGAAACCGTCTTGGGCAGCAGTTGGCGAATGTGCCGTTCAACCAGCTTGGCGATCTTCGCCGGATTTTGATTGGGCACCAGGCGGGTGGAAAGCTTGGCATACGCTTTCGAAGGAATCACCGTCTTCGCGCCTTCGCCCAGATAGCCGCCCCAGATGCCGTTGATATCCAGCGTGGGGCGAATCCACAGGCGCTCGACGATGGTGAATCCTTTCTCGCCGCACAGAGCCGGCGCGCCAACCGTTTTGCGAAATTCTTTTTCTTTCCACGGCAACGCGTTCAAAGCTTTGCGTTCTTTGGCGGAAACCTTGGCCACGTCATCGTAGAATCCCGGAACCGTGACCCGAAAATTCTTATCGTGCAGCTTGGCGATCATTTCCGCCAGAATCGTGATTGGATTCGGCACCGCACCGCCAAAAACTCCGGAGTGTAAATCCTGGGCGGGACCCGACAATTCAACTTGATAGTAGTTCAGCCCGCGCAGGCCGTAGGTAATCGACGGAACGCCCTTGGCCAGCATCGACGTGTCCGACACCACCAGCGCATCGGCCTTCAGCCGTTCGTGATTTTGTTGCACAAAATCCCAGAGGCTGACGCTGCCGACTTCTTCTTCGCCTTCGATCATGACCTTTACATTCAGAGGAAGTTTTCCATGCACGTTTTTCAAGGCCTCCAGCGCCTTGATATGGATATGCACCTGGCCCTTGTCATCCGCCGTGCCGCGGCCAAAAAGTTTGCCGTCGCGCACCGCCGGCTCGAATGCCGGAGTGGTCCAAAGGTCCAGAGGTTCCGCCGGCTGCACATCGTAGTGCCCGTAAAACAAAATTGTGGGTTTACCGGGTGCGTGCAGCGATTCGCCATACACCAGCGGGTGCATTTTGGTCGGCGCGATTTCCACATTTTCCAAACCGGCCGCGCGTAATTTTTCGGCCACCCAGTGCGCCGCCCTTTCGATGTCCGGCTTATGCTCGCTCTTGGTGCTGACGCTCGGAATGCGCAGGAACTCCTTCAATTCATTCAAATGCGCTTCACGCTTCGATTCCACGTAGTCAAGTAAAGTCATCCCAGGGGGTCTCCAGCCAAAGATTTACCAACCGCCGAACCAATCCAAATTTAATGAATTTGCTGTGCCATGTTTAACACAAATGGGAAACTTTACGGAACTTTACGTAAGGGTGCAAATCTTTTCCGGACTGTGTTTTTAGACACGCGGATGACACATCGGGTTGACTGCCATTCGCCGGAAAGGCACGATTGAATCATGACCACCACGGAAAATCAGGCGACGGAGCAGCAACGGCGCAGCTCCCGGGTATTCACTCGGATTCCCGTGCGGGCCTCCGGAAAGAACTCCGATGGCCGCAAGTTTCACGAAAACAGCCAGACCATCGTGATCAACGCGCATGGCGGCTTGCTCTATTTACAGGCGCCGATCGCGCTGGGAGCCCAATTGGTCTTGATTAACCCGGTCACCGAAGAAGAGCAAGAGTGCCGGGTGGTTTATCTGGGCGATTTGTCCGACAAGGGAACCCGCATCGGAGTCGAATTTCTATCGCCGAGCCCGCATTTCTGGGGCGTCGATTTCACCCCGCAAGACTGGCCCGCGCGGCCGACGGTCCATCCCGCGCATTAACCTCGAAGAGGTCCGCCTACTGAGCGGCCGGCAACGTGTCGTACTGCGAAAGATCCACGTCCTTCCATTTGCCGTCCATAATTTCTTTGCGGATCTGTGCCGCGGTTTTTCCGGCTTGGGTTTCGGTGTAGGTAAAGACCGCCTCCTTCTTGCACAGAATGCAATGCGCGGCGTGAGCATCCACGTAACAATCGAGCAGGCTCTTGTGCCCGACTTCCTTGTCGCAGCGGCAGTAACACGGCTGCTGGTACAAGACTGCTTTTTCCTTGGCGGCCAGCGCGTAAATATTCTGCGTCTCGGCGTCGGGGAACTGCTTGGGGTCCAGAGTTTCGGGCAGCGGATCGTGCGGGCGCGCGGCGTGGTAGGCCGGAACATCCGCCGGCGCTGGCTTGGTTGGCGCGTCCGCCGCCGGGGCCGCAGCGGCCGGATCGGTCTGGGCCGCGGGAGCATTCTGCGCTTGCGCCGAATTAGCACTCAAGCCCAGTAAGCTGACCACGAGAATTACGCCGGCGATCTTAAGTTTACGAAGTGAGATCATGGATGAAGCCCTCCGAACGCCTGACACCTGATGATTCATTCCAGCTTGGCTGCGGTGTATCTCTAAAATCCTATCACGACCGAGAGTGGCCAGTCTCCGCGGGCCGATCCGCTTGATCAATGACCGTATACCAACAGGCGAATCACTTCGCCTGCGCTGCCGCCGCGGTGGACGGATAGTCCACGCGAACCGAGACGATTTCATAAGGATGAATCGAAACGGTGATCTTACTATCTCGCGTCACCGCCAGCGGCGAGCCTTCCGGCTGCTCCATCAGATTCGTCAACGTCGCCGAGGTCGCTCCTGCCGGAACCGTGAGTTGCACCTCCGAAGTTTTACCCGCCCACTCGTAGAAACGGAAAAGCAGCGCGCTGCCATCTTCCGTTTTTTTGACGGCGGTCAGCACCACATTTTCCGCATTCACTCCCGCGAATGATTTCTCGACGGGAGATGCGCCAATATGCTGGCTGACCGGCACGGCCTTCAGCTTCGTATTGAATTCATATCCGCGCCGCACGGTGAGCGCCTTCTTCCAGTCGCCGCCGTGCGGGTAGAGCGAGTAAGCGAAGTGATGATGCTCGCGGTCGGCGTCCGGATCGGGCCAGGTAGGCGAACGCAGCAGCGAAAGGCGCAACACGTTGCCCTTCGCGTCGTAGCCATATTTTGAATCGTTGATCAGGCTGAAGCCATGCGATCCGTCGCCGAGATCGGCCCAGCGCAGCGCCGGCACTTCGAATTTCGCCGCCTCCCACGAGTTATTGCGCGTGGTCGGCCGCTCGATGGAACCGTAAGGAATTTCGTAGGTCGCCTGCCCGCTCGCCGCTGCGAGCGGGAACGCCGCTTTGAGCAACACATGGGTCTCGTGCCAATCGATATCGTTGACTATATCCACGCGATCCAAGCCCGCATAGAGCGTGATGTCCTGCACGAATTTCGAATGTTGCCAGCTGCGCGTGACGCGAATCACTGCGCGCAGCGGTCCGTGTTCCACCAACTCCACGGAATCGGCGGTATCGAGACGGGTGAAAGTTTTTTCAAAATCAGCGTCGATGTTCCAGGCGTCGTACTGTTCGGGATTATCAGCGAAGGCGATCAGCTCGTTGCCACAAGCCCCGGTCGCAATCGATTCAAAGTTGGTTCGCTTGTCGAACAGGCTCGCAATGCAGCCCGTTTTAGGATCCACCACTACCCGCAACAAGGAATTCTCGAGCGTCAAATCGTGCGCGACCAAATCCGTTGCCGCACTGCGACTGCCGGGCGTCACGCGCAAAAGGGAATAGCCGAGCGAAGGAACTGCCCTCGGCTCGGCGAGCAAATGCACGGTGTTGGTAGCGGCGTCCGTGGTTAGAATCTGCGACGGCACCAAATGATTTTGCGCATCGACGACCGCAACGCCGTCCTTCACGCCAGTCGGCATCTGCGCCGAGAACTCGACCAGATCCGATCGTTGCCAGGCCAGCGGATTGAAAACCAGCACGGGGACCGCACCCGCCGGCGAACGAGTGTCCACTCGCGACGCAATATCAGCCAGCGCCGCCGCCGAAACGTCGTCAGCGGTGAATCGCACCATATCGTAGTCCCGCTGCGCTTCCTTATAGATGACGCCGATTCCCGAGCCCGCGGCTAGATCATGGAACTGGTTGAATAGAACTTTTTTCCACGCTTCATTCAAACTGGTCGAAGGGTAGGGAAGTCCGGACAACCACGCAAACGAAGAATACTTCTCGGCGTCGAGCATCCAGACTTCGCTCTGGCGCATGTTCCGCTTGTGATCGGCCTGCGAAGTGAAAACGCCGCGATGGTATTCGAAATACAATTCATCGTTCCAGGTCGGCAGGCTGACCATACCGGTCGGGGGCGCCGGCAGTTGCGTTGCGCCGCCGGCAATCGTCTGGTAATTCCAGACCGGCGAATGCGCCGAATCCAGCTTCCCTTCAACGTCGGAAAAATATCCCTGCGCCACACCGAAAAAAGCCTTGGGATAAACCATCTTGGGGTCGGTCCAGCGCACTCCGGCGTCGAGCATGGCGCGCGTCGGCCCGCCGCCGTGATCGCCAATCCCAAAAAGATGCATCATTTCGGGCAAGCCCGGGTTGCGTTCGCGCGCCTGGGCTAAATCCTTGGCCAGCATTTCCGGCTCGATTCCCAGGTCGTAGTCGTGAGGAAAATACGTAAGCACTTTGCTGCCGTCCGGCGATTGCCACCAGAAAAGTTTGAACGGCAGATGGTTGGTGTCGTTCCAATCCATTTTTTGCGTTACGAAATAATCGATTCCGGATTTCTTGTAAATCTGCGGAAGCTGCCAGTTGTAGCCGAACGAATCCGGATTCCACCCGATGCGCACATCCACTCCGAATTTGTCGCGGAAATAGCGCTTGCCAATGAGCAGTTGACGCACCAACGATTCGCCGTCGGGCATGTTCAGGTCCGGTTCGACCCACATCCCGCCGACCATTTCCCACCGCCCTTGCTTCACCCGATCCTGAATTTCGCTGCAGATCGCCGGATATTTTTCGCACATCCATTCGCTATACGCGGCGGCCGACTGGGTGTAGGTGTATTGCGGATATTCGTTCATCAGCTGCAGCGCGGTGGAAAAAGTGTTGTGCACCACCTGCACCGTTTCAGTCCAGGGCCACAGCCACGCTGCGTCAATGTGCGAGTTTCCCGTGAGTCGAATGGAAGTCGGCTGCAGGTCGGCCTTGATTTTTTCCAGTTCTGCTTGCGCGCGAACCAGCGAGGCGTCGAAGGCCTGCTGCTGAGCCTGCGCCAGAGCGTTCAAATCGACGGCAGCCGCGGACGCGTCGATGCCTTGGCGAACGGCGGCGCTGGTAGGGCCGAGCGATGGCCCGAGCGCGTTCGCCGAAAGAATTTCCTGTAGCAAATCGTCGGGGTTCGGCCGCACCGGGCTGAATTCGATTCTCGCATCGGCGCGCGAGAAGGTCTTTTGATCGACGGTATGCAGCAGCTTCACCGCGACCAGCACCCGTTCGCCGGGTTGGGCGCGATCGAACAGCACGATCGGCTCCAGATCGTCGCCGAGCGCCACGCGCCGCCCGTTGAAATAAATAATTTCCGGCATCGGCCCGTTGGCATACGCCGCAAACTGGAACCAAATCCGCGCCCCGGTCAGATCGTAGCCGTTCAGCGTCTTGGGAACTTCAATCCAGCGGCGATACCAGACCGCCTCCATCGGCGCGTGCGATTTGGCCGAAACCGTCTGCCAGCTGGAATCGTCGAGTTCCGGCGCTTCCCCATGCGCCACATCGCCGGCATGAAATTTCCAGTCACCAGCGGGAAGCTGGTTCAGCGAGGTCAATTGTTCAATCGTGCGTTGAGTGGCGGGAGGTAAAGCCGTTGACGCCGCCGTGGCTTGCGCGCTCGCGCGTCCCGCGCCCAGCAGAGAGGCGCACAGCAGCAGCGCAAATAAAAGGTTTCGGGACAAAATTACGCGCGAGGCAAACGAAGTGCAGCCAGGAACTTGCACAGGCATCTCCTTAACACCATTGTTGCGAGAACACCGGGCGCTTTTTGGCTGGAATCAAACCTGGCGAAAGGTGTCGGCGGATTATAAATCAACCGCGAACTGGTGGCGGGCTTGATTGAATATCTTATTCGATCGGACTTCAATCGTGGCGCAGCGCGACCAAGGGATCCACGTGGGCGCCCCGGCGGGCGGGAATGTAACACGCGACCATAGCGACGGCCGTAAAGAAGAGGGCCACTGCGGCGAAAGTGAACGGGTCGTTTGATTTTATGGTGTTCAACATCGAAGCCATTCCGCGCGTGAGGGCCGTCGCTGAAATCACGCCCAGCGCGATTCCGACGAAGGCCAGCTTCAATCCGTGCATTACGATCATGCGCGTCACGCTGGAGGAACTCGCGCCCAGCGCCATGCGAATTCCGATTTCATGGATGCGCTGCTGCACCGCTTGCGCCATCACGCCATAGATTCCGATGGTGCCCAGCAGCAAGGCGAGAAACCCAAAAAAACCGAGCATCTGCGTAAATATCCGATTTGGCGTGTTGCGCTCGGTAATCAAATCGTCCATGGTCCGCACCGTGGAAACCGGCTGATCGGCATCCACCGACCACACCGCGCTGCGGATGGCGCTGGCCAGGTCCGCGACGGGCCGCGACGTTCGCGCGACGATCGACATGTAAGAACTCGGGAATTGCGCCACCGCCAAATAAATCTGGCGCGCTGGGCGGTCGCTCAAATTGTTTTTCTTCACGTCGTGAACCACGCCCACGATCGTGCAGATTCTGTGTTTCTCCCCGACATCGAGTTGCCTGCCGATGGGATCTTGACCGGCGAACTGTTGACGCATCAGCGTCTGGTTGATGACCACCACGTTCGGCGCTCCGAAGTCATCGCCAGTCGCAATCGACCTCCCACGAAGCAGCGCAATCTGCATCGTATTAAAAAATCCAGGTGTAACCGCCGTGGTGTCCGCTCCGATTTCTTCGCCGGGCTGCGGCGCGGGGCGGCCCACAATCTGAATCGTTTCCACCTGGATCGATTCGCTGAAGGGAATGTATTCGCTCGCGTCCGCCGAGGCCACGCCGGGAATAGCGCGGACCCGCTCCATTACCTGGTCATAAAACGTCCGCAGTTGCGCGTCAGATTTGTATTTGGCCGATGGAATCACCAGCTGCGCAGCCATCAGATTTTGCGGTTGAAACCCGATGTCACGCAAGAACAGGTGGACGAAATCCTGCACCAGTAAGGCCGTAGAAATCAGCACCACGACCGCCATCGCAATTTCGCCGGCCACCAGCACCGACCGCGCGCGGGTGCCGGCGCGGCCTCCGTGAGCTTGCCCGGTGGCCTCTTTCAGATTGCGGTTGATATCTAATCCCGAGGTGCCCAGCGCCGGCGCCAAACCAAAAATAATTCCGCACAGCAGCGCGATACCAAAAGTGTAGGCAAAAGTCGTGCCATCCAAACTTCCGCGCCCGTAGTTGACCAGATATCCGCGAATTCGCGCGGGTATGGAATTTTCGATCCAGTGCACACCCCAGACGCCAAAAAGCGCGCCTGCGACGCCGCCCATGGAAAAGAGCAGCAGAAATTCCGTGAGCATCTGGCGCACAAGTCGCCCGCGCGACGCACCTAGCGCGCCACGCAAGGCGAATTCCTTGGTGCGCTGGCTGGCCCGCGCCAGCATCAGGTTGGTGACGTTGGCGCAGGCCATCAAGAGAATCAGGCCGACAATCCAGAAACACACCATGGCCTGTTCTTTGCCTTCGTTCTTGCCGATCTCAAAAATCATGGAACTCAGCAACGTGGTCTGGTTCGTGTTCGTTTGCGGATATGACTTTTCGAGTCGCGCGGCGATCGCCGCGAAATCCACGCCGGCTTGTTCTGGTGTGACACTCGGTTTAAGCCGCCCGAAAGCCGAAAACCAGGATGACGTGCGATCGCTGCGAACTTTTTCGTCGAGCGCCAGCGGCGTCCAAAGGTTGGAGACGCCCATCAGCGAAAATTGAAAGCTCGCTGGCATCACGCCTACGACTGTGTACGTTTCGCCCTGCAACGTGATCGCGCGGCCGATGATGCGCGGATCACTGGCGAAGCGGCTCTCCCAGAGCCCGCGGCTCAAAATCGCAACGTGGCTGGACGCTGCCTCCGCCTCTTGCGGCACGAACGTGCGTCCCAGCATCGGCTGCGCGCCGAGCGTCTGAAAAAAATTCCAGCCCACCATTCCGCCCAGGACGCGGTCGGGCGGCCCGTCGCCGGTGAGATTGAAATACCAGGTCGTCCACGGCACGATTTGTTCGAAGCTCGTATTCTGCTGGGCGTAGTCCAGAAAATCCGCGTTGGAGGTGACGCCGGTGCTGGTCCAGCCCTTTTTGGTGTCGTGCGAGAGCAAAACCATCAGGCGATCCGCATGCGGATAGGCCAGCGGCTTGATGATCCAGGCGTTAACGTAGCTGAAAATCGCGGTGTTGGCGCCGATGCCCAGAGCCAGGGTCAGCACGGCGACGGCCGTAAATCCCGGAGACTTGCGCAGCATCCGCAGGCCGTAATAAATATCCTGCAGAAATGTTTCGATGAAGTGCGTGCCGCGCGCGTCGCGGCATTCTTCTTTGACCTGATCGAGACCGCCAAATTCCAACCGCGCCCGACGCGTAGCTTCTTCGCGCGTTAGCCCCGCCGCTAGGAATTTTTCCACGTGTTGCTCGAAATGAAAGCGCAACTCCTCGTCCAACTCCGTTTCCACCGCTTTCCGCTGGAAAAGCGCGCGCAGCCGGATAAAGAGATCATCGAGCATGTGGCATGGCTCCTAAGCGGTCCGCAGCACCTGGGCCACGGCAGTCGTCAGTTTTTCCCACGCGTCTTTTTCCCGTTCGAGCTGTTCGCGGCCCGCTTTGGTAAGTTCGTAGAATTTCGCGCGCCGGTTATTTTCCGAAGCTCCCCAACGAGCCTTGATCCAGCCTCGCCGCTCCAGCCGGTGCAGCGCCGGATACAGCGAACCCTGTCGAATTCGCAGCACGTCGCGCGAAATCTGCTGCACCCGCTCGGAGATGGCCCAGCCATGCAAGGGCTGCAGCGCCAGCGTGCGCAGGATCAGCAAGTCGAGGGTTCCTTGCGGCAAATCAATGCTTTGGACGGCCATCCGCTCCCCTTTC
>PMHK01000001.1:13223-13353 GCA_003156635.1 Acidobacteriota bacterium | reverse complement strand
AAGGCGTTTTTTTGTCACGGCTGAAGCTGTGACCCAACTTCGACGCGAGCGAGACTCGGGATCGATTTGGTCGCGCAGCGTGTCGCACCTCTGGTGCTCGGGTTTTTTGTTTGATTTGTTCCCGGCCCTT
>PMHK01000001.1:0-13203 GCA_003156635.1 Acidobacteriota bacterium | reverse complement strand
TCTGGATGACGGCCAAAAACGGAGGCGCGTTGGCAGTGACGCCTCCGTCACCGTCAGGGCGTTAGGGCGAGCGCTAATCTAAACCCGCGCCCTTCGCAACTCCGGCTAGCGGAAGGTGGGGAATTTGAATTTGGATTTCAGGTTGGCGGCGGAGCCGTTGCCGGCGGATTTTTTGGTGTTGCCATTGCGTTGTTTGTCGTTGGTGAAGCTTTGGCGCAGGGCTACGCTGGCTTCGCTGCGGAAGCCGCGGGTGGGATCGGGGACGCGTTGGGTGCTGGGGGCTTGCAGGTGTTCCGGTAACGGGGCGAGGAGACGGACGATGTGGCCGAGGCGTTCGAGTTTGTAGGGCTTGGCCATACAGACGACCGCGCCCATGGAGTGGGCGTTGGAGTAATCGCTGGGGTAGGCGCTGCGTGAAGTGAGCACGACCGGAACGTGTTTCAGGCTGGGGCTGGATTTAACGTGGGCGCAGAGGTCGAGGCCGGGGAGCACGTCGCCATCGCCTTCGATTTCGGCGACGATCATGGCGGGCATGAACATGTTGAGAACTTCGCGGGCGTCGCTGGCGGCCGAGACGGCGATGACTTCGTAGCCTTCATTCTGCAAATACAATTTGGTGGTGTCGCGGAGCATCGCGTCGGAATCCGCGACCAGGACCAGAAGTTTTTTGGCGACGGGCGCGGGAGAATTCGAAATCTGGACGGGTTCTTTGGCGAGCTGGCGGCCGGAGGAATCGACGAGATGTTCGCCGATGCCGACACCGAGCGCGATGGCCACGGCGTGGCGGTTGTTCGGCAATTCGTGCAGGCGGACGACGCGGCCGAACTGCTCGCCTTGCTGGCCAGTGGCGTTTTTGTGATAGGGGAAAACGACGGCGACGTCCATGCCGCGCTGGTAGGTGTCGAGCACGGTTTCGAAAAGAATGCCGTAGCGCGAAACGTCGATGGTGGTGGCGATTTCGTCGGGGCCGCTGGTGGTGACGTCGATGGAGCGGACGCGAATCGGCGAGGAGATGAGGGCGCGGCGTTTCTTGCGGCGGTCGGAGGCGGGTTCGGCTTTCAAGGCTGCAGCGGCGGATTCGAGGGGCGAGGCGGCGACGGTTTCAGTTACGGCGGCGGCGACCGGCGGGCAGGGCGTGGACGATTGCGTGGTGAGCTGCGCTTCGACGCAGGCGTCGTGCGCGATTTGGGCAGTGACAAATTCTTCGGCGGCGGCTTTGATTTCGGCGACGGCTTCTTCCTGGGCGATGGCTTGCTCGATGGTGGCGTCGAGGGTTTTGTCGGTGAGCTGTTCGGCGGCGGTGGGCGCGCAGAGGGAGTCGAGGTCGAAAGATTCGCTGAGTTCACCGGCTGAGACATTCGGCGTGGTCGCGGCGGTTGCTGATTCGTCCGCTACTTCGAGGGCCGGCGTGGCGGCGACGACTAGAGCTTCCGGAACGTGAATTTCAAAAGGGGCTGGAGGCGTGTAGTCGTCGGCGCCGGGTTGCAGTTCGCCGGACGCGTCGAGGATGGGCGTGACTTCGAGCGGAGCTGGCGCGGCGGAATCGGCGTCGGCATCGAGTGCGGATTCAGATTCGGCCAGGGCGGTCTCGATCGGGCTGAAGTCATCCGCGAATGATTCGGACGCGGCGGAGTGCGGCACGAGCATTTCGCCGGCGGCTTCGACGGCAGCGGATATGCCGAGGACTTCGGCAGCGGCTTCGGTAATTCCTTGGAGAGTATTTTGATTTTCTTCGGTTGAGGCGCTCGCTGCTTGGATGGTTTCTGCGTTGACTACTTCTTCGGGCGTTGGTTCGGCTGCTACTTCCGTGGATGCTTCGACCAGTTCCGCCGAGACCGCTTCCGGCAAAGCTTCTGGCAATTCTTCGGCGGGGATTTCGGCTGGCGCGTCGTTCGATTCGACTTGAGCCAAGTCGACTTCGGGAACCGCGCTGAGATCGTTCACCGGCTGCGGTGCGATGGCCTGCGAAAGAATGGCGAGGGGATCGTTGAGATCGATTTCGTGGTCTGCGCAAATTTTGGAGGAGCATGGGCGCGCGGTGGCGCGGGCGGCGTCGGCTTGGGCGGTGAGGGCCGCGAGCATTTCTTCTTCGATGTGCGCGAGTTCGAGTGAGTCACGAACGGCTTCAGGGGCGGCGCTTTCGGGCGCCGGAGAGGATGCGGCTACTTGTTGTGGTGCTTCCTGGTCGACGACGGATGGTTCGTTGATTTGATCCGCGATTTGATCCGCAACTTGATCGGCGGCTTGCTCGGGTTTGATTTGGTCGAATTCCTTTTGGGTGTCTTCGACGGCTTCGAGGTGGCCTTCTTCGTGTTCGGTGAAGGCGCGGTCCATGGCGGCGAGGCGGGCGCTGGCGTCAGCATCGATCGCGGCGTGATGGAAATCGGAGGCGGTGACGCCGGTGATGGCGCTGGCCTGGGACTGAAACCGGAAAATTGAGCCGTGACTCATTCGATTGCGGGCCTCGTGTGCGAAACGCTTTCGAGAGACAAATTTAGCCAGGGGGAGCGCCGGAGACACTAGAGGAGTGGTTACATTTGGGGAGTACTTGGTGGGACGGGTTGATAGTACTCGCAGGGGTTGCGGGTGGGGAGGGGTTTTGTTTTGTTAAGGTTGCGGGGCTGGCGGGCGTCGCGGGCGATGGGACGGGCTAGGGGCGGGGTTTGCTGGGGATGGGTCCGTAGATTTGCGGAGTTTGGGGATGAAGAGAAGGCGAAGGCGTTGGAGGCGGTGATGGGTCTGGGCGGGATGGAAATCGAAGAGAGGTCCTTCGTCGCTGCGCTCCTCTGGATGACGGCCAAGTGCGGGTGAGTGGCGGCTGGTGCGTTGGCAAAGAAGCGGATCGTTAGGAATGAAGGAAGCGACGAAAGCAAAAGCGAAGTCAACGGCAACGGCAACGGGAAAAACGGAAAGGGGGATTTGGCGATGAGGATATTGATTTTTATTTTCTGGTTCTTGATGGTGTGCGGCGGGGCTGGCGCGCAGGCGGCTGGCCGGGCGCAGAGCGGTGAGACGACGATGCGAAGTGGTGGATGGGAGCCTTCGGCGGGGCATGCGCAGATTCAGATCTGGCCGGGAGTGGCGCCGGACGCCGGCTTGCAGGATCGCGTGGGGCCGGAAAGGGTGGAAACGTCGGGGAAAGACGAGCTGATTGCGGGGCGGCGGACGGTGGGCGTATTTAATGTGACGCGGCCGACGATGACGGTGTATTCGCCGGCGGGAAAAAATACGGGCGTGGCGATGATTGTGTTTCCCGGCGGCGGATATCAAGACCTGGCGATTGATTTGGAAGGCACGGAAGTTTGCGATTGGCTGACGTCGAGGGGGATGACATGCGTGTTGTTGAAGTATCGCGTGCCCAATACCGGGCCGCATTGGGTGGAGAAATGTAAGTGCCAGGTGTATCCACGGGCGCCGATGGCGTTGGAGGATGCGCAGCGGACGGTAGGGTTGGTGCGTTATCGCGCGGCGGAGTGGGGGACCGATCCGCACAAGATTGGCGTGCTGGGATTTTCGGCGGGCGGGCATCTGGTGGCGGCGATCAGCACGCGGTACGCGAGGCGTTTGTATGCGGCGGTGGATGCGGCGGACGAAGTGAGTTGCCGGCCGGATTTCGCGGTGGTTTTGTATCCGGGGCATTTGCGGTTGCATGATGAGAATTTTGGGTTGAATCCGGAGATTCGTCCGACGCGCGAGACGCCGCCGACTTTTGTGGTGCAGGATGAAGACGATCCGGTGGACGACGTGGAGAATTCGCTGGTTTATTTTGAAGCGTTGAAGAAGGCGGGAGTGCCGGCGGAGATGCATATATATGCGCAGGGCGGGCATGCGTTTGGATTGCGGAAGACGAAGTTTCCGGTTACGGATTGGCCAGAGTTGGTGGAGAAGTGGCTGAGGACGATTGGGATGATTGCGGAGTAGGGGCGGCCCGCGCGTGGTGCGGTGTAAATCGAGAAGAGGCGAAAATCTGCCTGGGGTATGAGGCTGGGCGCGGACGCAATCGAAGAGAGATCCTTCGTCGCTGCGCTCCTCTGGATGACGGCCAAGTGCGGGTGCGTGGCGGCTCGTGCCTTGGCGAAGAAGCGGATCGTTGGGATTGAGGCAGGCAGTTCACGGAATAAATTTGCGCGTCGGCTATTTGCCCGGAAGGAAGACGACGCGGTCGGGGCCGGTGTCGGCGTTCCAGGTTTTTTCGACCTGCGAAAGTGGAACGGCTTTCGTGTAGATTTTCAGTTTGGCGGGATTCACGGCTTGGAAGACGCCACGGATGGCGGCGAGCAGCGCGGTGAAAGGGACGCTGTTGATTCCGCTGCCCATCAGAACCAAGGCGGAGGAACGGAAGGCTGCGCCGGAAAGCTCGACTTTTTGATTGCTCATTTCGCCGATTTGAACGAAACGAATGGCGCGGCCTTCGGGGCCGGCTTTCGCGGCGGAGATCATTATCGTCTCCGCGCTTTTTCCCCACAGATAATCGAGGACGACATCGACGCCTTCGGAGAATTGCTCTTGCAGCGCGTGTTCGTACTTGGTGACCGACGAGGGATCGGAATCGTCGAGATGAAAGGGAATCACGGCATCGGCGCCGAAGGCGGTCAACTTTTCGACCGCATCCTGATCGCGGCCGGTGGCAATCACTTTGGTTGCGCCGAGATGCTTGGCGACCTGGACCGCGAGTCGGCCCGCGGCGCCGGTGGCGCCGTTGACCAGCACGGTTTCGCCGGGTTGGAGGCGGGCGCGTTCGACGAGCGCGGCCCAACAAGACATTCCGGGATTGGCGATGGCTGCGGCGGTGACGTCGTCGAGGCCATCGGGAATGGGGATGCAATGCGAAGAACGCACGCGAGTTTTTTCGGCCATGGCGCCAAAAGGCGCGGCGGGCAGGGTGAAATAAACGCGACGGCCGTCTTTGGTTTTGCCGACTCCATCGACACCGACGACGGCGGGAAAAACGCGATCGGCACTATAGTGCGAGCCGGAGGCGCGGCTTTTGGTGAGGTGGGTGAGCGCGGCAGCGGTGACGGCGATGAGTTCTTCGCCGGAGTCCGCGACGGGTTCGGCGAAATCGCCGTACACCGGAGTTTGATTAAGTCCCGTTATGATTGCTGCTTTCATTGGTTCCCTCCCTCGGTTGGGGTTGATTCTGAAAGGCGCGGCGAAAGCCTAAACCGACTGAATTCGTTTTTTCACTTTAATCCGGATTGCATTCTTGTTCTCTTAGTGAATCACAATGAGATCGAGCTGATGCCGTTTTCCAGCAGCAAGAACTGAAGGTCCCGTCGCGAGGCGCGGGCCAATTCGCCTCCGGTGAATCGCCGGTCGGCGGATACTTCTCGCAGAATAAAAGAAGGAAGCGCCAGCGCGTCCGCTTCGAGCGGCGTGTCAAATTCCGCTTCGGCCAGGAACAGACCTTCCAGCGTGTCGTGGAACACATCGATGCCGAAAGGCGGCACGCTGCATCGAGTTTTGCGGATTTCGTTCGCTGGAAGTTGCGCGAGCAGCCGAAACTCACTTTCCGCGAGATACATAGTGGTGATTAGTCCTTGCTGCGCTCCACTCGCGGGCGCGGAGAGCTTCTGGGTGAGTTTGAATACGGGTGCGCGACCGTCTTCCTGCAGTTCTCGCAAGCGCAGCGTGGTGTCCGCGATGTAGCGATCGTGGATCCGACTGGTGCCCGCGACATTGACGCCAGTGGGAAATTGGTGGAGCAGGAACCGGCGTTCGCGCTCGACTCGGGCGTACTTATGCGGTTCGGGCATTTTCCTATTCTTTCGAAAATACCAGCTGCGGGAAAGCAAAATTCCAAATGGGCCGACGGAAGCCGAAGTATTCTTGAACCGCCGACCTTTGACGCATCATCCAAAAAAAGTGGAAACTTTCTTTTGGCGGAGGCCCTGATGTCTCATTTAGCTGGGAAGGTGGCGTTGGTTACTGGCGGTTCGCGGGGGATTGGCGCGGGGATCGCGAAGGCTTTGGCGAAGCATGGCGCGAGCGTGGCGATTACGTATACGAAGGGGGCGGAGGCCGCGGCGAAAGTGGTGAAGGAAATTGAAGGCACGGGCGGGAAGGCTTTGGCGATTCAGGCGGATTCGCTGGACGCGGCAGCGGTGAAGGCGTCGGTGGCGAAGACGGTGGAGAAATTCGGGCGCCTGGATATTTTGGTGAACAACGCCGGGACAGCGATTCCAAAGCCGTTCGAAGAGGCGACCTTGGAAGAGATCGATTTGATGTTCAACCTGAATGTGCGCGCGGCGATGGTGGCGACGCAGGCGGCGTTGAAGCACATGAAGGAAGGCGGGCGGGTGATCATGATCGGTTCGTGCGTGGGTGAAAAAAATATGACGCCGGGTCTGGCGGCGTACGGAGCAACCAAGGGCGCGGTGAAAATGTTTACGCAGGGATTGTCGCGGGAAGTGGGGCCGCGTGGAATTACGGTGAACAATGTGCAGCCCGGGCCGATCGACACGGATTTGAATCCGGCGGCGGGGGATTGGGCGACGCCGCAGGTGGCGAATACGGCGCTCAAGCGGTATGGGACGGTGGATGAGGTGGCGGCGCTGGTGGCGTTCGTGGCCGGGCCGGGGGCGGCGTACATTACCGGAGCGAATTTGACGGTGGACGGCGGGACGAACGCGTAAGGCGGGCATCCGCAACTGGTAAGCGTTGACGATGGATGCAAAGTTTACGTGTCCATGTATTGCGCGTCGCCGTTGCCGAAGGACCAATTTTCCCAGGCGGTTTCGGAGAGGACGATTACGATTTCGTTGGGCGGGACTCCGGGGGATTGGGCGAGGAGTTCGGTGATGCGTTTGTAGAGTTTGCGTTTTTGTTGGGGCTTGCGGCCGTGGCTGAGGGTGATGTGGATGAAGACCACTCGATCGGAGCGGTGGACGCCGAGGTAGTGTGGGTCGTAGAGCAGGTTGGCGGGGGCGTGCTCGGTGATGATTTGGAAGCGGTCGTCGGCGGGGATGGCGATGGCTTCGACCATGGCGCGGTGGACGGCGTCGGCTAAGGCGGCGCGATATTCGGGAGTGGTGCCGGCACGGAGGGCGATTTGAACTAGAGGCATTTTTGGTTTCTCCTTGGTGAACCGGTCATTTTAGTGGGTGTGGTGGGGCGGGGAAAGGTCGTAGACGGGCTCGGGCGGGTCTGAGACCCGTCCCTACCGATCGATCGGTGTGGAAACTTTGTGGTTGGCGATTCGCGACTTGGTGCTGGCTATTGGACGTCGGTGACTTTGCCGTTGACGAAGGTGACTTTTAGATCTTTGTAGACGTAAATCTGTTTGGTGCCGAGGTTGACGATTTTTTCTGGAGGGCCGAAGCTGGCCGTCACCTGGTCGACCGTTTGGCCCAGTTGGATGCTGGCTGGGGGCGCGGGCGGTTGGGCCGGCGCTTGTTGCTGCGGCTGCTGGGCTTGTTGTTGGTCGCCACCTTGTTGCTGCTGGCCGCCCTGTTGTTGCTGATTTTGATCCGCGTTGGGATCCGGAGGGGCGAGGACCTGGCTGATGACGTCGGCGATTTGGCCGGCGTCGGCGCCGCCCTCGAGATAGCCCTTGGGAAATACGAAAGTGACGGTGCCGCGGTAGGAAGAGGCGTCGCCGCCGTTGCAGGAATCGCATTCGGTGAAGTTGACGGTGACTTTTTCGTCCTTGGCGTGGATCACGACGCTGGTCGGATTCACTTTGTCGCCGGTGGCGAGCGCTTTGGAATAATTCTTTTCGACGAGCGTACACATGCCGTTGGCGGCGTGCAGGGCGTTGTCCCGCCAGGTGGAAGGGCAGGGCGGCGCGAGATTGTTGGGCGCCTCGCCGGTGATGCCGTTTTTCTGGATGACCAGTACGGTGCCGGATTTGTATTTGGCGTTGAGGTCGTTCTGCAGCGTGGTCATGTCCTGCGCGTGCGCCGGGGCGGCGAAAAAGAGTGCGGCGGTGATGGTCGCGCTGAGAGTCATTTTACGGATCATTCGGAATTCTCCTTACTTTTGTATGCGGATTGTGCCGCAAAAGGTGCGATTTCGGAATTAAAATTTGGGGCTTCAGGAAACTCCGAACCCTTCAAAGACAATTTCATAATCACCGAGAACCAAAATCAACTTCTGCCCGGCTGCGCCGGCCGCTACAGGTGGCGCTCCGGGCGCTTTGCCAATTCACCGGTTGTCGCTGGCGCTTACGAAAAACGGGGCCCTCGCTGCGGTTCGGAATGACGGTTTTTTTAGTTGGCGTCAAGTATGAGAAAATCGAGGTGAATTAAAACGGGGAGCTGGCGCGATGGTGCTGCGCTGGCTCCCCGTTTTGGTTTGGCTAGCTACCGACGCCTTCGTTAGCGGCGACTTGGACTTCTTTTTCGGTTTGATCGGCCTGCGCGGAGGATTTTTCAATGTCCGCCTGGGCGGTCAGATCGGGCTGAGCGGTTCCTTCCGGATTGGCTTTCGCCACAGCTGAGCCGGCCGGAGCGGCGGGCATGCCGCCGGTTCCTTGCTTCTTGGCCATCTCGCCGAGGCCGTCGTCAATCTGCTCGCGGAAATGATTGTGCATTTCCTGGAGGTCGTTGACCTTGACGGCGATCTGGCTGCCGGATTTGCAGTCGCTCTTCTGGCTGCCGCTGACCATGACTTTGACGCTGGCGTTGGCATCCGGCGTGTCGTCCAGGCGGGTCAGCACGTCGCCCTGGGTCAGGGTGCACTGGGTACCGTCCGGAAGATCCGGGGTGATGGAATCCGCGACGATGAAGGTGCGGTTGTTGGGATTGAGCGCGTCGGGAACGACTTCCGGAGTTCCGGCTGGCGCAGTGACCGGGCCATCGGCGTCCGCGGAGGAAGTATCCGAAGCGGGCGTCGCGGCCGGTGCTGCGGCTGGAGCTTGCGGCGCTTGCGGGCCGCTCTGCTGCGAAGCTTGCTGCTCGGCGAGGATTTCCGCCTTCACTTCGTCGGCGATGGCCTGTTTGACTTCGGGAGTGAGGACGACTTGACCGCCGCCACCACCGCCTTGATCGTTCTGGGCCACTTGCTGGCCACCACCGCCGTTTTGCGCGGCGTAATTGGCGTTGGCTGCGGCAGCGTTCGCATTGGCCGCTGCGGCGTTGGCGTTGGCTGCGGCTGCGTCGTTGTTGGCGGCTACTGCAGCGCCGGCGGCAGCGGATGCGGCGTAAGCGGCTTGCAAGTTCGCGGCGATGATGTAATCGGTTAGCCAGAATGCGGGCGCGGCGTAGACCGGATAGGGATTGAAATAGTAGCCATAGTATCCGTACCACGGGTTACCGCCCCAACCCCAGCTCCAGGCCACTGGAGCACCCCAGCCGCCGTAAGCCCAGCCATAGTAGCCGCCACCGTAGTAGTAACCGGGATAGTAGTGGTTGTAGTAGTAGCCGTGATAGTAGCCGCGGCCGTAGACGCGAGTGTAAGCGCGTCCACCGCGGTAGTAGGTGCGGCGTTCATAACCACGACCGCCGCGGTTGAAGCCATGGGCGACGTAACCGCCGTGACGTCCGGCGACCACGCGGCTGCCATCGGCGCGACGGGTGACGACGGTGCGTTGACCGCCGGCGCCGTGGGTGATGGTGGTATTGCCGGAATGGATCGAAGTGACTTTACCGTTGGAACCAAATTTGGCGGTGGCGCCGCTCTTGGTGGTGACGCTGGTGGTTTTGCCGGAAGCGTTGACGTTGCGGGTATTGCCGCTGGCGGTGGTGACCGTCTTGCCGCCGCCGGGATGCGTGACGGTGTGCGGCACGGTGCCGGTTGATTTGTTTGCACTGGTGGAGCTGGCATTGGTCTTGTTGGCGCCGGCACCCGTGCCGTTGGTGGTGTGGCCGGGGGCGGAGGTGTTGCTGCGGTTCTGTGTTCCGGCGGTTCCACCGCGATTCCCGGCGGTGTTTCCGGTGGTGGGGCGCGCACCGGTGCCGGTGGTCGGACGAGCCGCAGGTGTGGCAGGCTTGGCGGCAGGTGCGGCAGGTTTGGCGGCTGGAGGTTTAGCGGCTGGCGCGGAAGGCTTATTTTTTTGGCCCCAAGCAAGGCCGGGGCAGGTGAGCAGAATCAAAACGACAAGCAATTTTTCCGCAAATATCCCACCGGGCTGGTTCAGTTTCATCTTGCATTCTCCTTGTAGCTGAAACTATCCCAGGGGGCCCGAGGTGCTTAACCCATCCTGGTTAAAAAAGTCGCAGAGGTTGTGCGGCCTTCGCGGCGGGTGGTGCAGGCCGATCGCCGCGTGGCCCGCCAGGGGCGACCCTCGCGAAACTCTCCACTTAGCAATGCGCAAACGCGGTGGAAAAACGTCATCCGCCGGTAAAATTATTTTCTAACGGCTCGGTTAAGGAGAAATGGATTGGTCAGCAGAGAAACTATAGTCCGAGGTTCGGCGGAGTGTCAATTTTAAAGGGGAAATGGCGGTCCAGAAGTTAACCGAAGGGGCGGGAGCGACGCTGGCCGGTAATTGACTCCGGGTGCGGGCGCGAATATGATCAGCGGCGTTCCGCGGCCCGAAGCGGCCTAGTCACGATTCCCCCTGACTCCACGGAGGTAATTTGATGTTCACCAGCCCTAGCAAAGGCAGAGGACTCGTCGCGGTTCCGCTGCTGGCCATACTGCCCATCATTTTCGTTGTGCTGCTCGGGGAGCCGCCGGCCAAAACGCGGGCGCAAAATGCCGCAGCGGCCAAGCCGCCGGTGGCGCCGGTGCGGGTGGTGACGGACGAATACTTCGGGGTCAAGGTGGCGGATCCGTACCGCTGGATGGAAAACCTGCAGGATGCGGAGGTGGCGGCGTGGTTTAAGGCGCAGAGCGTCTACACCCAAAACGTGCTGGAGACCATACCGGGGCGGGCGGCGATGCAGGCGCAATCGTTCGTCGAGACTTCAGACAATGTGATTGTCGAGGCGGTGCGCCGCGAGGGCAATCATATCGAGCTGCGACTCGTCGAGTCCCGGGGGGTACCCGGAACTGCAACCATCAAAGTACTATTTCCCCATCAAACTGCCATGCTCACTGACCTGGTGGGGCGCAGACTATCTGACGTGCGACCGGCGGCAACCTACAGGTTTCCGGTCCGGGCCCAGCAGATTGTTACCATGCACCTGGAAACCTCGACCAGCGTACCCATTCCCTCGCCCACCAGTTCCTGGGACTCCTTCGTACCTGCGGAGAAGCTGGCCGCGCTCCACGCCTACGATCCCAAACTCAAAGGCCATCCACCTTTCGGCAATGGGTCAACCTTCTAAGCTGGCTGTGGCCCGCAGGCAAGATTCCGAGGCAACTTACTTCGTAAGAAAGGCGGCAGCTCGTGGTTCAGCTGAAAGGTATTACCTGGCGTCACACACGCGGCTACCTGCCGATGGTGGCGACCGCCCAGCGCTTTGCGGAACTCCATCCGGAGGTTTCCATTCAATGGGAACTTCGATCGCTGCAACACTTCGCCGACTTCCCGATCGACGAATTGGCGAAAACGTTTGACCTGCTTGTCATCGACCATCCTTCTTCAGGGTATGCGGCGAAGCACGATGTACTTCTCCCACTCGATCGATACATCCCCACATCCTACTTGCTCGATCAGGCAAATCAATCGGTCGGCAGCTCGCATGAGAGTTACCAGCACGGAGGCCACCAGTGGGCGCTCGCGATCGATGCAGCCACGCCCATCAGCGGCTGGCGGCCCGACCTGCTGGAACGGGCNNGTCCCGCGCACATGGGCTGAATTGGTTGATCTGGCGAAGGCAGGTTTGGTCGCCGTTCCCGCCATTCCCATCGACAGCCTGATGCATTTCTACATGCTGTGTGCAGCGCTGGGGGAAGAACCATTCGGCAAGCGGGGAATCGTGGTTGCGGTGGAGATAGGTGTACGCGCTCTGGGCATGATGCGCCAACTACTCTCACTTTGCGATCCTGTCTGTTTCTCCCGCAATCCCATCGCTGTCTGGGAAAGCCTGTCGTCCGGTGATGCGGCGGCGTATTGTCCGTTTGCGTATGGCTACTCGAACTACTCACGCCCGGGCTATGCAAAACATACGCTCGAAACCGGAGGCCTGTTGGCAATGGATAATCACGTTGTCTGCCGCTCCACGCTCGGCGGGGCGGGGCTGGCTGTCTCTTCCCGTTGCCAGGAAAAAGATCTCGCGGTCGCTTACGCACAATTCGTCGCCAGCGCTCAATGCCAGGCGAACCTGTACTTCAATGCAGGCGGCCAACCGGGATACCGCATGGCATGGCTGGATGCAGAGGTCAACCGGCGATGCAACTCCTTCTTCCGCAATACACTGCAAACCCTGGACGATGCCTATCTTCGACCGCGATTCGACGGGTATCTCGACTTTCAGGACGCAGGCGCCGTGATTGTCCACAGGCACCTGGTCGAGGGTGGCAACGAACAATCTGTTTTGCAGCAACTGAATCAGTTGCTGCAAACAACGCAAAAAGATGCGGATGAAGAATAGGGCATCGATTGCACTAGTAGGTCTTGACGGCGATGACGCTGACGTTCGCGTCGGGTGCTTCCTGGGGGAGATCGATCTGCAGTTTGCCCTCGGTCTGGCGATAGGTTAGCGGTCTTCCATTCGCCAGCAGCCGCGACGACATGACTCTCGCTTCGATGCCGGCAATCTCGCAGGTTGGGGCAGACCAGTCGAACAGGTGCAGATAGATTGTCTTGCCCTTGGCCGTAGTCCGCAAACCTGGGACCCCCTGTACCGGTCCATAGGTTGTTCCGTAAATCGAGTCGCCGTTGAGTGTGAGCCACTCCCCGATGGCCCGCAGCCTTTGCTGGAATTCCGGCTGGATCTGGCCGTCTGGCTGAGGCCCCACATTCAGCAGGAAATTCCCACCACGGCTGGCTACCTCAACCAGTCCCCTGATCAGGGTCTGTTCGGATTTGTAATCGTGATCGTTTGCGTTATAGGCCCAGGTATTGTTGATCGTCATGCAGGTTTCCCACAGCCGGAAATCTTCCGGACGGGGAATCGTGTTCTTCAGCTTTGCGGATACCTTTGGGTCGACGCCGGTCAGCACCACGTCTTTGGTGGGGATAGCGGTGGGAATGAATTGTTCCGGGGTTTCGTAGTCCGCATCTACACCAATACGGTCGTTGACGAGGGTCGATGATTGTATCGCGCGGATCATTTCGACCACGTGCGCACCATCGTATTTCCTCTGGTTGTGCAGGCCGTCGAACCAGATGAGTGCGACCGGACCATAGCGAGTCAGCAACTCGCGTAGTTG
>PMHK01000002.1 GCA_003156635.1 Acidobacteriota bacterium | reverse complement strand
TTGTCGGTCGTAGCGCGTAAGAAGCAGATCCCTCGCTGCGCTTCGGGATGACATCGCTCAATCGGTTGAGGGTTAGGGGATGTCGCGGGCTTCGCCGGCGTCGAGGGTCCAGAAGCGGAGGCGTTCTTTTTCCTGGTCCAGGGCGCGCTGCAATTCCGCCACGGGTTCGTGCTCGCCGTCGTCGGCCAGGCTGAAGGTGCCGAAGTGAATGGCGATGCTGGTGGCGGCGCCTAATTCTTTGTGGGCGCGGACGGCGTCGCCGGGCGAAATGTGGACGGGGCCCATGAACCATTCGGGGCGGTAGGCGCCGATGGGGATTAGGGCCAGGCGGATTTTCGGGAAGCGGACGCGCATTTCGGAGAAGTGCTCGCCGTAGGCGGTGTCGCCGGCGAACAGGATCGTGCCGGAGGGAGATTCGATGGCGTAGCCGCACCAGAGAGTTTTGTTGCGATCACGCAGTCCCCTGCCGGAAAAATGGTAGGCGGGGACGGCGGTGATGCGGATGGATTCCGAAAATTTGGCTGGTTGCCACCAATCGAGTTCGGCGATTTGGGAATCGACGGCGATTTTTTTGTCGAGGAGGCGGCGGGCGACGCCGAGCGGGACGGCGAAATTTGGTTTCCATTGGGAGGCGAGGCGGCGGAGCGTGGGGACGTCGAAATGATCGTAGTGGTCGTGGCTCTGGAGGACGAGATCGATTTTCGGAAGGTGGTCGAACGGAATGCCGGGGGCACGATGGCGCTTGGGGCCGGCGAAGGAAACGGGGCTGGCGCGTTTGGACCAGATGGGATCGCAGAGAATATTGATGCCGTCCATTTGGAGGAGGACGGTGGAGTGGCCGATGAAGGTGGCGCGGATGGCGCCGCCGGTGACGCGGTCGGGCGGGATGGGGCCGGGGGCGGCGTCGATCCATTTGCGCCAGGGGCCGGGCTGGCGATGGGTGAGCCATTGGAAGAGGCTGCCGGCGCCGAGCGGACGGCCGTGGGAAGGGTTGAAGAAATGTTCGCCGTCGAAATGGTCGGAGGGCGGGCCGCTGTAGAATTTCATTCGAAGTGAGCGTACTTCCTTTGGGCAGTGGCGTTGTGGAGCGCAAGCGATTATACGACCTTGAGGGCCAAGACTGCGCGGCAGGGACCATGTTTGAGGCGTGTTCAGAGGTGAAAACGGGCTTCTTATTTAGGGGTGGTGCGATTATGCTAGAGCGCTTCGCGGGCAGCCGCGAAGGAGGCTCCGGGCTTGGACCAGATTGTCACGGAAAATGTCGCGCTGAAAGTGGCCGACGGTTCGACCATGAATGCGTACGTGGCGCGGCCCTCGCATGGGGGGAAGCATCCGGGGATCATCGTTTTTCAAGAAGCTTTTGGAGTGAATGCGCATATCCGGGACGTGGCCGGCCGATTTGCGAAAATAGGAGTGACGGCCATCGCGCCGGAACTGTTCCATCGCACCGCAGCTGGTTTTGAGGCGCCGTACACGGATTTCCCCTCCACGATTCCGCACATGCAGGCCATGAGCTACGAAGGCAACATTGAAGATGCGCGGGCGGCGTATGAATTTCTGCGGAACGATCCCGCGGTGCAGCCCGACCGCATCGCCAGCATTGGTTTTTGCATGGGCGGGCGGGTTTCGTTCCTGGCGTGCACCACATTGCCGCTGCAGGCGGCGATTTCGTTTTACGGCGGAAGCATTGCGCCGGCTTTGTTGCCGCGAGTACCGCAGCTGAATGCGCCGATTTTATTCTGCTGGGGCGGGAAGGATAAGCACATCAGCAAGGAGCAGACGCAGGCGATTGCGGATGAATGCAATCGCAATGGGAAGCCGTTTGTGAATGTGGATTTTTCGGATGCGGATCACGGATTTTTTTGCGATGCGCGAGCGACGTACCATCCCAAGGTGGCGGCGCTGGCGTGGAATCTGGTGGAATCGTTTTTGTATTTGCATGTGAAGGAACCGCAGAGGCGGTCGCGGGTGCGGTAGGACGTTGGCCGCGTCGCAGCGGGATTTGGCCAGCCGAATCGTTTTTCACTCCTGATTTAAAGTCAAAAACCAAAATCCAAATCAAAGGCTGCCCGGCTAAAGCCGGCCGCTACAGGTGGCGTTCGTTCGGGCGGCGTCATTTCTTCAATCGGCGACGTTCGGGCGGATTGTGGCGGATTTTTCTTTCCAGATGCGGCGGGGGGTGGTGCCTAGTTCGCGTCTGAACATGGCGATGAAGGCGCTGGTGCCGGAATAGCCGACGTCGAGGGCGACGCTGGTTACAGATTCGCCGGACGCGAGCAGGCGCAGGGCCTGAATCACGCGGAGACGCTGGCGCCACTGCTGAAACGAAACTCCCGTGTCAGCCTTGAATAAACGTTCGATGGTGCGCTTGCTGGCGCCGGCTTCGCGAGCCAGTGTCCGGAGGGGCTTGGGGGATGCGGGATCTTTTTCGAGCAGCGCGGCGATTTGTAGAGCGCGGGGATCGCTGGGAGTTTTGAGTTGCAGTGGCGCTTGGGCCAGGGCTTCAAACTGATCCAGAATGATGGCGAGCAGCCGAGCTTGAGCTGGCACGTTGCGGTCGAGGTAGCCGAAGCGAATGGTGGCCAGGATCAATTCGCGCAGCAGCGGCGAAACATTCACGGCGGTACATTCGCGGGGCAGGAATTTCGCCAGGCCGGGCACGAAAAACAGCGAACGCGCCGCGACCGGGCCGGACATTACTTCCACATGCTCGATTCCGGCTGGAACCCAGACCGCGCGATGCGGGGGGATGACCCAGGTTCCCTTTTCGGTTTTTATGGTGAGCACACCGTGGGTGGCGTAGGTGAATTGGTCCCATTCGTGACGATGGGCCTTCAACACGTGGCCTTCGGTAAAGGTGACTCCAAAGGTGCGGACGAGGACCGAGCCGTCTGGCGTTTTTGGTGGTCTTTTTGGTGAAGGGACGGTTTGGCGCTTTCTCGACATTACTTGGCAGTATAGAGCAAGCTTGCCGAAGGTCCGAACGACTATTCTGCGCCCGGTTCGAGAGTTCAAACTTGGCGGAGGGCCATAGCCATGCCGAATGTCGCACATTATTCGATCAACGCGGACGATCTGAAGCGAGCGCAGAAGTTCTACCAAGGCGCATTCGACTGGAAGTTTGAACCGTGGGGACCTCCGGGATTCTACATGATCAATACCGGCGACGAATCCAGCCCGCGCATTTTGGGTTCACTGCAGGGGCGACGAGAACTGGTGCCGGGACAAAAGATGACGGGATACGAATGCACGATTTCGGTGCCATCGATCACCAAGACCATCGCGGCGATCAAGGAACATGGCGGAAAACTGATTATGCAGAAGACGGTGATTGCGGGCGTGGGGAGTCTGGTGTTCTTCGAGGATACAGAAGGAAATTCGGTGGGCGCGATGCAGTATGACAAGGGCGCGGAGTAGAGGCAGAAAAGGAGTGATGAAAGAAGCAGTGGCCTAGTGGCTGGTGACGAGCGGTTTAGTGGTCGCGGTCGCGAGCGGTGACGATCCAACCGGCTGCGGCGGGAGGCGTGAGACCGTGAAGAGAAATCCCACGAAGTCCGGCTCCCAGAGTAGTCGGATGGAACCGGCTGATGCCGAAAAGCAGTTACAGAGCTTCATCGCCAAATTTGAGCCGAAGAATCAGGCGTTGATCCGAGCTGTTCGAAAAGCGCTGCGCAAGC
>PMHK01000169.1 GCA_003156635.1 Acidobacteriota bacterium | reverse complement strand
CCCGTCGCGGCGCCGATCACTCCCGGCAAACGAAACAGTGCGGCCAGATCCGGCTCGGTCTGAATCGAGAATTGTTTGCGCAACGCATTTATCGCCGTTAAATACGCGGCGGCCACTTCCTCATTCACGCCCACCGCGGTGGGACCGGCCAGTTCGTAATGCAGGTTCACATCGAGATGCCCGCGCCGCACCCGCTCGCGCAGAATTTTCCGGATGCGCGGCTCAACCGGTTCGAATCCTTCCGGCAACCGCAGATGCAAATCGAGAAACCGGTGATTCACGCTGCGGATCGTGATGCGCAGATTCCAATCATTCTCCACCGCGCGCGCCTGCGCGTATCCCGTCATCGACTTCAAGCCGGTCACGCGCGGCTTCGAGGCATTCACTGCGGCGGATTGTGATCCAGTGGTCGACATGTTCAAACGGCTTCCGAAGCCCGGGCCGGTTCGGCGTCGCGGAATTGCATTTCGTACAGCCGCGCGTACAAACCGCGGCGCGCCAACAATTCGTCGTGCGTTCCGCGCTCGCGGATTGTGCCTCCTTCCAGCACCGCAATCAAGTCGGCGCGGCGAATGGTCGAAAGGCGGTGCGCGATCACGAACACCGTGCGCCCGGTCATTAAGTTATTCAGCGCGCCCTGCACCAGCATCTCCGATTCGGAATCCAGCTCGGACGTCGCTTCGTCGAGAATCAGAANNCGGGCGATCGCCAGCCGCTGGCGCTGGCCGCCGGAAAGTCGCTGGCCCCGATCGCCAATTTCGGTTTGATACCCTTTCGGCATCTGCATGATGAAGTCGTGCGCCAGCGCCGCTTTCGCCGCGGCCGTCACTTTTTCTTCCGAAATGTTCGGCTGGCCGTAGCACAAGTTGTTCCAGATCGTGTCGTTGAAAAGAATCGTTTCCTGCGTGACGATGGCCATCTGCTCGCGGAGCGAACGGAGCGTCACGTCGCGCAAATCGATGCCGTCCACGCGCACCGCGCCCGAAGTCGGTGAATAAAACCGCGGCAGCATATTGAGCAGCGTCGTTTTGCCCGCTCCGCTCGACCCCACAATCGCCACCACCGCACCCGCCGGGACCTCCAGATTCACCTGCGTCAGCGTGGGAGTGTCGGCGTCGTCATACATGAAAGTAAAATCGTCAAATTTTACAGTCTGCGAAAAGCGCGGCAGAACCTTGGCTCCCGGCGCGTCGAGTTTTTCTTCCGGCAGTTCGAGCAGAGTGAAAACCTGCGACGAAATTCCCAGGGCCTGCAGGAAAAGCTGGTAAATGTTTCCGATGCGCTTGATCGGCTCGTAGGCCTTAAAAAGCGCGAAGGTAAACGCGCCGAACGACCCAATCGTCATGCGTCCGACTTTTATTTCGCCGCGCGCAAAAAGCAGAATCATGGCCACCACTACCGCGCCGAGCACGTCCATGATTGGCGCGGTCGCCGCCAGCGCGCGAATCCAGCGCATATTTTCGCGCAGCAGATTCCGCGAAGCGTCCCGAAACCGGCGAATCTCAAACCCTTCCATGCCAAAGGCTTTCACCACCCGGTTGCCGCTGATCGTTTCCTGCAAAATCTGGCTCAAATCGGCCAGCCGCGCGCGGCTCTTCTCCGTTGAACCGCGGATTTTCCGCGCCAATTTCCCTACCGGCCACACCACCAGCGGCACCAGCACGGCCGACCCTACCGCCATGCGCCAGTCGATGACCAGCAGCACGCCGACGAACGCCACCAGGCTGAAAATCTGCCGGAAGAAATCCGCCAGGTATTCCGAAAACGCGCCACGCAGTTGCTCGATGTCCGCGATCACCGCCGACATCACCCGGCCCACGGGATTATCGTGAAAAAAACCAACCGGCTGCTGGATAATCTTGCCGTACACCCGGTTGCGCATGCTGGTGATGCCCGCCAGGCCCACGTACTGGATCAGCGTGCTGCCGAAATATTCCGCGACCGCCTTCACCACGAAAATAAAAAACAGCGCGAGCGCAAACACGGACCACACATGGTGCACGCGCGATGGAACGAAGGAGTTCAGGTAAATGATGTGATCGGATCCGGGAACTTGAAACAGCACTAATTTTTGGATGGTCGACTGCGGAATCAGCACCACGTCCAGCGCTGGCTTAATCGCGAACGCCGCCAACCCGTCGGCCGCGCCCATCACCGCCATGAGTGCCACGCCCACGGCCAGCGCCCCGGTAAACGGCGCGAGATAACTCAGCAGCCGGCGGATTTCCGCGCTTTCGGTCATGCGGGCGATGGGTGCTTTGGTTACGGATGCCAAATTCGAAATACCCCGATGTTTTATTTTTTCTGCCGATTACAGTTTCACTGACAGTCGTCAGGCAACGCTCTTATCGATATCGCGATGCACGACTTTCGCCGAGTACTTTTTCTTCTGCAAATATCGGCGAATCACTTCCGCCAGCGCCACCGAACGATGCCGGCCCCCCGTGCATCCCAACGCCACGGTCAAATAGCTTTTCCCCTCGCGAATGTACAACGGAATCAAATACGTCAGCAGGCTCTCGATTCTCCGTAGAAATTCCCCGGTCTGCGGAAACGATCGAATGTACCGCGCCACCTTCGGATCTTTTCCGCTAAACGCCCGCAGCTTCGGCACAAAATGCGGATTCGGTAGAAACCGCACATCGAAAACCAAGTCCGCGTCCGACGGAATCCCGTAACGAAATCCAAAACTCACCACCGAAACCAGCAACGGACGGCTGCCCGGCCGCTGAAACTTGTCGATGATGAACTGCCGCAGCTCATGCACGGTGAATTTCGACGTATCGATAATCACGTCCGCCAGCCGGCGGATCGGCGCCATGCGGTGCCGTTCGGCGGCGATGCCCTCGCCGATGCTTCCGCCATGGCTCAACGGGTGCGGACGGCGCGTCTCGCTGAACCGCCGCTTCAGCACCTCGTCGCTGGCCTCGACAAAAACCAAAGTCGCGGGCTGGTCCGCCGCCAGCTTGCGGTAAATCGCCGGCAGCTTGTCGATCTGCTCGCCTTCGCGCGCATCGACCAGCAATGCGGCTCGTTCAATTTCCACGCCTTCCACGTACAGCTCGCTGAAAGTCGGAATCAGCGCGACCGGCAGATTGTCCACGCAATAAAAACCGAGGTCTTCGAAAGTATTGAGCACCGAACCTTTTCCGGACCCGGAAAGGCCGGTGAGAATTACCAGTTGCCGCGCGCTGCTATTGGAAGTTCGTGCTTTCGGGCGGGGGCGCTTCACGGGAGGCGGTTAAGCCTTCACTCGTCGTCGGTGAGTGCTGGGGATGCGCAAATCTTCGCGGTATTTGGCCACCGTACGGCGCGTGACCTGAATTCCTTCTTCGCTCAGTCGCTTGGTGATTTGCTCATCGGTCAGCGGGTGCGAGGTGTCTTCATCCTCGATCATTTTCTTCACGCGCCGCTTCAGCGACAGCAACGACATTTCGCTGCCCTGCGGCCCGTTCACCGACTCGCTGAAAAAGTAGCGCAGCTCCAGCACGCCCTGCGGCGTATGCACATATTTGTTCGCCACCGCGCGGCTCACCGTCGATGGATGCACGCCCACTTCTTCGGCCACTTCCTTGATCATCATGGGCTTCAGATGATCGGCGCCGTAATCCAGAAAATCACCCTGGCGGCGCAAAATCGAATGGCACACCCGCTGGATGGTGTGTTTGCGCTGTTCGATATTTTTCATTAGCTGAATCGCCGCGGTGAAGCGCTCTTTCACGTAATTGCGCACATCGCGGTCGGCGGCATCGCGCGCCAGCAACCGGCGGTACATCGGGTTCAACCGCAGTTGCGGCAGGTCGTCTTCGTTCATCAGCGCTTGCCACTCGCCGTCCACTTTGCGGAATTGGACGTCCGGCTCCACCAGCCGCGGCTCAATGTGGTTGTAACGCAGCCCCGGCTTCGGGTCGAGATGCTTAATTACGTCCACCGCGCGTTTCACCAGCTCGATCGGCCGGTTCAATGCGCGCGCCACTTCCTTCAATTGATTGTTCTGCAGCAGCTTCAAATGTTCGGCAATGATCTGCGAGGCCAGCGTATTTTGCGGGTCGATCAATTTCAATTGCATCTGCAGACATTCGTTCAAATCGCGCGCCGCGATCCCCGGAGGATCGAATTCCTGCACCATGGTCAGCGCTTCTTCCACATCTTCCATCGAATAATTGCCGGACGCCGCCAGCTCTTCCAGCGTCGCGGTCAGATACCCGTTCTCGTCCAGGTTCCCGATAATCCCGTCCGCGATCTTGCGCACGGTTTCACTGCAGATGCTCATACTCAGCTGCCAGGTCAAATGGTCGGCCAGGTTTTGCGCCGAAGAAAGAAACTTGTCGAAGGAAGGCCGCTCGATGTCTTCGCGTTCGGTTCCAGCGGAGCGTTCCGCGCCGGCATCCAAATACTGCCCAAAAAACGAACTGAAATCGAATTCGTCGAAAGGATTCGCCGCTTCCACTTCCGGAACTTTTTCGGTTTCCTTCTTAAGAAACGCCTCGTCCTGATAGCTGTCCGAAGCCGCCGCAGTCTCTTCGGTAATCTCGTCGAGCACCGGATTGGCCATGATTTCCTGGTTGATCATCTCGCGCAGCTCCAGCCGGTTCAGCGCGAGCACGCTCACCATTTGCACGAGCCCCGGCGTCAGAATCTGCTTCTGCGCCACGCGGAGGCTAAGTTTCGGTGCGAGCCAGTTCATGACAATCTCGTTTCCATTCCGCCAAAAGGCCTAATTCAGCTTGAACCCTTCTCCCAGATAGATGCGCCGTACCTCGCTATTGCTGGATAGCTCGCTGGGAGTTCCCGCGAATAAAATCTTCCCATCATTAATAATGTAAGCCCGATTCGTCACTGCCAGCGTGTCACGAACATTGTGATCCGTCACTAGTACCCCGATGCCGGCTGCGCTCAAATCCGCAATAATCTTCTGAATATCCACCACCGTCAGCGGATCAATGCCCGCAAAGGGCTCATCCAGCAGCACAAACGAAGGCGCCAGCACCAAGGACCTGGCGATTTCCAGCCTACGCCGCTCTCCCCCAGAGAGCACGTACGCCTGGCTGTAACGCACTCCTTCCAGCCCCATCTGCGCCAGCAGCTCTTCCACCCGGTCGCGCCGCTGTTCGGACGTCAGCGGCAGCGTCTCGAGCACCGCCATTAAATTCTCTTCGACGGTCAGTTTGCGAAATACAGAAGGTTCCTGGGGAAGGTAGCTGATGCCGCTGCGGGCCCGGAGGTACATCGGTAGGTCGGTAATGTCCTCGCCATCCAGCAAAACACGCCCGTAATCGGGGCGCGCGAGACCTACCAGAATGTAAAACGTCGTGGTCTTTCCTGCGCCGTTCGGCCCTAGCAACCCAACCACTTCACCCTGCTGAATCTCCAGACTGATGTTGTTGACGACCTTGCGGCCCCTATACGACTTGCTCAGATCGGCGGCTTGGAGTTTCAGCATTCCGGTTCATTTCTCTACTCGATGCCTGGTGAGCGTGCGCGAACCTTCTTGCGAATCGATCAAAATCGTATCATTCGCTACAAAGAAGGTCAACGAATGGCNNCATCCGTAATGATTGGATTTCCGCCGGAAAGCACGAATTTTCCGTCCGCCGCGGTGTATTCCGCTTGTTCGGCCGTCCCCCGCCGGTCGCCCTGCCTCACGGTGACGCCACCCAGCGCCAGCGCATGGTCCAGTTGGCGCGCCCCGTTGGCTGACGCCTTGGCGGCCGAACCAGTCTGCGCTCCTGCGGGCGTCGGAGCGGGCGTCAAAAATACGTCCAGCGTCTTCGATACCATCGCGCCTTCCTGCGAATCCGCCGTGACTCCACCTTCGAGGTGCGCTTTTCCGCTATCGCTCCAGTAGGTCAGCATCGGCGCGTGGATCTCCCACAGCGTCGGCCCGTGCGGCGCGTTCGGATCAGCCGCCGTGGATACGGCCTTTGCGCTCGGCACCGGCGATGTCGGCGGCGTCTTCAGTTGGGTGCCGGCCGCCTGCGGAAAAACCGCAACCACATTCCCGGTCGCCACCAATTTCTTTTCGTCGCGCCACACTTCGATCTGGTTCGCCTGCAGCACCGAATCGCCCTGCCACAATCGCGCATGTCCGGTGTAAATCACGTGGCCTGATGTCGTCGAACCCGTCAGCGTTTGCGCCGACACATGACCCGGACCCGTCCCGAGCGTCATCGGAGTATTCTGCGCCGACGTCTGTGCGCCAGACGGAGCACCAGACTGTGCATTGGCCTGGGCGCTGGCCTGCGCCGCCGGGCTGTACGTCGAAACCACCCCGCCCGTCGCCCGAATATCTCCCGACTTCTGATCGATCACCACGCTCGACGCCGTGGTGCGGCTGATGGCGTCCGACAATACCGGCGACCCATCCATCGTTATCGTATCGGTGGCGCGCACCATGCGCGCCCGCGCCGAGCTTCCCTGGCGATCTCCTTGCTGGAATTTCACGTTTCCTTTTTCATCCACCGTGTCCCAATCGCCGCCCGGCCCAAATGTCGCCACCAACTCGGTCGCCGAACTGTTCTGCGGCACACCCGCAGCGTTCTGCCGTCGAATCTCCACTCCGGAATATCCAAAAAGTTTATCCATCTGGCCCGCGGCATTGAACTGCGTCACAAATTTCTTGGCGCGCAGCTCGGTCGAATCTCCCGCCACTTTCGATACGATCGTCCCCGGTGCCAGCGTCTCCGCCGTTTCCACTCGCGCTTTGCCCGGCTGCTGGCCCTGGCCAAATTTCACCAGCAGCGATTGCGTCTGCAGGCTCCGCGAATCGGCGCCTGCGCTGGAATCGAACGCCACGTCACCCGTGGCCGCCATGGTCTGGATCAGATTTTCTTTGCCCTGCATGGTGAATTCGACGTGCGCCATGGAAAACGTGTCGGTGCCGGTTTTCGTGCGATTCGTCCCGGCGACTTTTCCATCGGCCACGATCCGCTCGATCGAGCCTCCCGGATTCAGAAACCCTTCAAACCGTTCGCCCGCCGCCGTAAATTCTCCGCTCGCGTCCTTCCCGTGTACGGATGGGTGATCTTCGGCCACCACATGCTGCGCGTGAAAGTTGGCATCCAGTTCAATCACAATCTTCCCCGCGAATAGCTCGCGCGCGCCTTGCCGCACCACCGCCGGCGCATTGGCCGCGCCGGTCAAAACCACGATGCGGTCGTTGCGCCGGATGTCCATCGTCTCGCCGGTCGCCGTCACCGGCAGCCCGTTGGTTTTTCCGGTCGCCGCCATGTTCACCTGCACATCGTGCTGCAGCCGCACCGTGGAGTTCTGCGAGTCGTAAATCACGCCGACCGCGCGGCCATCGCCTGCCGGAAAACGAAACTGCACCGCCTCCGGAGTCGACGCTTGCCCCGTTTCGCGATTGAACGACAGATTTTTCGTGGTGATTTGAATCGGCTGGTCGCTTTTTGTTTCGATTACCGCGGGCTTCACTTCCGCGGTTTTATTTTCGTTGGCCGGAAGTTTCGCCGCACCACTCGCCGGCCCCGGCCCGGCGCCCGAAAGGTCGATCTTCACGTCGCCCTGGCAATTCACATTCCCCGATTTCGGCTCGTAATTACACTCCCGCGTATGAATATTGTCGTTGCGGTTTCCCTCGCGGCCGTACACCGTGATCCACACGTCTTCCAGCAGCGCTCGGTTTTCATCCTTGAACTGCGTCGCGCGCGAAGCGCGCACCGTAAAAAGCGTGCGATCATTTTCCACTTTCGAGAATGAAAATTCGTTGGATTGCTGCTCCACCGTCGCCGCCACCGCCTGCGGCTGCCGCGCCCGCGCCCGCGCCTGCAGAATCGCCCGCTTCAGATAAGCTCCCCCCGCGATCAGCGCGATGCCCAACGCCGCCCACGCCGCCCACCGTGCATAACGCGCCGCTTCTTGATTCCGCAAGAACCGCTCCCGCAGTCGTGACGGTCTTCCCCGCCGTCCGCCAAAAACCAATTATAAGCGTTAGACGCCGAGTATAGGTGAGCGGGTTGCGGCTCACAACTGCGTCGCTTCTTCACTTTGGCCGCTAATTTCAAAAGTAGAGATTCGAAAGATCTGTGACCCCAAAAAGCACATGTCCGGTTACGGCGTTATCTCTAACGAC
>PMHK01000247.1 GCA_003156635.1 Acidobacteriota bacterium | reverse complement strand
ATGGCGGCGAATCCGCCGACGCTCATGGGGGTGATGGCGGCTTCGGTGCCGCCGGTGATCATAATATCGGCCGCTCCGCGCTGGATAATTTTGAAGGCGTCGCCGATGGCGTGGGCCGACGCGGAGCAGGCTGTGGCCGTGGCGGAATTGGGACCCTTGGCGCCGTAACGAATCGAGACGTGGCCGGAAGCGAGATTGACGATGGTGGCCGGAATGAAAAACGGCGAAATTTTGCCGGGACCGCCGGCGAGATATTTGGAATGTTCGCGCTCGATGACGTCGAAACCGCCGATGCCGGAGCCGATGTAAACGCCGGTGGAGTCGGCGATTTCAGGAGTGACGGTGAGCGCGGCCTGCTGCATCGCGAAATCCGCGGCGGCGAGCGCCAGCTGAATGAAGCGGCCGGTCTTTTTCAGTTCTTTTTTCTCGAGCCAGTTGAGCGGCTCGAAGCCCTTTACTTCGCCGGCGATGCGGCAATCGAAACCAGCGGGATCGAAATGAGTGATGGGACCGATGCCGCTTTTGGCGGCGAGAATGTTGCGCCAGACTTCTTCGGTCCCAATGCCGAGACCGCAGACCAGTCCGACGCCAGTAACGACCACGCGGCGATTCAAAGGTTGATTCTCCATTTAGGGATTAGATGGCTGGAGGAGTTCCGGGATTCCGGATTGCGCGACACTGGTTTGGTCCTCAGTGGCTTGCGGCCGAGCCGGCATCTGGAAATTTTCCGGCACGGCGTGGGTCACTGCGTCAGCTGAATCTCCCGCCCGATCGCAAACGTTATTCTTTTTTGCCCTTGGCGTGCTTCTCGATGTAATCGACGGCGTCTTTCACGGTGGCGATTTTTTCCGCGTCTTCATCGGGAATTTCGATGCCGAAATTCTCCTCAAAAGCCATTACCAGCTCGACCGTATCGAGCGAGTCGGCGCCCAGGTCGTCGACAAACGACGCGGTCGGGGTCACTTCGCCTTCGTCCACACCGAGCTGCTCCACGATAATCTGCTTCACGCGTTCTTCGACGCTGGCCATTCTGGTAGTTCCTCCGGTATCTGCGATCTCACGTTACGGGCCGCACAGCAGGTCAGTCAAGCGTCCCCAAGGCAACCGCATTATTCTATGCGCCGCGCAATGCGCGGTCAACCTTTGCAAATGTTGGGGTGCGCATCACCGACAGAAAATTGGCCCTCAGAGAAATTCTCTCTCCAAGTATTCTGCTAGCGAAGCCCCATAAACGATCGCGTCCGTATCGTGGACAACGATCGACAAAACAACGCTACTATCAGCGTTCGGCACGCAAACCACATACCGATGCTCATAGATTGGCACTAAATTCGCTTCCGCACGAAGTTCAAAACCCTGCTCCGCCAAGTCGCGAGCTATGTCGCCACGACTTGAGCGAATGAGTTCGATCATGTCTTTCACGATTTTTAGGTCTCGCGGATAAGAATAAACCCCGACCCATTCGAGATGTGAGTGTCCAGTTGAGGCGTAAACATTCAACCTCGAGAGATCGGTACCGTTCATTTCCCTCAGTAGAGCTTTGAAGTCGTTAGGAAAGCGAACGTTGAGAACCGCTTGGTATTCGGCGATCAGTTCTTCAGAAAGTCCCGGATTCCAGCGCGCTTCGGGCCGAATCTGAAAACCACTAATCGCTGGATCGATCGATTTATTCTTCGATTTCGCTTCGGTCGCGCGCTTGAACTCCGCTAAGAACCCTGCGGTTATCATCGCCGTTATCCCATGTACATGCCGCCGTTGACGTCGAGGACTTGGCCGGTGATGTAGCCGGCTTCGTCGCTGGCGAGGAAGACGACGGCGGCGGCGACGTCGCGGTCGAGTCCGAAACGGCCCAGCGGGATCATCGCTTTCATTTTGTCTTTGATTTCCTGCGACAGCGGATCGGTCATGGGCGATTCGACGAAACCGGGCGCGACGGCGTTGACGGTAATGCTGCGCGAGGCGACTTCGACGGCGATGGCGCGGGTGAGGCCGATCAGGCCCGCCTTGGACGCGACGTAATTCGCCTGGCCGGCGTTGCCGGTCTGGGCGACCACCGAACTGATATTGATGATGCGGCCGGAGCGCTGCTTGAGCATCGCGCCCAGCGCCTGTTGAATGCAGAGATGCGCGCCGGTGAGGTTGGTGCGAATCACTGCGTCCCAATCTTCGAGCTTCATGCGCAGGGCGAGGGTGTCGCGGGTAATGGCCGCGTTGTTGACCAGGATATCGAGCTTGCCGAATTTCGCGAGGACCTGCTGGAATCCGGTTTTGATTTGCGCCGCGTCGGCGACGTCCATGGGGACGGCGAGGGCTTGGCCGCCGGCGGCTTCGATTTCGGCGACGAGCGTGGCCAGCTTTTCGGTATTGCGGGCAGCGACGGCGACCTTGGCGCCGGAAGCGGCGAGGGCGAGGGCGGTGGCGCGGCCGATGCCCTGCGAGGCGCCGGTGATGAGTGCGACTTTGTCCTTCAGTGAAAACATAAGATCAAATTTTCCTTGTTAGGTCCGCGCTAGGCTTCGCGGGTTTCGGTGCGGGCCTGGGCGATTTTCTCCAGCGTGTTTTTCAGGCTGGCGGAATCTTCGACGTTGAAGACGCGGACGCCGCGATCGATCTGGCGGAGCAGGCCGGTCAGGACTTTGCCGGGGCCGACTTCGACGAAGACGTTTACGCCGGCTTCGATCATTTCGTGAATGGAATCGAGCCAGCGGACCGGCGAAGTGACCTGGCGGATCAGCGCGTCGCGGGCTTCGTCACCGGTGACGATGGCTTCGGCGTCGACATTGGTAACCAGCGGAAATTTCAGGGCGGTGAAGCGGGCGGCATTCAGATCGACTTCGAGGCGTTTTTGCGCAGGCATCATCAACGCGCAATGAAAGGGCGCGGAGACGGGCAGGACCACGGCGCGTTTGGCGCCGCTCTGCGAGGCGATTTCGACGGCGCGCTTGACGGCGGCGGCGGTGCCGGAAATAACGGTCTGTTCCGGAGAATTCAGGTTGGCGGGCGAGAGCACTTCGCCGTTCGCGGCTTTTTTGCAGACTTCGGCTACGTCGCTGGGTGACATGCCGAGAATCGCGGCCATGGCGCCTTCGCCGGGAGGCACTGCTTCCTGCATGTAAGTTCCGCGGGCGCGCACCAATTTTATGGCCGAAGGAAAATCGAGGCCGCCAGCGGAGACCAGCGCGGAATATTCGCCGAGGCTGTGGCCGGCGACGAAGTCGGGCGTGATGCCCTGCTTGGCCAGAGTGCGAAAGGCAGCGACGGAGACGGCGAGAATGGCCGGCTGCGTATTGGCGGTGAGCTTCAGCTCGTCTTCGGTGCCGTCGCAGCACATCTTGAAGAGTTCGAAGCCGACGGCAGCATCGGCGTCTTCAAAGACACCCTTGGCTTCCGGGAAATTGTCGGCGAGGTCGCGGCCCATGCCGGGATATTGCGAGGCCTGGCCTGGAAACAAGAATGCGAGTTTGCCCATAGTTTTTTTTTGCGGTGAGACTGGTGCAACTGCAAAACCGGGAACTTCAGCGGCTAAAGCCGCACGTCAAGTGCGTACCGGTGGCGGGGCGGAAGCCCCGCCCTACCAAGATTACTTAAGGCGCTACAAAAACCACTCGACGTCGATTCAACACTTCAACACTGGGGCGCAAAAATCACTTGGCGCCGATTCCGATAGTGAGTGCTTTCGTGTTTCAGGCTCTTACTGCGGCGGCTGAAGCAGCGAGTTCCTTCTCCAACTTTTCGTTGAAACGCGCGCGGCACAGTTCGCTGGCGACGCGAATCGCATTCTTGACGCCGGTGGAATTCGAACGGCCGTGACCGATGATGGTGATGCCATTCACGCCCAGCAGGGGCGCGCCGCCGTACTCGGATGAATCGGTGCGCTTGCGGAAGCTGTCGAAGGCTTCCTTGGACAAGACGTAGCCGACTTGGGAGCGCAGGCTGCTGTTGATGGCTTTCTTCAACATACCGCCGATGTGCTCGACCAGGCCTTCGCTGATCTTCAGGGCGATATTGCCGATGAAGCCGTCGCAGACGATGACGTCCACGTCGCCGCGAAAAACGTCGCGGCCTTCCACGTTGCCGACAAAATTAAGGTGCAGAGGCTTGATGCGGGCGGCGGCTTCACGCACCAGATCATTGCCCTTCATTTCTTCTTCGCCGATGGAAAGCAACGCGACGCGTGGGCGCTTCGCTCCCCAGATGGTGCGGTAATAAATTTCGCCCATGATGGCGAACTGCTCGATCTGCTCGGGCTTGGAATCGACGTTGGCGCCGACGTCCAGAATGACGGTGACCTTTTCCTTCATGTTGGGAAAAGTCGCAGCCAGCGCCGGGCGATCGACGGCGGCGAGCGTGCCCAGCACAAAGCGCGCGACGGTCATGACCGCTCCGGTGTTGCCCATGCTGACCAACGCTTCGGCGTGGCCCTCTTTGACCAAGCGCGCCGCGACATGCGCCGAACTTTCCTTCTTGCGCCGGAAGGCGTGGGAAGGAGAATCGGTCATGGTGATCACTTCGGCGGCGTGGACCACCTCAATGGTCAGGCCGCGCAGGCGGTGACGCGCCAGCTCCTGCTTGACGGTGGCTTCGATGCCGACGAGCAGGATGCGGACGCCCAGCTCACGCGCCGCGAGAATCGCGCCTTCGACTTCTGCGCGCGGCGCATGGTCGCCACCCATGGCATCCAAAGCGATGGTGGTCATCTATACACCACTAGGAACCAAACGGTCACCAGTTCGGGAAATGTTAGCGAAGGAAATCTAGGCTGTCTTGCGTGAAACGTCAATCACTTCGCGGCCGTTATAGAAGCCGCAGTGAGGGCACGCATTGTGGGGCAGCTTCTTCTCGTGGCAGTTGGAGCAGGTGGCCAGGGAGAGAGGCGTAAGAAAATCGTGTGCACGACGCTTGTTCTTGCGCGCATGCGAGTGACGTCGTTTTGGATTGGGCATTACAAGCTCCTAATTGACATACCGCCACCGTGAGCGGACGAAATGCACTTACAGGTAAGGGATAAGTGTACCGTTTTATTGCTTTTTGAACCAGTCCTGCTTCAAGCGGGCCAGCGGGGCCAGGCGAGGGTCGGATGCGTGCTTCTCGCAACGACACTCTTCGTTATTCAGATTGGCGCCACAGTGGGCGCAAAGGCCGCGGCAATCGCTGCGGCAGATGACTTTCATGGGCAGGGCGAGCAAGACCTGCTCGGCCAGGATGTCGGCGAGGAAAAGGCCATCGCCTTCGAAAAAGGCCACTTCGGTGTCGTCAAGGTTCAGGTGATATTCGTCGTCGGCGGCGACGGAAGTCATGGGCTTGTAGTACAGATCGAAATCGCGGCTGATTTCTTCGACGACGGTGTCCAGGCAGCGGGCGCAGACCATTTCGACCCGGGTGTGCAGGTTGCCATAGATGCGGATCTGGCCTTCGACGAGCTCGGCGGTCGCGCGGACCTCGAGCGGTTCAACCTGATGGAATTCTCCCGAATGAAAATCGAGCGTACCGGGAAGATAACTCTTCCGGATGCGGGCTTTTCGGACGGCGAGTTCGTTTACGTCCAAAAACATTTGCGTCCCCGTTTTTCTGAATCAATTTCAATTATAGGTCCGGGTTGGGCGTTGTCAAGGAACGCGCGGAGCGGCTTGCCTAGCTGACACCAAACGAGCAATGACAAATTTACGCTGGCGGGTACTAGGGTTCGGCGGTGACGCCGAGGAGTTCGCGGCGCTGGCGCAGCAGGAAGTGGTCGGTCATGCCGGCGATGTAGTCGCAGACGATGCGGTGGCGCGGCGCGTGGCGGGCTTGCTCGGCGTATTGGGCCGGCATCTGGTCCGGATGATCGAGGAAGAAAGTAAACAGCTCGTCGAGGGCGGTGATGGAGCGGTCGCGGTCTTCGGCGATGGCCGGTTCGGAATAGAGGCGGGAAAAAAGGAAGCGTTTGAGGGCGCCATTTTGTTTAGCGGCTTCGGGGGAGAAAGTGACGAGTCGTTTGGGGTGATGGCGGACATCTTCGACGGACTTCAGTCCCGCTTCTTTGATTTGCTGCCGGGTATTTTCGATCAAGTCCGTGGCGAGTTGGTCGAGGACCTGCTTGAGAGCTTCGTTGAATTTTAGCTTTTCTTTGCCGGCGGGATAACGCCGGTCGATTTCGGCGTAGGCGTGGCCGAAGAGGGGTACGTCGGCGCGGAGCTCGGGCAGGTGAATCAAATGGGCCTCGTAGCCGTCGTCGAGGTCGGCGGTGTTGTAGGCGATTTCGTCGACGAGGTCGATGAGCTGAGCCTCGAGCGGAGGGCGCTGGTCGAGGAGATATTCGGCGAGCTCGGGATGTTCCGCGGCGGTATAGTCGCGGGAATGTTTGATGATTCCTTCGCGGACTTCGAAAGTGAGATTGAGGCCGGGAAAATCCAGGTAGCGCTGCTCAAAATGTTCGACGATGTAAAGCGCGTGGAGATTGTGATTGAAGCGCTCGCCGAATTCGCGGAGGCGCAGGTCGAGCTGCTTTTCTCCGGCGTGGCCGAAGGGCGGATGGCCGATGTCGTGGACGAGCGCGAGCGCTTCGGTGAGATCGGTGTTGAGGCCGAGAGTGGCGGCGACGGTGCGGGCGATCTGCGCGACTTCGAGGGTGTGAGTGAGGCGGTTGCGAAAATGGTCGGAGAAGCGGGTGGTGAAGACCTGCGTTTTCGCTTCGAGGCGGCGGAAGGCGCGTGAATGGATGACGCGGTCGCGGTCACGCGCGTAATCATTGCGATAGGAATGCTGGGGTTCAGGGTAGCGGCGGCCGCGAGAGAGGCGAGCGTCCATGGCGTAATCGGCGAGCACGGTTGCGGTACATCTTAGTGCGAATGCGGCGGGGACGGAGTTATTTTCTGGCTGCGCCCTGAAACGCCGACGAGGATTGATATCATGCTCAAAATGATTTCGGAACAGGCCATCCTGAAGCGGTTGAGAAAAATATGCGGGGGTTTGCCGGATACGACCGAGACGTTTACTTTTGGCCACCCCAACTTTCGGGTGGGAAACAAGATTTTCGCGGTGCTGGAAGAATATAAAGGCGAGCTGGGAATCTGCGTGAAGGTCGGCACGCTGTTGCAGGGTATTTTTCTGGATGACCCGCGATTTTTTCGCACACCCTACATCGGCAAGCATGGCTGGGTAACTTTGCGGGTACACGCCGCGCCGCTCAATTGGACTGAAATTCGCGGGCTGGTAAAAGGAAGCTACCAGATGGTGGCGGCGAAAAAGCCATTGAAAAAGCGCCTGGGCCGAAGCAAATCGAAATCGTCGCAGGCTGATATCGACTAGGATTTGCCGGGCAGTAAGTTCAATTCCTGATCGGCTTGCTGGGCGATGGGCGTATCGGGATATTCGGATTTGATCAGCGAATAGAGGCGCGTCGCTTCGGCAGCATTGTTTTTCGCGCTGTAGTGCTCGGCGAGAGTGAGCATCACCACCGGCTTGGGAACCAGCACGGAAGGCTTGGTGATTAGATCTTGGTAGAGTTTGACGGCTTCGTCGCTTTGTCCGGCGCGGTCGTGCATCTGGGCCAGTTCAAAACGAGCCATGGCGGCCAGATCGTAGTCGCCGCCATCGGCGAGGCCTTGCAGCCATTTTTTGGCTTCGTCATTCTTGTCGAGTTTTTCGTCGCTGAGGCCGGCGTAATATCCGGCGAGCTGGCCGGGACGGGTGTGCGGGAACTTTTTGGCTACATCGGAAAATTTCTGAGCGGCCAGGGTGTACTTGGTCTTTTCGTCGTTGTAGGTGGTTTCGCCGGGCTGCGCGGGTTCGCCGGGGGCGGTGATGCGCGCGTCGAAGACTTTCATAGCGTCGTCGTAGGCGGCGGCTGCTTTGACGGTCTGGTGTTCGGTGTAGGTCTTGAAACCGAAAACGGCAAGAGCGATGGCCAGCGCCACGGCGAGAATATAGATGGTGAGCTTCTGGTGGGAGAGGATCGCGCCGGCGCCCTGCGCCAGGGTTTCGCGAACTTCGTCCGTCTTCAGGTCTTTGCGGGAAAGATGGTCAGACAACGGTGCACCTCAAAAGGAATTAGGACACGAAATAATAGCATAAAGACGGGGGTTGGTGGTTGGGGGAGGCGGTGCGTCGCGAGGGGTGTGCCGCACCTCCGGTGCTCTGCAGTTTTCGTTTTGGGGCCCCGGCCCCGTCGGCGCAAAAGGCGCGCCTCGCTCGGGATGACAACGAAAAGCGGAAGGCAGAGCAAACGGTGCCCGGCTGAAGCCGGCCGCTACAGGTGGTGTGGGCGGCTGGGTGCTGCGCTGGTTGAATGCGGCGCTACTTGAAGCTGCGGACGGCGTTGGCTTCGTCGGATTGGACGTCGAAGACGGTGAAGAGGCGCGTGATCTGCAGGATGTCGTGAACGCGCTTGGTGAGATGCAGCAGCTTCAGTTCGCCGCCGGCGCTGCGCACGGTGGTGAATCCGCTGACCAGTTCGCCGATGCCGGAGCTATCGATGTAGTCGACGTCGGCGAGATTGAGGACGATTTTTTTCTGGCCGCCATCGGCCATCTCGCGGATGGTTTTGCGCAGGGTGGCGCTGCCCTCGCCGAGCGTAATTTTGCCGCTGAAGTCGATAATCGCTACTTCGCCGATTTGCCTGCAGGTGCCTTGGAGAGCCACGGAAACCTCACTGATTCATTCTACTCCGGTTGGTGTTTGCCGTTCGCGGAATGTACGTGCGGCAGTTTCTTGATCATTACGAGTTGGGCGCCGCCTTCGGGGCCGCGTTCGACCTTGAATTCGTCCATGAAGGCGCGCATCAGGAACAGGCCGCGGCCGGAGGTGCGCAACAGGTTTTCTTCGGCCAGCGGGTCGGGAATCTCGGTAAGCTCGAAGCCCTGGCCCTGGTCGATGATGCGGACGGTCATATCTTCCGGCGCCAGTTCCACGGTCATCAGGATCTTCTTCTGCCGGTCCTGCTGGTTGCCGTAATTATACGCGTTGATGACGCCTTCGCGCACGGCCATGCCGATTTTGTGAATTTCCTCGTCGGGAAAGCCGGCGGCTTCGGCGATCCGCATGGTAATGCTTTCCGCGAGGTCGACGCTCTCCAGCAGCGTTTCCAGCGTCACTTCGATTCGTTGTGTGTTGGCCGCCATCCGAATTTGGGGGAAATCCTTCGCTGCAAGGACGTGTATGCGTATCACAGCGGCAGAGGGCAAGTCAATGAGACGGGGGTCTCTGCCTGACGCGACTGGCGGCCGGGTGCGGCGATTCGGAAACTGCGTGACGCTAAACCGCGTCTACCCAATTGGCTGCGGGGATCATCCAATCCAGGACGGGGAACGCAGGTTCAAAGCGTCCCTAGAAGAATTCGAGGAGTAGCGGAAATGTCCTTAAAAACGAGAATTTGTTTGGCATTTATTCTGGCCGGGCTGGGCGCGGCGGGGTCGCCGGCGCAGCAGCCGGTTCAAGCAGGCCCGGGCGCCGGCGGCGGACAAATCGTGCTCGATGTGGTAGCTGGGCCGAAGTCCGGGCGTCCGGTGGCGGATTTGCAGCAGCAGGATTTCACGGTATTGGACAACAAGGCTCCCCAGACGATTACTTCGTTTAAGGCCGTGACGGGACGCGAGGCGAAGCTCGAAGTCACGGTAGTGATTGATGCGGTGAACGCCGACCCGCAGATCATCAGCGTGGCGCGGATCGAGATTGACAAGTTTCTGCGGGTGGAGGGCGGGCACCTGACGTACCCGACGACGATCGCGATCGTCACGGATAAGGGCGTTCAGATGCTCGACAATTTTTCGACGGACGGCAACGCGCTGAGCGCGGCGCTCGATAAGGATGAGATTGCGCTGCGGGACATCAACGGGTCGAGCGGCTACTACGGGGCGACGGAACGGTTGCAGTATTCGCTGGGTGGGTTGACGCAGTTGATTACGAGCGAAGCGGCGCGGCCGGGACGGAAGATCATGTTGTGGGTTTCTCCCGGTTGGCCTTTGCTGTCGGGGCCGAATACGACCTTGGATTCCAAGCAGCAGCGAGAAATATTTGGCAACGTGGTGAGCGTCACGAACCAACTGCGGCAGGGGCGGGTGACGCTGTATAGCGTGAATCCGCTGGGAACCGCGGAATCAGTGGGGCGGGCTTCGTATTATCAGGAATTTCTGAAAGGAGTGAGCAAGCCGTCACAAGTGAACGTGGCAAATTTGGGGCTTCCAGTGCTGGCGATTCAGAGCGGGGGCAAGGCGATCGATTTGAGCAACGACGTGGCGGGCTCGCTGCAGGAATGCCTGGCGGATACGGTGCCGTACTACGAGATTGGGTTTAGTGCGCCGCCGAGTGCGAAGGCGGATGAATATCATCAGATCGAAATTAAGGTTGGGAAATCGGGACTGACGGCGCGGACGCGGCAGGGGTACTACTCGCAGGCGCAGCCTTAAACGACTCGCAGAATCAGGCACAAAAATGAGCAGGTCCGAAAACCGCGAGTTTCGCTGGCCCGGGCGTGAGAAAATGTGTTTATGGAACTGCCTGAGCGAGAGATTTGTTACCGGGCTTTACGCAGCCGCGATGCGCGATTCGACGGCCTGATCTTCGTCGGCGTAACGTCGACCGGCGTGTATTGCCGGCCCGTATGTTCGGCGCGTTCGCCGAAATTTGAGAACTGCCGATTTTTCGGTTCCGCGGCTGCAGCGCAAGAGGCGGGATTTCGTCCGTGCCTGATCTGTCGTCCGGAGACGGCGCCGGAAATGGCTTCGTGGCGGGGGACTTCCAACACGGTCTCGCGGGCGTTGGCTTTGATCAGCGATGGCGCGCTCGATGGCGACGGCGCCAGCGTCGAGATTCTGGCGGAGCGGCTTGGCCTGGGCGAGCGGCAACTGCGTCGATTATTTTTGCAGCATCTGGGAGCTTCGCCGGTTGCCGTGGCGCAAACGCGGCGGGTACTTTTTGCCAAACATCTGATTCATGAAACGCAAATGCCGATGACCGAAGTGGCGCTGGCCGCGGGATTCGGCAGCGTGCGGCGCTTCAACGAAATATTCCGCGATCTTTTCCACCGGCCCCCCCGCACGTTGCGACGAAAACATTCTGGCGGTTCGGCGGCTGGCGCCGACGCCGGCGTTACGCTGCGACTGCGTTACCNNGTCATCTGCGGGCGCGGGCGATTCCCGGTGTGGAAGTGGTTGAGAACGGACGCTATCTGCGGACGGTGGAGATTGGCGGATTCGTCGGAAGCGTCGAGGTCGCGCATTTGCCGAAACGGCAAAGCTTGAGCGTGACGATTCGTTTTCCCAACGTGCAATCGCTGCCGGCGATCGTGACGCGGGTGCGGCGGCTGTTTGACCTGGGCGCAGACATTCAGACGATTGACGAACATCTCTCGCGCGATCCGGTGCTGGCGCCGTTGGTGGCGCAACGTCCGGGATTGCGCGCGCCAGGCGGTTGGGACGGTTTTGAATTGGCGGTGCGCGCGATTCTGGGGCAGCAGATTACGGTGGTCGCGGCGCGAGGGCTGGCGGGACAGTTGGTCGCGTTGCATGGCCGGGTTGTGCCGGCGAACGAACGCGTTCATCCCGCGTTGACGCACGTGTTCCCTACCGCGAAGCGTTTGGCGGCGGCGAAATCGATTGGGCTGGGAATGCCGGGCGCGCGGCAAGCGTCGTTGAAGGCATTGGCCGAAGCGGTGGTGGCAGAGCCGAATTTATTTCGGCCATTTGGAACGATCGAGGAAGCGATCGCTCGTCTGCGTACCATTCGCGGCGTGGGGGAATGGACCGCGCAGTACATTGCCCTGCGCGCTCTGCGCGAAACCGACGCTTTTCCGGCTTCGGACATAGGGTTGCTGCGTAGCGCCGAGCAATTTGATGGCACGCGTCCGACGACGGCGAGCTTGCTGACGCGCGCGGAATCATGGCGGCCGTGGCGGGCCTATGCGGCGCAGCATCTGTGGGCCGCGGGCGGCGCGCCGGTGCAGGCTTTGGGAGGCGCGCATGAGTGACGTTCTGGAATTGCTGCTGGATCGGATCGATACGCCGATCGGGAAGATGTTCGTGGTGGCGGACGGCGAAGGAAATTTGCGGGCTTTGTATTTCGCGGACTACGAGGATGGTTTGCATCGTTCGCTGAGCCGGCACTATGGGAAAAACGGTTTCCGGCTGACGGAAGCTCGCAACCCGAATGGGTTGTCGGCGGCGATTACGAAATATTTCGCGGGAGATTTGAAGGCGATCGACAAATTGCCGGTGAAAACGGGTGGAACGCAGTTTCAGCGCGAAGTGTGGAAGGCGTTGCGCCAGATTCCCTGCGGCAAAACGATTTCGTATGGAGAATTGGCCAAACGCATCGGGCGGCCGGCGGCGGTGCGGGCGGTGGGCTTGGCGAATGGCTCAAATCCGATCGGCGTGGTGGTGCCGTGCCATCGCGTGATCGGGGCGGATGGTTCGCTGACCGGATATGGTGGCGGCATGGAACGCAAACGCTGGCTGCTGCAGCACGAAAACGCGCTCGCTGAAGCGGCAAGGGAAGATCGTTCACAGCAGAAGCTTCCGTACTGATCAACCAAATCTAAACCACACCTGGACCACCTGTCTGATGGCCACGGGCTTTCCCTCCGGGCCGGTGGCGGGTTTGAATCTCCAATTCGTAACCGCTTCCACCGCCGACTCGGTTAATCCACCGGGCAATCCCACTTTGACCTCTATATCTTTGGCCTTACCTGCCTCATCGATCGTGGCTTCCAGTTCAACGGTGCCTTCGACCTTTTCTTTGACCGCCTCACCGGTATAGTGGGCTTGCGGGCAGTAGATGCACGCCGGATACGAGATTCCATTCTCTCCTGCGCGCGCGATGGATGGAAATTTGCGCAGTGGCTTCTCGCGAACCAGCGCTTTCAACTCCGTCGTGAACGGGATGGAAATCTCGCCTTCGAATTCTGGAAAGTACGCGCCCACCCTGTAGGCACTAACCTTCACTTTTAGTCCAGCAGGGTCATTGGAAATCTCGCCCGAAACCCAGGCATCGAGGCCTGAATCCCCGAGCATCCAGGTGACCGTCGCCGGGCTGGTCAGGTTGGCGACTACGAGATCATGCGCGCGAAGTCGATCCATCATCGTCGCGCGATCTTCCGTAATAATCTCGTGGTTTCGCCGAAGCAACGCTGCGCGGAAATCGTCGGCCAGCTTGCGCCCGACGTCATTGATTTCGCCGGGGCCCTTGTAGGCGTCCACCGCGAAAAAATCCACGACCACAACCTTGTACCGTCTCGATTTGACGAGCACATCCGTCATATCCTTCGCCAAATCGTCGAACTGTGGCTCCTGGGCCAAAAGCGGCGAACAGAAGGCCAGCGCGCAAATCAAAATCACCGAAGTTCGAATGAAATCATTCACGGACGATTTCACAGTTCAAACCCCCTTAGGCCCAGTAAGTACGATCCAGCGTGCGGTATTGAATGGCCTCGCTCAAATGTTTTGGGGCGATGGCGTCGGCGGCTTCGAGGTCGGCGATGGTGCGGGCGACTTTTAGGATGCGGTCGTGGGCGCGGGCGGAAAGGCCGAGGCGCTGGATGGCGGTTTCGAGGAGTTTTTCGCCTTCGGCGGAGATGGCGCAATTTTTGCGGATCAACTTCGGGGGCATCTGCGAATTCGAATAAATTTTCTTTTCGGCGGGCGTAGCGCTTGGTTTGGATTTCTCTCGCGCGCAGAACCCTTTCGCGCACGGCCGCTGAACTTTCCACCTCTACGTCGCCACGCAGTTCTTTGTACTTCACCGCCGGAACCTCGATGTGAATATCGATGCGATCGAGCAGCGGGCCGGAAATTTTCGAAACGTAGCGCTGAATCTGAATCGGGGAGCAATGACATTCGCGGGTGTTGTCGCCGAAGAAGCCGCAGGGGCAGGGGTTCATCGCGGCGGCGAGCATGAAGCGCGAGGGAAAATTCACGGAGAGCGCGGCGCGGGCGATGGTGACGGAACCATCTTCGAGGGGCTGGCGCATGACTTCCAGCACGTTGCGCTGAAATTCGGGAAGCTCGTCGAGAAACAAAACGCCGTTGTGGCCCAGCGAAACTTCGCCGGGCCGCGGGATCGCGCCACCGCCGATCAGGCCGGCGTCGCTGATGGTGTGGTGCGGCGAACGATAGGGGCGGGTGCCGACCAGACCACGCGCATCTTCCAAGACTCCCGCAACACTGTGAATGCGGGTGGTTTCGATCGCTTCATCGAGCGACATCGGCGGCAAAATGGTAGGGATGCGTTTGGCCAGCATGGTTTTTCCGGCGCCGGGCGGGCCGATCAGCAAAATGTTGTGGCCGCCGGCGCAGGCTACTTCCAGGGCGCGCTTGGCGGACATTTGACCGCGCACGTCGCGCATATCAACGGAATATTGATTGGCTTCGGAGAGCATCTGCGAGGTATCGACCTCGACCGGTTTGAACGATTCGGGCGCGTTGACCAGATCGACGGCTTGCGGCAGAGATTTCACGCCGAAGACGCGAATGCCTTCGACCACCGCAGCTTCGCGGGCGTTGGATTCGGGGACGACCACGTTTTTGATGCCGCGTTCGCGCGCGGCGAGCGCGGCGGAAAGGGCTCCGCGCACGGAACGCACGCCGCCATCCAGCGAAAGCTCGCCAAGGAAAACGTGAGTATCGAGAATTTTGCCGAAGAAAGTTCCCTGGCAGCCAGCGAGCCCCAGCGCCATGGGCAGATCGAGCGCCGAGCCTTCCTTGCGAATGTCCGCGGGCGCGAGATTGATGGTGACGAAGTGGGTAGCGGGAAAATCGAATCCGCAATTGCGCGGCGCGGATGCGCTCGCGGCTTTCTTTCACCGCAATGTCCGGGAGGCCGACGACGGTGAAATGACCTTCGAAGGCGGGCGCAACGTCGACTTCAACCAGATAGGCGTCGATGCCGAAGACGGCGGCGCTGAATGTCTTGAATAACATGCTGAGAGGAGAGTTTCCCGATGCAGACTACTCTACAATATATGGTTTAGCTACAGGTGATACTGATAACTAGACGGGAAACTGGGCTGATTTCTAGGGATTTCTGCGGCCGTGGCGATTCGAGCGTTGTGATACTCTGCCGCTCATCGTAGTGCAGAGGAGTTTTTATGCGCGGAACAATTGCAGGGCCAATCGGTCGCAGCAAAAATACTGGCGCGCTGATAGTAATTTTACTATGGCTGGGCGCGGGGCTCGCGACAAGTACGCACGCGCAGGAAAGAATTTCGACGCAGAGCCTGAATGACGCGGTGGCACTGAACAATCGCGGGCTGGCGCTGTATCAGAAGGGCAAAGTGGACGAGGCTATTGCCCTGTTTCGGGAGGCGCTGACGATTAATCCGGCGTTCGAGGAGGCGCTGGGAAACCTGGGAACGGCGCTCGACTCCAAGGGCAAAGACGAAGAAGCAGTGACCGATCTCAACAAGGCGCTGGCGATCAAGCCCAGCGATTCGGTTTCGCAGAGTAATTTGGGGTTGGCGCTGTATCACGAGAAGAAATATGCGGACTCGATTGCCGCTTATCAAAAAGCGATCGCGATGAATCCGAAATTCCCACAGGCTTACAACGGCATGGGTGCGGGGCTGGCGGCGTCTGGCAACGAGCCGGACGCTATCACGGCGTATCGCAAGGCGATCGAACTTTCACCGAAATACGTGGATGCGATGAACAACCTGGGCGCGGCGCTGGTGAATACGCAACAGTGGGACCAGGCGATTCCGGTTTACGAACGGGCGATTGAACTGGAGCCGAAGGCCACGGATGCGCGGGGAAACTACGCAAGCGCGCTGCAACATGCGGGGCGGGTGGACGATGCTATCGCGCAGTATCAGGAAATTGTGACGATTGATCCGAGCGACGCGCACAGCTGGTTTGAGCTGGGGCATTTGCAATATAAGCAAGGCAAGCTCGATGACGCGGTGGCTAGTTTCGAGAAGAGTCTGGCGCTGAAACCGGATCGTCCCGACGTGGACTTCAATTTGGCGCTGGCTTATCAGGACCAGGGCAAATTGCCGGAGGCCATCGCGCAGTACGAAAAAGGATTGGCGCTGAAGCCGAACGACGCGCACGCACTGTACAATCTGGCGAATTCATATCTCATGTCGAAAAATCCGGCGAAAGCTGCGGAATATTTTCAGAAATCGCTCGAGGCACAGCCGGATTTTACGGACGCGCTGATCGGACTGGGCGCGGCGAAAATGGATGCGGGCGATTTGGACGGGGCGCAGGCGGCGTTTACCAAGGCCATCGCGGAGAAACCAGACAGCGCGGATGCGCGCTTCAATCTGGGGAACGTGCTGTTCAATAAAGGAAAATATGGCCCGGCGGCGGACAGCTATAAGGAAGCGATCCGGTTGAATCCGAATTTTGCGCGGGCGCACTACAATCGCGGCATGGCGCTTTCGCGGGCGAGCGATGCGGCGGGCGCGAAAAGCGAATTTCAGGAAGCGAATCGCCTGGATCCAAGCCTGGTAGCGCCGAACTAAAAATGTCTCTCGCGAGTGAGATGAAATCGTTACGGCTTTACACCACAGAAGTGCCGCCGTATGCTGGGCCGCAGGAAATGAGTTCGCGGTTAGAAAGTTAAGAGCGCTCCCTGGTCCCTGGAGGCCTGGAATGATGCTTGCCGTAGTGGTCATACTCGCGCTGCTGGTCATCTTCGTG
>PMHK01000022.1:262-2689 GCA_003156635.1 Acidobacteriota bacterium | reverse complement strand
CAAGTTTGGCTGATGGTCAAATGGTCCAACATTTTGCCTGACGGTGACGGCACCTACACGCGCACGCCGCTCGATCAGGACGTTTTCTTCCGCTACGAAGTGCAGCCCGAGGATTTGCAGTGAGCCTCAAATCCTTCCCCGCCGCGTGGAACAAATTTTTCTTCGAGCCCCAATCCCCGCTGAACATCGCCGTCTTCCGCATCATCTACGGCCTGCTGGTCCTCGCCACCGCGTGCCTGCTCCGCGGCGACTGGCTCGCCTGGTACGGCCCGCATTCCTGGATCAGCGCCGCCACTATGCATACGGTCGAACCTGGCGTGCGCCTGAATTTGTTTTCGATAATTCCGCCGACCGATTTCGCCATCAACGCGCTCTTCGTCGTTTTCATCCTCGCCGCCATTTCTCTCACGCTGGGTTTCTGCACCCGCGTCAGCAGTATCGTCGTCTACGTCTGCCTCACCTCGATCGACCAGCGCAATCTTTTCATTCTCCACGGCGGCGACACTTTCCTCCGCGTCTCCGGCTTCTTCCTAATCTTTGCGCCGGCCGGCGCCGCGCTTTCCATCGATCGCCTGCTGCGCATCCGTCGCGGCAACGAGACTGCCGCAGAGCTCCGCCCCCGCCTGCCCTGGGCCCAGCGCATGATTCAACTCGAGCTGGCCTTCCTCTACCTCGTCAGTTTTTGGTGGAAAATGAAAGGCGGCGCGTGGACCGAAGGCTCAGCCCTCTACTTCATTTTTCATCTCGACGAATTCCAGCGCTTCCCCATCCCGCAATTCCTGCTGCGTCCCGCAATCCTGCGCATCGGCTCGTGGCTGGCTCTTGCCGCCGAATTCCTGCTAGGCACCGCCATCTGGATTAGAAAATTCCGCTACCCGCTCCTCGTCTTCGGCGTCCTCTTCCACCTCAGCCTCGAATGGGCCATCAACGTCCCCATGTTCCAATGGGACGTCCTCTCCTCCTACGTCCTCTTCATCGACCCAGCCGACCTCGACCGCGCGCTGCGCCGCCTCACCAGTCGTGCGCCCAACGCGCCCGCAACAATCGCCTCAACTCAATAACGCGCGCCCACCAGTCCTTGCATCTGTAGCGGCCGGCTTCAGCCGGGCAGCCTTGCCTTTCCGGGTGCCGCACTCTTTGCGTCATGCCTTTCAGCCGAGGGTGCGGGTTTAGATGCCACGCCGCCGAAGACCGCCCTCCGCCACGCTGCCAAGCCGCATCAATTAAAGTTGTACCCAAACTCCCACAAAAACTGATGATTCCCGTTCCTCACGCCATAATTTCCAATCTGATAAGCCGTATACAGACAAAGCTTCGAAGTAATCTTAAAAATCGCCCCCGGATTCACATACCCCACCGAAGTTTTCCCCGTGTACCACTCCGCCGCCAAAGTCACCCGCTTCCCAATCGTCTGCTCCAACGTAAACTGCCCGCCAGCCCGATTCCCCCGCGCCACCACCTCTTGCGTAAAATCGTACCCGCCAAATCCCACCCGCGTCCCATGCTTCCAGGTTTTCGCGAACGACCCGTACCCGTAATTCCCCACATCAAACGCCCGCATCGTCGCCGGAAAAAATAAATCGTCGCCCACATAAAAACACCACCCCGCGTCCGCGTCGTTCCAGATCCTCCACTTCACCGTCGGCGAAATTTCCAGCGACCCCACTTCCGGCGCGCTCAGCCCGTCAAAATTCAACCCCACCTCAACTCCATGCCCCACGCCAAACACCACCCGCGGCGTAAACGTAGCCGAGGGATCGCTCTCGCGCACGGTCCCGTCCAACTCCCCATAAATTTTGCCTTTATCCAGAATGTCCGCACTAGGAACGTCAAACACCGTCTCCTGCGCAATCGCGCAGCGCCAAGGCAGGAACAACCAAAGCAGAACGAACCAAAACCTGAAGTAATCAGCGCGGCGCAGCGTCAGCAAAGTGCTTCAGCATAACGTACGCGCCAATTCCGCACCACCACCGCGTGTGCGTTTTGTTTTTCGCTTCGGTTTCCGTTGTCATCTCGACCGAGGCTCGGCCGTTGTTGCTGGGCCGGCGAGGGATCTCTCTTCGATTCCCAATTCTTGCCCGGCCCACACTAGAAACCGCGACGTCACTCCATCCTTAGCGCCTCCACCGGATCCACCGACGCCGCCCGCCTCGCCGGAATAAAACTCGCCACCAACGCCGCCACCGTCAATACCACCGCCACGCCCACCAAAGTCGGCACATCCCACGTCTGCGTCCCATACAGCATCTTCCGCATCAAAGTCGCCGCGCCCACCGCGCAAACCAGCCCCGCCCCAATTCCCGCCACCGCCAGCCACCCCGCTTCGCGCAAAATCATTTTATAAACCGCGCCGCGCTGCGCCCCCAGCGCGATGCGCACGCCAATCTCCCGCGTCCGCTGCTCCGTCGAATACGCCAGCACTCCATA
>PMHK01000022.1:0-253 GCA_003156635.1 Acidobacteriota bacterium | reverse complement strand
CGGATCGATCTTGCGCATCGTCTGAATCATCGACGGCAATAGTGCGTTTTCATTTCCCGCCGTGCGCACCACCACCATGAAGTAATTTCCCGGATCCTGATTGATCGGCGTGTAGATCGCTCCGCGGTTGTTGGTATCCAGTTGTCCTTCCTTGATGTCTTCGACGATTCCCACAATTTCCATCGGCTTCGAATCCATGTGTAGAAAAATAATCTGCTGCCCGATGGGATTTTCACCCGGGAAATATTGCTTG
>PMHK01000045.1 GCA_003156635.1 Acidobacteriota bacterium | reverse complement strand
TGATTTTAACGGAGTGGGCGCAGTTCGCGGCGCTGGACCTGCGGCGGGTCCGCTCGCTGCTGAAGTATCCCATCATGATCGACGGCAGGAATTTGTACGAACCCGCCGCGATAGCCGACGCCGGATTTATTTATCACAGCATTGGCCGGCCCACGGTCCATCCGGAGCGACCGGAANNGGCTTTGCGACGCAGTCCATTGGGGCCAACGCTTAAGCTCAAAAATGATTAATCACGCCAAATTATGGATCGGACGCGCCAAGGAAAGCGCGCTGGCCCGGAACTCCGTCTGGATGTTCCTGGGTTACGGCGTGCGCATCATTGTACAGGCCGGCTATTTTGTCTTGATCGCGCGGNNCGGGCCCTGGGCTCGCGCGAGTACGGTGCGTTTGTGGGCACAGTAGCGCTGATCGCTATTGCCGCGCCGTTTGCCGGAGCAGGCGCCGGAAATCTGCTGATTAAAAACGTTTCCCGGGACAAGTCGCTGTTTGCGGTGTACTGGGGCAATGCGCTTTTTTCGCTGCTGGTCTCCGGTTTGGCCTTGATGGGCGTGATCGTTTTGGTGGCCCATTGGATTTTGCCGCGAACCATTCCCATGTTGTTGATCGTGTTGATTTGCTTGTCGGACATGATCGGGGCGCGCCTCAATGATCTGGCAGCAAACGCCTTTCAGTCCATGGACCGCATCAGCTTTACGGCACGCCTGGGCCTGGCGCCCTTTGTGCTGCGCCTCGTGTCCGCGGTAATCATCATCAGCGTGTGGCATCACGCATCGGCGCTGACGCTGGGATGGTTCTATCTGGGCAGCACGGCGATTTCGTGCGCCGTGGCGATTGCAGTGGTGAACTGGAAACTGGGCCCGCCCACGCTGGAGCTCGCGCGAATTCCGCGGGAGATGAAGGAAGGCTTTTATTTCGGCGCGGGGCTGAGCGCCCAGACCATCTACAACGACATCGACAAGACCATGATGGCCAGTCTTTCGACGCTCGATGCCACCGGCATTTACGGCGCGGCCTACCGCGTAATTGATGTGGCTTTTACGCCGGTGCGGTCGGTCAAGGACGCGGCATATGCGAATTTTTTTCGCAGCGGACAGCATGGCCTCGGATCCAGCTATGCCTACGCCAAGCGATTATTGCCACGAATGGCGGCCTACTCAGTTTTAGCGTTTTTCGGACTGTTCGTTCTGGCGCCGCTCTTCCCGTACGTCATCGGCAAAGATTTTGCGCGTACGGTCGAGGCATTGCGTTGGCTGGCGCCGCTGCCCTTGCTCAAAACGATTTCCTACATGTTCTCCGATTCGGTCACCGGCGCAGGGTACCAGGGGTATCGCACGGCGGCCCAGGTGTCAGTGGCTTTGCTGAACGTGGGCCTCAATTTCTGGCTGATTCCGGCGTACTCCTGGCGCGGGGCGGCCTGGTCCAGCCTGGCGTGCGATGCGACGTTGGCGTTGGTCATGTACGCCGTCTTGACGGTGGTGATGGCCAGGGAGGCGCGCATGAGTACTGAGCTTGCCGCGAAAGGTGCATGAAAATATTGCGAAACCTCGAAAAAGTGTATGTGGTCGTGGCGCTGTTCTTCCTCACCGGCGCCGGGGTCGCCGGAAATGTTGGGGCGGGTGGCATGGCTGGCCGCGCGCTGCCGCAGGTTTGGGAGAACGTGGCGCGGCTGATTTTTTGTGCGACGCTTTTTCCGCTGCTGGTCATTCACTGGAGAAAACTGCTGGCCGCTGCGCTTCGGTCAAGCTGGATCGTGGCGCTGTGTGGCTTGGCAGTAGCCTCCACGGTGTGGTCGTTCGATCCGCGTTTTACTGCGCGCCACGCCATCTTTCTAATGGCGGTGACGGCGTTTGGAATTTACATCGCCAGCTGCTTCGACTGGAACGAGCAGATGGATTTGTTCGGATGGATGTCCGTGCTGGTTGTTCTGGGAAGCGCGGCGACGGCCATCTTCGTGCCTTCTTTTGGCCTTTCGCAGGATCTGCATGCCGGAGCAGTCAAAGGGCTTTACCCGCAAAAAAACACCATGAGCGCGCTGGCGGCGTTTGCCATTCTTATTTTTACATTGGCCAGACCGAAGGGCGTGCCGACATGGTTGCGTACTGCGACCCTGGTGTGCGCCTGCATCTTGCTGGTCTTGTCCCAATCGGCGACCGCGATGCTGGCGCTGGCGTTCTGCATCGTGATGTACCCGGTGGTACATCTGCTGCGCGTTACGCAGCGCCGGACGCTGCCGTTGTGGGTTCCGCTCGTCCCCGTATTTGCGGCGAGCGCATTACTGGCGATCGTTAATTTCGATGTGATTGCCGAAACCGCGGGGCGCAATTCAACACTGTCGGATCGCATTCCCATGTGGAACGAAATACTGAATGCCGTCGGCCGGCATCCGTGGCTGGGATACGGCTACGACGTTTTCTGGGTGGAATGGTCCAGGGACCTGGCCCAGGTGATCTACGTCTTGAACGGATGGCGTCCACCTCACGCCCACAACGGGTATTTGGACCTGCTGCTCAGTGTGGGCATGGTCGGATTACTCGTATTTCTGGGTGGTCTGATCACGTGCCTGTGGCGGGCCGGCAGCCTGTTTCGAGCCGATGAAAGTCGGGAAGCGAAGTGGCCGCTATTTGTGTTGCTGTTTTTCGCGGTGCTGAATCTGGGCGAGAGCTACATTCTTCGCATCATGTCATTTTTTTGGGTGCCTTACGTGGCGATCTATGTCTCGCTGGCGCTGCAAAAATTTGAGGCTAGAGAACCGGTGCGGGCGGATACGCAGCGAAATGCAGTTCTCGAAGATGACGATGCGGCGGATTTCAACACCGCGGTGCCGGACTATCAGACGTGAGGCAACACACGCGCCAGGAATTTTCTAAAGGATTGCAACTCAGGCCCCCAGGGAGTCGAAGGTGTTGATTTCGGTCGTCATTCCTACGCGCAATCGTCCGGATGTCCTGCTGCGGGCGGTGCAGAGTGCGCTGGCGCAAACCCACCGGGAGCTGGAGGTTCTGGTGGTGATCGACGGCCCGTGTGCGAAGACCACCGAGGCGCTGGCGACGCAGACGGACCCGAGGGTCCGCCCGATTGAGTTGGCCGAGCCGATGGGCGGGTGCGACGCGCGCAATGCCGGCGTGCGGGCCGCCTTCGGAGAATGGATTGCGTTTTTGGATGACGACGACGAGTGGCTGCCGACCAAGCTGGAGAAGCAAGCGGCGGTGGCGATCGCGGCCAAGGAGCCTTATCCAATTGTCTCGACCGGGATGATCGGCATCAGTCCGGGAGGTGAATTTCTCTGGCCGAGAAGATATCCAGGGAAGGGCGAGCCAATCTGCGAATACCTGTTCAACCGGCGCGGCCTGTTTCGCGGCGAGGGCCAGGTGCAAACTTCCGTGCTACTGGCGCGAAAGACGCTGCTCGAGCGGGAGCCTTTCACCAGCGGACTGCGGCGGCATCAGGATACCGAATGGTATTTGCGCGTGGACCAGGTAGCAGGCGTGACCTTTCATTTTGTGCGCGAACCCCTGGCGCTCTGGTACATCGAACAGCCGCGTGGGTCCATTACGAATAACCAGGATTGGCGTTCGTCGCTGGAGTGGCTGCAGTCGAACCGGTTGCGCATGACCCCACGGGCGTATGCCGGATTTATTTCCACCCAGTTGGCGGCGGAGGCCTCGATGCAGGGGGCGTGGAGCGCAGCGCCGGGACTCTTCCGGGAAATGTGGAAGCACGGGAAACCGGGATTTATGGAAGTGGCGCTGTTCGCCGGAATGTGGCTGTTGCGATCCTCCTTCCGGCGAAAAATACGAGGGATATTTCATCCCAAATCGCCCGTAGCGAAGGACTCCGTGGCGGATTCGGCAGTGGGGTGAGGATCACTTTTGGCGGGGAGGCACGGCGCTGCACACAGCGCCACGCTCGTGGTGGGAATGGGGCCCAAAGCAGTCGAATTTGAGGAGAGTCAAACGATGATCCCTCTGACTCGTGATCAAAAAATTGGCGTGGCGCTGGCCGTAGACGCAACCCAGGACGACACCAAGGGGCTGCACCTGACCGGCGAGCAAGTGGCGTTCTTCAAGAACGAGGGTTACCTGGTGCTCGACCGCCTCGCCGCTCCGAAAGAAATACTGGAACTGCGGGCCAAAATCAAAGACCTCTTTGACCGCAAAGTCGGAGAAAACGAAGGCGCGCAGGAAGACTTTCTGGCCGGGGAGAAGCACGAGGTAAAAAAGACTGCGCCCCAAATCATCAATCCGGTGAACTATTTGCCGGAACTGCATCACACGGAGTGTTTCAAGAATGCGCAGGCCATCGCCAGGCAAGTGCTCGGCGAAGACGCGCGATGCACCTGCGATCTGGCGATTTTGAAACAGGCCAACGTCGGCACCGGGACGCCCTGGCACCAGGACGAGGCTTTTCGCGATCCGGCCATGGAATACCACGAGATGAATGTGTGGGTGGCGCTGCAGGACGTGACGATTGAGAATGGTTGTCTGCGCTATCTGCCCGAATCCCACAAGAACGAAGTGTTGGAGCACGGGCCTCCTAACAATGATCCGACGTCGCAGGCCCTGCAGTGCATCGGGGCTTTCGATGAAGGAAACGCAGTGGCCTGCGAAATTCCAGCGGGTGGTTGCACCTTCCATCATTCGCGGATGCTGCATAGCGCGGGGCCAAACGTCTCGGCGGGCTCGCGACTGGCATACATCATGGTTTTTGGAACATCGCCAACGCGGGCGAAGCGAGCGCGCGACTTTCCCTGGCTCGCGAAGCGGGACACGCGGGCCAAGGAACAGCGACGCCGCTGGATGCGCCGGGGCGGCGTGTTCATCGCGGCGTGGCGAAAACTGCGGCGCGAGGAGTTCAGAGGCTGGCGGTACGCAGTGAGTAGCATCGCTCGTTCGTTTCGAAATTCGCAGTAACGTCACCGGTAGCCGATTGAAGCAGGGAATCCACCAAGCAGCCTAAATCGTGTCCTCTAAACCTCCGACGTACATACCAGGGCTGGACGGCATCCGGGCGATTGCCTTCGCCCTGGTGTATCTGGGCCACTCCGGATTTGAGAAATTTGTTGGGCGCGGCGGCATTGGCGTGACCATCTTTTTTTTCCTCAGCGGGTATCTGATTACGACGCTGTTGCGCCTGGAAGCGGATTCCAGCGGAACGATTTCGATTTCTCAATTCTATCTGCGCCGGACTTTCCGGATTTTCCCGCCGATGTACGTTACGGTCGCGGTGTGGGTGGCGCTGGCTACGGCCGGAATTTTTGTCGGCACGGTGTATTGGCAGTCGATCGTGGTGGCTTCGCTGTATCTGGCCAACTATGTGACCTTCTTGACGCCCCACGGCATCCCCGGAGGCTTGGGCATTTTGTGGTCGCTGGGAGTGGAAGAACACTTTTACCTGCTGTTTCCCTGGCTGTTTCTGCTTTGTTTGCGCCGGCGTTGGTCTCACGCAAAGATGTCGGCGATTCTAGCTGGGCTATGCGCCCTGGCGCTGGCTTGGCGATACGTGGCGATTCTATGGCTGCACTCGACCACGAATTACTATCGAACGGACACGCGGTATGACTCCATCCTGTTCGGCTGCCTGTTGGCGGTACGCCTGAATCCGTTCGTTGATGGAGTGCCGGACTGGATCCAGAAACACGGCGGCAAACTGGCGTTGGCCGGGATCACCGCGCTGATGATTTCGATGTTAATTCGCGGGCCGATTTTTGCGGATACGCTGCGGTATACGATTCAGGGGCTGGCGCTAGCGCCGATTTTTGTATTTGTGCTCAGTTTTCCCCAGAGCGCGATGGTGCGGGCGCTCGAGCACTCTTTCGTGCGGTTAATCGGGCGGCGATCCTACGCGATGTATCTGATTCACGTCTGCGTGATTCACGCCATCAATGAACGATTGGGCGTGAGCTTGATGTTGGCGGGAATGCTTGCGGCGCCGCTGGTGTTCGGATATGGCATGGCGATGGCGAAGTTGGTGGAGCAGCCCTTGGCCAGACTGAAGAAGAGATTGGCGTCGCGGCCCCGGACTGCTGTAGTGCGGCTGGACGCACGCGCGGTCAGTCAGGAGCAATAAGCGGGATGGTCACGTCTGGCGCCAAGTTGCCAGGGACTCCGATCTTGTTTTAAGCCGGAGGATCATGGTGAGCAGGAGTGAAAATATGAAAAATGCCGTGAATCAAAAAATTGCCCGCGTTAAAGAACTGGCGCACGACTATGCCTACCTGACTGGACAGTTCCGGCGGAGCAGGGCGCTGAAGCGGGTCTGCAGCATTTGCCGTTACGAGGGTTATTTCCGGCCCTTCGGGTCTCCGCCCCGGAAAGATGCACGCTGTCCTAATTGCGGAGCGCTGGAGCGGCACCGTTTGCTAAAGCTATGGCTGGACCAACATCGTGAAGAAATCGTCGGCAGGGAAGTGCTGCATTTTGCCCCCGAAGAAGCGATGTCCGCCTTATTCCGTGGCCTCGCCTGCAAATACACTTCGGCGGACATCGAAGAGGGCCGAGCCGACACGGTACTCAACATCGAAGCTATCGAACTCGGCGATCAGACCCATGGCTGCATCGTCTGCTCGCATATTCTCGAACATGTCGATGACCGCAAAGCGTTAAGAGAAATGCGCCGGGTGCTTCGTCCCGGCGGCATCGCGATTATTATGCTCCCGCTGGTGGAGGGCTGGTCGCGCACCTACGAGAATCCATCCATCACCACGCCCCAACAACGCCGGCATCATTTTGGCCAGGAAGATCACGTGCGTTACTACGGGGCCGACGTGCGCGATCGAATTCGCGACGCGGGATTTGAATTGGAAGAGTTCACCGCCGAGGAGCCGGAGGTATCAACCTACGCGCTCCTGCGTGGAGAAAAGATTTTCACGGCCCGCCGCGCGTCGTAAGCATCCGCGCCGGAAATGGGTGAAGGGCGGAGCTGCCCATAACCTACCGGCTCAGAGTATTCAGACCGAGCAGTACACCACACTAAAATGCGAACCCTACTATGCTTGGCTCTCGCAGCTGCGACGGTCTTTTTCCCCGCGAACGCAAAAGCCCAGGATTTTGCTTTGATCTCGAATTCGGCGGCGCGCTCCATCCAAGCAAAGGTCGCTTCCCCTGCCGGCCAATCCACTTTGGCGGCGGCCATGAATGACCTGAAACGTTCGCCAAACCCCGTCACCCTCCTGCAGATCGCGGGCAAGCTCCCGCATGATCCGGCTTACGACAAAAGCGTTCAAGCTGCGGGCGACCTGCCGGTCATGACCGCTCTCGCTCTCGCCTATCGCCTCACCGGCGAACGCAAATATCTCGACGCCGCCACTCGCTTCATTAAAGCCTGGGCCAGCACCTACCGGACGGCGTTGAATCCCATTGACGATCAGGATTTCTATTATTTTTTCGTCGCCAATGACCTGGTCAGCTCGGACCTACCGCCGGACGTTAAATCGCTGGTCCGAAACTTTGACCAGCAGTTCGCGCAGGGCTACTTGGCAGAAGTTGAAAAAGCCCCCGATCCGGGTACGCCCGAGGCCGACACCAGCAACCCCATCTACAAAGGCCCCCATAAGCCGGATCCCACGCGCGTGAATAACTTCCAGAGCCACCGTCTCAAGCTCGGAGCACTCGCCGCCTTTGCCGCCGGAGATCCCGAGCTCATCAAGAGGGCGCGCACCGGCTTCGAGCGTCAAATTGCCACCAACCTTCGAGCCGATGGCACGGTCGCGGATTTTCAGGACCGGGACGCGCTGCATTACGTAATTTATGATCTCGAGCCGCTGCTCCTGGTCGCCATGGCTGCGCACGCGCACGGCCAGGACTGGTACAACTATAAGAGTCCCACCGGCTCTTCGCTGGAGCGCGCTCTCGACTGGCTAGTCCCCTACGCCGAAGGTGAACAAAGCCATCAGGAATTTGCTCACAGCAATGTTCCCTTCGATCAAACTCGCGCGAAGGCCGGCGTGAAAGGTTTTTCCGGACCATGGGACCCCAAAGGTTCGGTTACCACTTTTGCTTATGCTTCCGTCCTCGCCGCAAAGTATCGCAAGACGGTCTCGGACGTAGAAACCCACACTGGCGCGAGCCCTCCAGGATGGGTGACGCTGGCCTTCGAATAGCGCCGGCGACGGCATCGCCAAGTTGCCACGGGTTGGAGGTTGGACCAGGTCTACAGCTTCTTAGGAGTAAGACCGTTGAATATTGTTTCGAGGCGATCGCACATGGAAGAGACGGTTAAATCGCGGAGGTAGAGTTGGCGCGCGGCGGCACCGATTTTGGCGCGAGCTTCGGGGGATTGCAGCAGCCGGAATAAGGCATCAGAAAGCGCCGCAGGGTCGCCGGCGGGGACCAGCAGCCCGGTCTCGCCGTCGCGGATCATATCTGGAATGGATCCGACCGGAGTGCTGACCACCGGTAAGGCGTTGGCCATCGCTTCGATGATCGCCATGGGTAAGCCTTCCTGGTAGGACGGGAGCACAAAGATGTCGGCGGTGCGCATCTGGCGGCTGACCTGATCAAGGTCGACCCAGCCGAGGAAAGTGACGCGTTCCGCGATGCCTAGCTGTTGGGCGAGCTGGCGGTACCTATCGATTTCCCCGCCGCCCGCGATTGTGAGATGCCATTCAAGTTCGCGCAGATTTGGGCGACCGAGAGCCTGGAGTAAGTCGCCAACACCTTTGCGCTCGCCGACCTGGCCGGCGAAAAGGATATTGAGGTTCTGCGGAGCGTTCGCTGGTACGGGCTTCGCGCCGGGGTCGGGCACACCGTTGGCGACGATATGGATTTTGGATGCGGGCTGATGCAGGTGTTCGACCAGGAATTGCTGCCAGAATTGGCCCAGAACGACGATGGCATCAGCGTCGCCTAGCACGCCGAGCATAGCGGCTTTTCTGCTGGGCGACGCCGTCTGCCACATGGTGGTGAACTTGGCGCCATGCATGTGGATTACGACTGGAATTCCGAGGAGCTTCCCCAGACGCGCAAGCAGGCCTTTGCGCAGTACGCTGCCGTACTCGGCCATGTGCAGATGCAGGACGGCGATGCGGCGGAGCAGGCCATTGGCGGCGATCGATACCACCCCGGCGGCGAAATAAAAAGGCATGGTTTTGATATTGCCGAGGCTAGGACCGTAGGTGTTGAGGAGTTTAATTTCGGGTTGGCGGTTGTCTTTCTGCCACTCGGTAATCATGTAGCGGGCCATGGTGGCCATGCCGCCCTGCACTTCGATCCCCCCGGGCGTGGCGACAAATATATATTTTCGGCGCACTCGCGGCGTGGCAACGGGAACCGTCATAGTCCTGGAAATCGGCCACGGTGCGTGTCCCGTCGACCTTTTTGAATTTAACGGCGCAGAATCGAACCATGATTTTAACTCCTGACAGCCATCGGGTAAACAGTTGTCGCGCAGAAAACAGGTCTTTTTCCCAGGAAAAACAACAAGCGATTTCGTTAAAAAACTCGCTTAGAGGTGAATTTCCATTACTACTAAAGCAGATTTTGAAAAACTGGCGGAAGCGAATTCCGATATCCTGGGCTCGGCGGAACGGGTCCATCTATTGGGAATTGAGTATCACAATTTGACCATGGCCGAGACGTTGGTCGCGGTCAAGCAAATCGTGGAACGCCGGCAATTTTCCTATGCTGTGAACCCCAATGTCGATTGCACCGTAAAACACAGCAAAAGCGCCGAGTTCCAGGAACTTTATGCGCAAGCTAGCCTGGTGGTGGTGGATGGAGTGCCGCTGCTGTGGGCGGCGAAGATGCTAGGCACGCCGTTAAAAGAAAGGATCAACGGAACCGATCTTTTTGAACGAACTTGCGAGCTCGCGGAACAACAGGGATATTCGGTGTTCCTGCTCGGCGGCAGCGTGGGAGCCGCGTCGAACTCGTGCGAAAAACTCGTGCAGCGGCATCCCGGTCTGGAAATTGCCGGATGGGATTGTCCGGCATTCGGATTTTACAAAGACCCGGAGCAAAACAAAAGGGTGCAGGAAAAAATTCGGGCGAGCGGCGCGGATATTTTGTTTGTAGGGCTGGGCGCTCCGCGGCAGGATCGGTGGATGTGCGATTACGGAGCAGGCTCCGGCGTAGCGTTCGCCATCGGAGTTGGCGCGTCATTCAGCTTTGTCGGCGGCCTGATTCCGCGCGCGCCCGTGTGGATGCAGCGCAACGGGCTGGAATGGTTGTGGCGGCTCGGAAAAGAACCGCGGCGATTGTCCCGACGGTACTTGCTGGAGGATTTGCCATTTTTTAGCATGCTGCTGCGCGCCGTTCTTAAGAGAAACTCCGGGACGGCGAAGGCCCAGCCGGCAAAATGCTGAGAACTGTGGAAACGAAAGCTCGGGGGGATGACGCTGTCAGGTGGGATGGTGCCGAGGGCCAGAATCGGACTGGCTACGCCGGCCTTTTCAGGGCCGCGCTCTACCAGTGAGCTACCTCGGCACCGGTACAGCACTCAATTCTACGGAAATTGCGCTGAAGTGACAAACGAAAACCGCGATGTATTTTAAGCGCGCGCTCGTCGAGTCGCCGGATAATGGTGCCAAGCGGCAGGAGCTAAAGACTTAACACAGAGGACACAGAGAACAAGAGAGAGAGGGCACCGAGACGAGACGGTTAAGCCGAGGGCCAGCGGTCTCCCGCTTTTCTCAGTTTTTTTCTCCGCGTCCTCTGTGCTAGATCTTTTGACCTACCTTCGCGACCGGCGCGGAGTCCTACTTCATCGAATCGTCGTATTCCTTCATCCACCCGCGCGTCTTCAAAACCTCGCGCGCCTTCGCTCCATCCGGCGGCCCCACGATGCCGTCTTTCTCCATCAAATCGATCAACCGCGCCGCACGCCCGTAACCCACCCGCAGGCGCCGCTGCAGCGTCGACGTCGACGCGCGGCCCATTTCGCACACCACCCGCACCGCATCCTGGTACAGATCGTCGTCCACTTCTTCGCCGCCGTCCGCCGCCGAACCACCACCTGCTGACCCTTCATCCTTGGGCGGTTTCAGCAAATCGTCATTGAATGTCGCCTTGGCCTGCTCTTTCCAGAAATCGCAAACCGCTTCCACTTCGCGCTCGTTTACGTATGGCCCGTGAATGCGATGCAGGCGCGACGACCCCGCGGGCAGATACAGCATGTCGCCCTTGCCCAAGAGCGATTCCGAACCATTCGCGTCCAGAATCGTGCGCGAATCCACCTTGCTGGCCACGCGAAACGACACGCGCGCCGGAAAGTTGGCCTTGATCAAGCCGGTGATGACATCCACCGACGGCCGTTGCGTCGCCAGAATCAAATGGATGCCCACTGCGCGCGCCATTTGCGCCAAACGCGTCACCGATTCTTCCACGCCGTTGGTATCGACCATCATCAAGTCGGCCAATTCGTCGATGATGATGACCAGGTACGGCAGCGGCTTGTGTTCGTCTTCGTCCGTGCCGTCGAAGAGCGAAAGCGATTGGCCCTTCTCGAACGTCCGGTTGTACTGGTCGATGTTGCGCACCCCGCGCGCGGCCAGAAGCTTCAGCCGGCGATCCATCTCGCGGGTGGCGTTGCGCATCACGTTGGCCGCAACTTTCGCGTCGGTGACTACCGGCGTCAGCAAGTGCGGAATATTCGCGTACATGCCGAGTTCCACTTGTTTCGGATCGATCAGCACCAGTTTCAATTCGTCCGGCGTGGCTTTGAACAGCATGCCCATCAGCAGGGAATTGATGAAGACGCTCTTGCCGGTGCCGGTGGAACCGGCGATCAGCAAGTGCGGCATCTGGGTCAGGTCGCCGGCGCGGATGCGGCCGATCAGGTCCTTACCAAACGGTAGGGTCAGCTTGGATGGCGAATGGCTGAATTCCGGTGATTCGATCACGTCGCGCAGCGCGATGGTTTCGCGATGCACGTTGGGAACTTCGATGCCCACCGTCGACTTGCCGGGGATACGCTCGATCAGAATCGATTCGGCTTGCAGCGCGAGGCACAAATCGTCGCCCAGGCCGGTGATACGGCTGTATTTAATTCCAGCTTCCGGCTTGAATTCAAAGGTGGTGACCACCGGACCAGGATTGATCTGCGTGATATGTCCGCCGATGCCGAACTCCAAACATTTTGCTTCGATGGCTCGCGCGCGCTCTTTCAGCTCGTTCTCGTCCATCTTTTCGCCGCGCTCAGCCATGGTCAGTAGGGAAGGCGGAGGTAACCTGTAATTCGTCTTGCCGTGGGCGATCTTAGGCTCGGAAGCGGCCGGCTTTTTCTTGGGCGGCGCCGGTTCTTCGTCGCGGAATTTGATGATGGTCGGAATCCGGCTCAAAAGCTTGCGCGGTTCCTCTGATTCCTGGTCTTCCTCTTCTTCTTCGTCCTTCTCTGCGACGGCTTCTTTGGTCGACACGCGCTGTTGCGCTACCGCCGGACGTCCGGCGATTTTTATTTCTTCCACCCGCTTGCGCAGCCGGTCCGACTCTTTCGACTCGCGCCATTCCTTGGCCCGCGCCAGCATCTGGCCGAAGTAGCCATTGGCAGTCATCGGCTTTTTCATCCACTGGCCCGCGGTGCGGAACGAAAAACTCGTAGTCAGAAACAGCGCCGTCAAAAAGGTGACAATCGAAACTAGATTCGCGCCCAGCGGATTAAACGCCGCGCGCAAGCCATCGGCCAGCACCGAACCGAGTAGCCCACCCGCGGGCAAAGCTCCGCGAACTTCGGGCATGTGGATTAGCGCCAGCTCTGACGAGAGCGAAGCCAGCAACATGGTCGCGCCGACCATCTTGGTTATCGGAGCCTCGAGTAGTTGGCTGCGAAACCAGCGCATGGCCACCACAAACATTCCGATAGGGAACAGAAACGCCGAGAACCCGCAGAACTGGAAGAACGCATCGGCCATATGAGCGCCCACTGGACCAATCCAGTTGCGCGCCGGAGCGCCGCCGGGCGAGGGAGCGGACACGTTGAACGACGCGTCGTGTGGCGAATAGGAAAGCAAGCTGAGCGCGAGCAGGATGGCGAGACTCAGGCCGACGAAGCCGACCATTTCGTTGAGTCTCTTATTGTCCGAAGGTGTAAGGATCCGCACGACGATTTCCCCTTTTTACTCTGAACGCCCAGCGCAGAATTCTAACGGGAGGCCCGGCGCTGCACGACACGCTTTCCTTTTGCGAATACGCGTGTGCGAATAGCGCTAACAGGCGCCCGGACTCCGCTGCGTGGCGTCCAGAGGCTGAGCAACTAATACAAGTGCAAATAGGGGAAGGCCGCCGCGTAAGAAACCTGGTTCGGGCGGGCGCTAACGCGCAAGACCCAGGCGGAGGAACGCGAGCAACGCAGGAACTATATCAAACGATTTCGCGGATTAAAAAAAGATATTTCGGGCGATGTGTCATGGCGTTGCGTCGTGAAAATCCGCCGGGAGCTAGTAGCCGGCGTGGTAGAGATACGCCACGACCATTGATGCGACGATGCAGTAGATGCCGAACAGATACCAGCGCCCCGCTTCCAGCCAGCGGCTGAGCCACTTGAGCGCCAGCAAGCCTGCCAGAAAGGAAAACACGGCACCGACCAGGCTTGGCATCAAGTTGAGGGCGACGATTCCGGACTGTTGGGTCTGGTGCAACCTCAAGATTTCGCGAGAAATGGCCGGGGGTGTGAGAATTACGGCCAGCGCGAAACTGAAATCCTCGGCACGGATTTTCTGAACGCCCGCCAACATGGCGGTGGAGATGGTTGCGCCGGAACGCGAGAAGCCGCGGAATGGCAAACATAGGCCTTGCATCGCGCCAATCGCGACGGCTTGTTTGTTGTCCACCTGGCTCGTTGAGGCTCGCGTGGCGACAGATTTTTTTTCTATCAGCCCGGCGATCAAGATTAGGGCTCCCACCGCAGCAAGCGCCGCGGCGATGAGGTCGAGGCGGCCAAAGAGGTCCTCGACCCAGGCGTGAGGTTTGCCGGGGAACGCGACGTGCTCGATCACTTTGATCAACCCGTAGCCGATTACGCCGGTTACAGCCGAAGCCAGAATCAACGCCACGATAAATTGTTTGAACTCGGCAGCGCTCTGCAGGAAAGCGTTGCGCCATCGGTTCCAGAAATAAACAATTACGGCGAACATTGTCCCGGTATGGAGCATTACCAGCAGCAGAGTGGTGTCTGGCGCGGTCGGGTCCATTCCCAGTAATTTTTCGGCGACGATCACGTGAGCCGAGCTCGAAATCGGAAGGAGTTCAGCCAGGCCTTGAACAATCGCCAACAGAATTACGTGCAGTAGCCACATCGTTAGTCACCCCGGTTCAGGAACTTAGTATTGCTGAAAACGAAGAGAGCTCCCTCGTCGCTGCGGCCGCGGCTCTGTCGGGATGACAATT
>PMHK01000160.1 GCA_003156635.1 Acidobacteriota bacterium | reverse complement strand
TGATCTACACTTCCGGCACCACCGGCCTTCCCAAGGGTGTGGTTCTCAGCAACCGCAACATGCTTTTCATGGCCGGAATCTCCGCCAAAGTTCGTTCGCTCAATCCCGCGGACCGCCTCTACGGAATTTTGCCCATGTCCCACGCCGTTGGCCTTTCCGTTGTGCTCCTCGGCACTCTGATCAGCGGAGCCACGCTCTACATCGCCCCGCGCTTCGATCCCGTCTCCACCCAGGCGACCATCGAAAAAGAACGCCTCACCGTCGTCCTCGGCGTTCCGGCCATGTTTCATCAGCTGCTCGAATACGCCAAGTTCAAAGGTCTCGACGCCTTCACCACGCCCGAGCTGCGCATCATCTCTTCCTCCGGCGCGCCGCTCGATCCTTCTGTGAAAGTCGCCGTCGAGAAATTCTTCGGCATGCCGCTCTACAACGGTTACGGCGTCACCGAATGCTCGCCCAATATCGCCCAGGCGCATCCCGATGAGCCCCGCACCGACACTTCCGTCGGCCGCATCTTCCCGGGTATCGAAGTGAAATTCGTGGACGCCACCGGGAATCCCGTAGCCGAGGGAGAAGTCGGAGAATTGTGGGTGCGCGGCCCGAACGTCATGCAGGGCTATTACCATGCTCCCGAAGAAACCGCCGCAGCGCTTAACCGCGATGGCTGGTTCAACACCCGCGACCTCGCCCAACTCCGCGGTGGCCATCTCTTCATCATCGGCCGCACCAAGGACCTGATCGTCCGCTTCGGTTTCAACGTCTATCCCGCCGAAGTCGAGCGGGTGATCCAGCAACTGCCATGGGTCGCCGAGGTCGCCGTGATCGGCATCCCGCACCCCGACCTCGGCGAGGAGGTNNAAGCCGTCCTCAATTCGCATCCCGCCATCCTGCGCTCCGCCGTCCTCGGCCGTTCCGTCGAAGGCGACGAAGAAGTCCTCGCCTTCATCCAACTCCGCCCCGGCGCATCCCTCCCCGCCGCCGAAGCCGCCGACCACGCCGCCAAAAATCTCGCCCCCTACAAACGCCCCTCGCAAATCATCTTCGTCCCCGAAATGCCCGTAAACCTCAACGGCAAAGTCATAAAAGCCGAACTCGAAAAGCTNNGCGACGAAGGACCTCTCTTCGATTCCAACCTCGTTGTGTACTTTTGCGTCACCACAACCAATTTGTTATCATGCATCGCTATCGTGTGCAGCAACGCTGACGTCCATGCCAGGAGGGCCGGATGCCAACTGGAGAGCTTTGCAACCGCAATAATGATCCCCATGTTGCCGTTCATGTTCCGCCTCAAAACCAAATCACTCCACCCTCCCGCTCAACCGCCCTTTCTAATCCGCTACCAGCAATTAGAAATCAACGTAAACCATTGAAAACACAGGCCAACGATGAATTCTAATCCGCAAAATCGACGGTCTTTGCGAATCGCATTCGGCGCCGCAGCGTATCCGGAATCGGGATCCCCCATCCCATCCGCTCACTTAGTATCGGCACTCCCACAATGCTAAACTTGCTCCATCGCACTACTATTCACCTGGAAGTAAAGCCGCCCCATCGGCCCGAGGAGATGAGTTTTGGCTAAGCCGCCCCTCGCATCGGAACGAAAAATCGTTTTCAGCGACGAGGTCCTGCAGGACCCTTACCCGACCTACACCCGCATGCTCGAAGAAGGCCCGCTGCACTTCGTCGACATGGGCGGCCAGTGGGCGGTCTGGGCCGTATTTGGTCACGCCGAATGTTCCGCGGTCGCCAAAGACCCGCGGCTCTCCGCCAAACGCGCCCAGCAGATGATCATCACTCTTCCGCCGGGCAGCCAGGCTGAATTCGCCGACCTCGCGCGCATGCTGGGCTTATGGATGATTTTCATGGATCCGCCGGAACACACCCGCCTGCGCAAACTTCTGAACAAAGGTTTTTCCCCGGCCGCGGTCGACGGCTTGCGTCCGCAGGTCGAAGCTATCGTCGATCGCATGCTCGATCCGCTCAAGCCCGGCTCCGAAGTGGAATTGATGAATCGGTTCGCCAATCCCATGCCAGTGCGCATCATTTTAGAAATGCTGGGCATCCCACAATCTTTGAGCGACATGTTTGTGAAATGGTCTCGGGACATCGCCCTGTTCCGCGGCAACCCGAATCGCACCGTCGAACAGGCGCGCGCCGCGCAGGATGCGCTGCACGGCCTCACCGATTATTTCCGCACCGCCGTGGCGGAACGCCGGAAAAACAAGGGCACCGATCTCATCAGCCTGCTGATCGATATCGAGGAAGAAGGAGAAGTACTAACCGAGGAAGAGCTCTACGCCCAATGCATCGCCATGCTTTTCGCCGGGCATGAGACCACGCGCAACCTGATCGGCAGCGGCATGTACACGCTCCTGCAGCATCCCGAAGAAACCGCGCAGCTGCGCGACAAGCCGGAAATGATTCGTCCGGCCGTGGAGGAAATCTTGCGCTGGGAAAGTCCCGTGCAATTTACCGCGCGGGTGCTGAAAGAAGACATCGAGGTGTGCGGCCAGAAAATTCCAAAGCGCTGGTCAATTCTCTGCATGCTCGGCGCCGCCAACCGCGATCCCCGACAATTCAAGGATCCGAATCAGCTGAACCTGAAACGCCTGAACAATCAGCATCTGGCCTTTAGCGCTGGCCCACACTTCTGCATCGGCAGCCAGCTCGCCCGCCTGGAAGGCCAAGTGGCACTTCTAAAACTGGTCCAGCGCTATCCGCAGATGAAGTTGGTAGGCCCCAAGCCGGAATGGGCTCCGACCTTCGGGTTCAGAGGATTGAAAAGCCTGCAGGTGAGATTGTAAAGCGAAGTGTTTTGCGTAGACGCGAATACGAATCGCAATTGCAAAAATTCTTACAGCGATATTTCGATCAGCGAAGGCCCTTCACCGGCGAATCCTTTCCGAAGCAAATCTCCAAAACTTTCCAGCGAATTCGCCCGCGCCGCCGGAACGCCCATACTCTTCGCCATCATCACCCAATCAATGTCCGGCCGTCCGATATGGAATAAATCGGCGGCTCGCGGCCCCGGCGCGCCCACGCCGAGCCCCGAATATTCCCACTGCAGCACCGCGTACGCGCGGTTCGCAAAAACCACCGTCGTCACATTCAATCCTTCACGCGCCATGGTCCACCAGGCCTGCAGCGTGTACATGCTGCTGCCGTCCGCGGTCAGGCACAGCACGCGCCGATCGGGCGCCGCCACCGCAGCCCCCACCGCCAGCGGCAACGCAATCCCAATCGAACCGCCAGTATTTCCCAGCCAGTCATGCGGCGCCACTCCGCGTGACGCCGCCATCATCCCCCGTCCCGACGTCATCGCTTCGTCCACGACGATGCAGTTCTCCGGCAGCAATGCCGCCACTGTCGTCGCTAGCCCTGCCAGTGTGATCTCACCTGTCGGCGCCGCCGGCCGCTCCGCGGCCTGCGTCAATACTTCCGATTTGTCGTTGAGCGACAACGCGCTAGCCAGCGCTTCGAGCGCTCCCGCCGAATCCTCGGTAGGACTTGCCAAGGCGTGCATCACACCATCGGGCGGCGACAGCACGCTGCTTTTCGTGGGATACGCGAAGTACGAAACAGGAATCGGCGCGCCGACCAGAATCAACTGGCGAAACTCTTTCAGCGTTTCGATCGCCTGGTCCGGAACATACGGCAACCGCTGCACCGGCACTCGCCCCGCGCCACGTTCCATCCGCGGCAGCGAGTACGGAGCAAACAACTTCGCCCCGGTTGCCGAGGCGATCTGGCCCGCAGCCTTCAGACCTTCTCCGTGCAGCGCGCTGCCCGTAATCATCATCGCGGTTCGCGCACCAGAGCGCAGCAGCGCGGCTGCCCGCTCCACATTCTCATGCGGCGGCAGCGGCGCCTTCGGCACCGCAGGTTTTGCCGCCACCGATCCGCCGTCACTCCATGCGACATCAGCCGGAACAATCAGCGTCGCGATTTGTCCTGGCTCATTTCCGGCTGCAACGATCGCGTCCGCCGCGTCGCGGCCAATCTCCGAAGCCGCGCGCGAGGTACGCAGCCAATGCGAATAGGGCCGCGCGATCGCTTCGATGTCCGACGTCAGCGGCGCGTCATATTCCAGGTGGTGCGCCGGATGCTGGCCGATCAGACTGATGATCGGCGTATGCGCTTTACTTGCGTTGTGCAGGTTCGCGGTGCCGTTCGCCAGTCCGGGCCCGAGATGCAGCAGCGAGCAGGCCGGCTTGCCCGTCATCCGCGCATATCCATCTGCCGCGCCCGTCACCACGCCCTCGAACAAGCCGAGCACGCAACGCATCTCGGTCGCGCCGTCAAGCGCCGCGACGACATGCATCTCCGACGTGCCGGGGTTGGTGAAGCAGGTATCCACCCCGCCAGCCACCAGCGTCCGAATTAAACTTTCCGCTCCGTTCATCGCCATGATCGAAAAATTATTTCGAGCCCGCCGCTTCCTGCAGATGCCGCGAAATTACCGCGCCGAGCTGTTCAGGATACTTCGCGATCATGCCCAGGTGATCGCCGGGAACCGTTTCGCTTTCGAATTCCTTCACGCGCGAGGACCAAATCGCTTTTGGGTCGGCGGGAAAGTCGGTCAAGATCGCCGCCCGAACAAACCTCATTTTCCCCGGATAGTAACTGGGGCGGTATCGCTTGATCGCCTCTCGCGCCATTTCTGCGGCCCGTGCCGTCGCTGGCGTCATCGAAGTGGTCGCGGCGACCTGAGCCAGTTTTACTCCTCGGCGCCCGGCGGACATCTGCGCGCGCAGTTCCTCCGACGTGGAGGATTTCGTTTCCTCCGACGACATGCCAATCGCGGCGCCCACTCGTTTTAATGTCATGCGCAGAAACAGCTGGAAACGCTGAGAAACTGAAAGGAGGCTCCGGGACGGATACGCATCCAGAACGGTCAACAGCGCTACGGTTTCTCCAGCTTCGCGCAAGCGACGCGCGATCTCGAGACAGACCAACCCGCCCAGCGAATAGCCGACAAAAGTATACGGGCCGTGCGGCTGTATTTTCTTGATGGCTTCGAGATGGTACTGCGCCATCTCTTGAATCGATCTGAAAGGTTCGTCCAGGCCGTCGATGCCTCTCGCTTGCATTCCGTAAATCGTGCGTTCGCACTGAATGTGCGTGAGCAAGCGGTAGAAATCAATGACGCTGCCGCCGAGACCGTGGGCGATAAACACCGGCGCTCCTGCTGAACCCTCGCGCAAGAGCACGAGAGGTGGAAGCCGCGACGCGCTGGGCTGTCCGAGTTCGGCGGCAAGAGCAGCGATTGTCGGCGTGTTGTAAATCATCACCGACGGCAATTGTCGCCCACAGAGTTTCTCGACCTCGAGAAATAGCGTCACGGCGGAGAGCGAATCACCGCCGAGATCGAAAAAGTTATCGTCCGGGCCGATCGGAGAATGTTGCAGTACGCGCTCCCAAATTGGAGTGAGCGCTTCTGCCATCGCCGAAGTGGGTTGGGCTGCCATTTGGGTCTTGTTAAGTTCCATGCATCTGCCCGTTGCCTTGAACGGATTAGCCAACTTTAGTATCGAAGCGGAGAGGAAGCAGCAGAAAGATTAGCGTTTCAGGCGTGCGCAAAAGCCCAATACAACTCCCGCGCCTTGGTGTAGCAGGGTCCGATGGGAATTGAACGCACGTCGATGCGGGTCACCGGGGCGACCTTGGAATAGTTGCCAGTCGAGAAAATCTCATCGGCGGATTCAAAGTCGGAATATTTCAGGGTCTTCTCGACCACGGTGACGCCATTCGCGCGCAGAAGCCCGATCACTCGCTGGCGCGTGATTCCCGCTAGGAATGTTCCGTTGGCAATGGGCGTATATACGACGCCATCCCGAGCCATAAAAATATTCGACGTGGCGAGTTCCGCGACGTTTCCAAGCATGTCTAGCACGATGGCGTTGTCGAATCCTCGCGCGTGTACGTCGAACAATGCACGGGCGTTATTGGGGTACAGGCATCCGGCCTTGGCATCGACCGGCATGGTTTCGATCGTCGGCCGGCGGAAAGGCGACAAGGTGACTGAAAACCCGCCGGGCTTGCGCATCGGCGCTTCATAGATGGCGAGACACCAGCGCGTGGATTCAGGATCGTGCGCCTGCACCCACGGACCTTCTTTCTCGGCCCAGTACATGGGACGAATATATAGCGCGGAGCCCTTATCAAATTTAGCGATACCTTCGTGCGCGAGCTTGATCCAAGTGTCGGTGGACACCAGCGGTTTCAGGTAAAGCTTCACCGCGGATTCGTTTACGCGGGCGCAATGCAAATCGAGATCAGGAGTCACGCCTTCGAAATAGCGCGCGCCGTCAAACACCATGGAACAAAGCCAGCTGGCGTGCGTCCGCGGACCCATGACCGGCACATTTCCTTCGTGCCAGCGATCCTCGAAATACGTCCAGGTTTTGGAGAACCCATCTGCAGGAGACAAGCCATTCCTCCGTGGCAAGAACAAGCTAGCGAAAAAACGAGACGCGCCTCTAACGCTGGACCGCGGCGTCGATGGATTTTCTCAGTGCGGTAGCCAGGTGTCTGACGAACGGCTCATTGAGCATGCCCGCGGGAAAAACGGGGAGAACGATGATCTCGTGACCACCTTGCGACAGCGTATCCCATTTCGCGCCGGGCTGATCGAATAACGAATACTGTTTCATGGGCCGGAAATTCGTCAATTTTCCGCAGTACGGTTTAGGAGAGTAGGCAAAACAAGCTCGATCGTTGGCCTTCCAGATCCGGCCCAATACCACTGTTTCCGAAGGAGTGCCGTTTGACGAAGAATGGAACCTGGCCTGCAAAATTCCTTTCCAGACCGGAATGCGATTGCGCAGGGCCTGCATTTTCTCGGCGAGAAATTCGGAGCGACCCTGGGAATCGACTCTAAAGAAATTGGCCACATGAAAAAGGAATCGCTCGAGGGCCATGTACCCGTCGTTCCAGATATTAACTGCGGGAATTTTAGACCAGTCGGTCGTATCGAGCAGCGCGAGCAACGCCACTTCTTGCCCTTGCGCGCGAAGCTGTTGAGCGACCTCATACGCGATGGTCCCGCCGAGACAATAACCGCCCAGCAAGTAAGGGCCGCTGGGCTGCACCCGCCGGATTTCTTTCACGTAAAGGGCGGCCATGTCTTCGATTTTGGTCAGCGGTGGCGCGCTGCCATCCAATCCTTGCGCCTGCAAACCATAGAAGGGCTGATCGTCACCGAGGAGTTTGGAAAGCTCGCGGTAAATCAAAACATTCCCGCCGGCTCCGTGCATACAAAAGAAGGGTAGACGCGAGCCGTTGGGCTGAATGGGTACAAGCGGAGACCAGCCCGCCGGAGCGAAATCTCGACGCAAAACCGCAGCTAGCTCCGCAATCGTCGGAGCTTCAAAAAGTGTGAAAATCGGGAGTTTGATGCAGAATGTTTTTTCAATCTGAACAAACAGATGCACCGCAAGGGACGAATCGCCGCCCAAGTCGAAATAATTCTGATCGCGCCCAATCGGTTCCACGCCGAGTAAATCTTGCCAAATGCAGGTCAGTTGTCTCTCAAAATCATCCTGCGCCGCGGCAAGCTGGGTTACCGACGAGCTGGTAGATGGTATTGCCTGAGAATTCGTGATCCTACTCCTTACACAATTGGCCCCAGGGCGCTAAAGGGCTTGGTCCTGGCCAAGGTGCAATTGTCAGACCAAACCATTTCCCGCTAAGTTGCAGATAATAAGCATGTTGATTCTGTTCGGACAAACGAATTTCGAAAACACCTGTGTGCGAGGGAACGAAAGTTCTCATAAGCGTGTCAAATAACTCTTCGATCCAACCTGGCCACGACGCCGGTTGAAGAGTGCTCCCCTTCGCCGTGCGCTGGCAAGGAATGCTTGTGGAGCGGGATAAGGGAATCGAACCCACCGCCTCGACCCTGGAAAGGCCGCGTACTGCCACTATACGAATCCCGCCGACCGTAGCCGTCAGCAGCTACCGTCTTGTTTTATAGCATGGGGAACCCACGCGAACAACGATTCGATGTATCGCAATTGCGAGTTCGCAAATACACCATGTGCACCGCGGCACGGCGGAAAAACGCGCGCGGTAGGGGTATTTCGAGTCAGTGGACGAAAGGGCTTGCCTCAGTGAAAAATGCGGTAGACCGTCGACACCAGCAAACGAAGCGCTTGGCGGCCCGTGACCACGAACCAGGGCAGCTTTCCTAGCGCGGCTTCGTCGGTTGCCCGCCACATCGAGGACATGATGGCCCATCTGTCCTGATTGGTCATCTGAATGGCGACACCTCGGGCTTCGATGATGTCGAAGGCGCGCCGTTCCAGATACGCCGACCGAACGTCCTTGCGCAAGCACGCCGCAAGGGACATGGTAATACGATGCTGAACGACAGCATCGGAAACAAAAATCGGGAGTTCGCCGAGCCGCACCAGGGTGGAGAGCAGGAGCGTGTCCTCGGCGCGTACCGCGATCGGATTGAAGAGATTTCCGTCTTCGGAGACTTTCGATCGTCGGATGGCGAAACCGGCGGTATTGAGGTAACGGATCCGGCCGTTGGGCTGGAGTAAATGGCGCTGGAGGGCGATGAGACGGAGCTGTTCGGCACTTCCTACCAGGTTCGCGCAATTACCGATCAGCCTCAGCTGGAAACAATTTTCCGCTGGCGCGCCGGTAATCTTTTGCTCCAGCGCGGTGAGACAGCCTGCCTGCATTCTGCAATCCGCATCGATGAATACCAGCACCGTCCCGTTGGAGGTCTGAATTCCTTTATTCCTGGCAACCGAAATCCCGGCGTGTTCCTGACGGACTACGGTGATCGGAAAAACCCGGCTCCAGTTCGCCACGAATTCGGGCGCCGGGTCTCGGCTGCCGTCATCGACTACTACCATCTCAAAACTCGGGCCGTCTTTCTGCTGTGCCAACGAATTTAGGCATCCTTCAAGAGCAGGCCAATCGTTGTACACCGCCACGATAACGCTGAAAAACGGAACTGACTGTGGTGTCTTCGGGTCTTTCACTATCGGATTCTTGCAAAGTTAACACAAGGCTTCGCGGCCATACAGGGTTTGAGGGTCGGTTGAAAAGGAGAAGCATGATTCGCCGCGGAAGGCTATATTGGCAGATAGGCTGCCTCTGTCGTTCGAGGGTTCCGGCCTCCTGAATGCGATCGAACTTCGACTGGCTATCTCCGCAATCTCATCCAGAGTTATCGCCGCAGAGCGTACACGTTTGGCGCGCTTCGCTACAATTTGAGTCCGAGCAACTGGACAGATTCGCGATCACCTTGTCCGAGGACGAGCGAGCCCGCGCGCAACGGTTCGGCTTTGAACGTGACCGAAATTCATTTATAGCCGCCCGCGGGATTCTACGGGATCTACTCGCCCGCTATTCTGGCTGCGGGCCGGGCGATATCGAATTTGTTTACGGAGCACAGGGTAAGCCCGCGCTATCCGACGGCGGCACCGCAAATCCGGTTCGTTTCAATCTTTCTCATTCGCACGGGCTCGCGGTGATAGCGGTAGCCAGAGAACGCGAAATCGGCGTGGATGTGGAAAAAATCCGGCCGGACCGAGCCGGCGACGAGATTGCCAGCCGGTATTTTTCGGCCGAAGAGGTCGCGGAACTTCGGGCGCTTCCGACCGAGCAGCGGGCCGAAGGATTCTTTCTGTGCTGGACCCGAAAGGAGGCCTATGTGAAGGCGCTGGGGGAAGGTCTGCGATTTCCGCTCGATCGTTTTCGGGTTTCACTTTCTCCGGGCAAACCCGCTCAACTTTATGGTGATGCCGGTGCGCGTTGGAGTATCGCGGCCTTCGATCCGTCGTTCACTCCGGAAGCGGGATATGCCGGGGCGATGGTGGCGGAAGGGAAAGATTCGCGCGCCGAATATTTTCAATGGAAGTAAAGCCGTCTTGGCTCCGTGGGGCTTGACTCCAGGCCCTGGTCGCTATTCGCTGACGAGAGCCGGGGTGACCTTGCCAGTCTCAGCGTTCTGGCCGAAATGCTCTGATTTCTGCAGCAGCACCAAAATGGGGTACAGAATCGCAAGCGCGATCAGGAAGAAAACAAATCCCCCTCTTTGATGCAGCTTCCCGGTTAAGAAACCGGGATCCACATGGATGCTAAGTAGGGTTAAGGTTGCGATGCGGATTCCGTTTTTAACTACCGACACAGCCATCGCCAACACTACAAACAAGACAATTTTCCAGGTGGTTCGCAGGTAGAGATGGGCGGCTAGAAGGCAGGTAATCAAGAGGGCGATGCTGGAGCGTATGCTGCTGCATTCTTTCGCGATCTCGATCGTTACGCCTGGCACCGAGAGTAGAAATCCTTGGCGCACGACCGGGGTGCCTACAGCTTGGAAAATAAAGTAGGTGATCGCGGTCGAACCGGCCTGCAAGGCGTAGATAATGCGGTCCAGGATTTCATCGGGAAGCGGGACCGTTAGGACCAAAAATATCAGAGGGAAAGCGGCAGCTCGTAGCGCGTCGAATCCGTAACAGAGCAGAAACCCGCCCAACCAAAGAATCAAGACTGAAAGAATCTGCAACGAGAACGACCAGCTTCCGGGTTGCTGCGGGGAAAGCCGGGTGGCGAGCCAGAACAGAAACAGGCCGGCTAGTGCTAAGCCAATGCCCGGAGCTGGGCTCCAGCGGACGGTGGAAAATATTCTGCTTCTTTCCATCCAAATCAGAAAAAACGCGAGGACGGGGATTAGTATGACGTGCGAACTGGAGTTGTCCTGGAGCGAATATCGAATCAGCTCGCNNCTAAATGTCTTCTCGCAATTCCGGCACCAGCGCTGGTTGGCTTACTGGCCATCAAATTTAGGGAGTGACTTCGTATCTCAGGTTGTCGCCGTCAAGGACGGCGAACGCTACTTTCGCTTGGTCGCTTTGGGGACCTTCGACCGTCCATCGACCTTCGGCCTGAACCAGATGCATTTGGCTCCGTGCCCGCCACCATTGATCGACTTCCCCCGGTAGCGCCATCCAGATCTTTTCGCGTTGCACCATTTGCTGAAGATACTGCAGGAGTGATTCGTAGACTTTGCGCGCGCTGGCGTCGATTAAATAGTCCGGATGCGCGATAAAACTCATCAGGCCGTTTCGCTTGCGCAGCAGGGCGAGCTGTTGCTTCCAAAGGTCAATCGAATAGTCGTTCAGGATCTGAAAGAGCGAATAATCCTGACAGGTCGTCAGCGGTATCTCCAATATTTTGCCGACGAAATAGGGGAAAACGGTGCAACAACCTCCACGCTGAGGCTCAAGATGAGCCACGTTGGGCATGGACATGTCGTAGGACATTTCATAAGCGTCGTACCAATCCAGGTTGCGATACATCACTCCCGCGCGGAAACCGTTGGTGGCGAATTTTTTTACGTAGCTATTAATTTTCTTGGACCGCTGCAAGAACAGCTGGCGCTCCTGATAGAGCTGGCCATCGTGATTGAGGTCGTGGATGTTGAATTCGAATCCGCGGCTACGGATGAGGGCAACGTATTCGTCGGGAACTTCGTAGCGCTTTTCCGGGATAACCTGGAACGATGCGCGAATGCCATGCGCTTCGTCGAGATCAATGAGCTCGCGGGTAAAGTCCCGGCCCGCGGCGGTTTCCACGTCGTGGGTGACAATCAGCGCGTTGGGAGCGCCATTGGGCCAAAACCAAATGAAAGGCATTCGCTGAATGCCACTGGCTTGCATCGAGAGCCGTAGGATTCGCTCGTGCAGGGTGTCCACGGTGAAATCCACCGGCCACCTGGGGAATAGAAGCCTGCTCCAATCTCCCAGATAGAATTTTTGAAGATGTTTGCGGATGGAAACCGGGAGCAACTCCCGAACGGCATAGTAGGTGGAGCGAACGATGGGCAGGTCGACCATCCGGCCGTTCTTCGCCGGGCGCTGTTTCACGTAACGCTCACGCAGCAGGTTTTCGACCACCTGAACGGGGTTGAACGGCAAATGAACTTCGGAGTTTTTTAGATTCGCATTCCGGGATGCGTCAAAGCGGCCGGCGTTTTCGATTTCCGGAGAGACACCCGTTGCCGATTTTCCGTAACAAATCACATCGGGACCAAAAAGGAAGAAGCCATCCTCTCCGGACAGCGGCGGTGCACAGACGCGGGCCAGCCCTTCGTCTGGAACTCGATAATAATCAGAGAGAATTGAACTTACCATTTTGTGCGAATCCTAAGCTGTGCGCCAAAACGACGCCACGACCACCTTTACGGCAATTAATTCGAAACCTTAGTCATCGGTGCCGGACGACTACCCAATGTGGCGATACATGAGCTTCCCCGACATCACCAGCAATCCATGCGGCAGATGCGAAAAAACGCGCTTGGCCAAACCCAATTTCCAGCCTTCGGTGATTTCGGAAGATGAACCGGCCGGGCCGCGCCAATAGTTGAGCGGTCGATTGCCCGGTGCCCAGTTGTTTTTGAACGCAAGAAGCCCTTCATTCTTGTCCTGCGTGCGTCCCATGTCGAACGCGAGCGCACCTTGTGATTTGGCGGCGGCGATGGCCTTCCACAGAAGCCAAGGTGTGGCCCCAAACTTGTTGAACCGGGCATCGGAGCATCCGTATTTAAAGTAAGTGGTCGTCCTGAAGCGCAACGTAAGTATGGCCGCGATTGGCTTCTGGTCTTGGTAGGCCACGCGGATCTCCAGCGATTTGCCCTCGCAATCTACCAAATTCTGATACCAAGAGTATGGTGGCGGAGGCAGATGGTGACGACTACGCGTAATCACCAGCAGGTCGTAGAAATCCCGCAACAGATCGCTCGAATTGCCACTTTTTTCAACCAAGCCGGCCCGATCAGCCCGGGTTACGCGGCGTTGTACTGAATCCTTGTTGAAGCCGCGAAATATCTCATCGACGGTNNCTCCCCGAATTGTTCGTCCATGGGACGAAGCTCCAAGTACCGCCAGCGGCGCGACTTCACAAAGTCCTGAGATTGGTGGATAAGCGTTTCCATTTCTTCGATCGAGTCACAAAGGGGTTCGCAGTGGTCAGAAAAGGGTAGCGAAACCAGTCGATGCCCTGTGAGCCAACTATTAATATGGCAGAAGAGTATGCCATTTTTCAGCTCCGCGCTAGGCGAAGAGGTGGTAAACACAATCGGCTCATAGCCATAAGTGCGTTGCAGTGCTTCGAGCCAGCTTCGCTGATGAAAGGCCGAAGCCTTCGGATGCTGTGCGGCCAGAGTATCCCAGCGGGGATCGGAGAGTGGGTTTACCCGGTGAACGCTTGGCTCCGTCATCGTCTGCAAAATAAAACTGTTTAAAGGCTCGCGAGATCGGCATCCGTCGTCCGCGCATCAGCCGCAAACAATATCGGTTCGCACCGTTGAACTACTCGTCCGGTCGAGCAAGTCACCGGTTTTCGCGTATCGGAACCACGTAACTTCAACAGCCGGAGTGTGTGCGTCTACGGCCCATCAGTTGCGCGGCAGCAAGGTATCACAAAGTACCGCCTGTTGGTGACGCGAGTGGCTGGGCCGCCGGGTCACAGGCCGGCCTTGCTAAAAGCTCTTTCGTAAGCGGCCAAGAGGTTTTTGACGGAGTATTTCCAGGCCAGTTGGTTCTCGACTCGGGCGCGTCCAAATTCACCCATTCTCTTTCGTTCGTCAGGATGGTCGATTAGCCAGAGAAGCTTGCTGGCGAAATCAGGGACCTGATTGTTGACGTCGCTATACAACGAAGCATCCTGCGCACTGAACCTGCCCTCTTTCAAATCAAATTGAACGATCGGCTTTCCAAGAGCCATGTATTCCATGATTTTGATCATGGTCGAAATATCGTTCATTTCGCACGGTTTGTCCGGGTTTACGCAGACGTCGGCGGTGGACAGGATTTCCAACAAGTCTTCATCGGAGACTCTGCCGGTGAAATTCACGGTGTTCTGAAGGTTCTTGTCGATGACCATTTGCCGCAGTAAGGGTAGTCCTGGCCCGCCGCCCACGCAGGTGAAGTGGACATCGTTTCGACCCAGGTTTTTGATACGCAAGGCGACCTCGAGAAGAATGTCCAGGCCTTCCTGAATGCTCATGGTACCGACGTAGCCCACCAGAAAAGGTTTCCCATATTTCAACGAGGGATTCGGCGGAACAGGCTTGAAGGTATCCAGGTCGGGGCCGTTGCGAACGACGAAGACGTCCTCGGGAGCCAATCTGCCGCGGTTCACAGCCAACTGTTTGTAACTTTCATTTGTAGCCATCACGATGTCACTGAACCGATAGGTGGCGTTCTCGAGCCAAACTTGTATTTTGTAAAACGCGCCTTTTTTCTCGTACTTCGAAAGGTAAAGCTCGGGGCTGGCGTCGTGATGATCGAAAATATATTTGACCCCGAAAAGTTTAAAAGGCAACGCGACCAGGAAAATGTCATCCGGAGGGTTGCAGCCTTGAATTACCCGGAACCCGCGGCGCATGAAAATCCACCAGGAATACAGGAGCTCCCAAGCCAGGGCATAGCCGTATTCGAAGAGATAACCGAAGGGACTATTTCCTTCTTTAGCTGTGGGGTGGCGGTAAATATGAACGCCTTCCAGTAGTTCGTAGGGGGCCGAGCAGCCTTTGGCGCGAGGACACAGCACAGTCACCTCGTAGCCGTTGGTCTGCAAAGACCTGGCCTCATTCCACACACGGGTGTCGAATGGAACCGGGATATTTTCAACGATGATGAGAATTTTTTTCTTCACGAATTAGGCAGTTCGGATTAAAGCAACTTGTAGAGTCCGGCCAGTGCGCAAAGCATGGTGGCTTGACCCCAGTGGAGGGTTGGGGTCTTGTTGACGATCATCGGCGAATAACGGCGATAGTAAAAATAGCCAGTGCGATCCTGCATGTTCTCGATGGTCCATTTTGCAACTTTCAAGGCGAGGGCCAGATTCTCCGGATCGCGATCATTGAAAAATACAAACGTGTCGATGGCCTGCGACGAGCACTGAATGTCGATCGGCATGGTTTTGTAATCGTAATATCGAGGAGTGCCATCCTGCAGGAAAAAGGTTTTTTTCCAGTAGTCGTAGCCTTTGCTCACTCCTTGCTCAAAGCTCTGATCCCCAGTCGCGGCCATGTAGTACTTGAAACAATCCAGTACGTAGGCGGTGTGAAAATTATCGACCCAATGCACGGTGGGCGCTTCGCCATAATACCAGGACGCATCTTCCCGTTGATGATTGGCGGTGTATTGAATCGCCTTTTTGGCCAGCGAGAGGTACGCCTCATTCCGAGTGTAAGACCAGGTTCTCGCCAGCAGGCTCGCGCCCAGCGTATTCGCATTGTGAATGTAATTTTCGCCGGTTGGAATGTAGCTGATGCAAACGGTATCGCCTTCCGGCCGGACCTTGAGGTCGCGCAAGATGTGTTCGCATGCGCTGGCCGCTACCTGCAGATACTGCTCATCCCCGAAATGCTCGTAGGCATCGAGAAAGCCGTGGCCGATATGCGAGGTCCAAACAATGGTTGGAACGCCTTTGGCCAAATAAAAGCCTCGCGACTGGTAATCAAAATGATTCCCCCAGCACGCACCGGAATATCCTTTGGATTCGTTCTCGACTAACCACTGCAACGCCGATCGGGCTTTGTCTCCCCAAGATTTGTCCCCAGTCACCTGTTCCATGCGCATGAAACCGCGAGCGATATAGCTCATGCCTTTGGTCGAGCGGCTACGGGGAATGCCCAGGATGGGCCGAAGATTCAACGGAAAGCGGCGGACCCCTTGCTGCAGAACGGTGCGCAGGAATTTAGTTTCGAAGGTAAGGGGCCGCACGAAGGCGCTGAGCCCATCGAAGGTGTCGTAGCCTTTAAAGTCGTTTTTTTCCAGCCAGGTACAGAGCCGACTGATGGATTCGGCAATTTGCTGTTTAGAGGCCTCGCCGGCGGCTTCGGCTTTTATTTGTTTACCAGCAGATACCGTCGTACTTGCCATTTTCGCTCCTGCGATTTGTGATGCGAACGAAATCAACCAGATGCTGGCCCGGCTGTAGACGTTCCAGAATGCCCGCAAATTCCGGGTCTTTATTGCCAATCACCACGGTCTGTGCGTGATTTAGCACTGCATCGATTCCATTTACCATTAGCCGCGAGATATGCGGAATCCGGTTGAGGATGAAGTCGCGGTTAGCGCCGACCAGGCTGGCCATGCTTACGTTCCGGTCGAAGATCCGCAGATCATAACCCTTGCCGATCAGGTGCTCGATGACCTCAATCATCGGACTTTCCCGCAAATCGTCCGTCCCCGCTTTGAAGCTGAAACCTAGAATACCAATTTTTCGCTGGCCCTTTTCAGTTATGAGCCGCAAACCGGTGGCGACCTGCAATTCATTGCTGGGCAGGATGGCGTTCATGATGGGCAAACTTAAATCATGCATTTTGGCTTGATAAGCCAGCGCTCGAAGATCCTTGGGCAGGCAGGATCCGCCGAAGGCAAAACCCGGAGTTAAATATGCTGGAGAGATATTCAGTTTTTTATCCTGGCAGAAAATCTTCATGACCTCATGCGAATCGATGGAGAAGGCCTTACAAAGATTTCCAATTTCATTGGCGAAGCCGATCTTTAGCGCGTGCCAACTGTTATCGACATACTTCACCATTTCGGCGGTCTCCAAGTCGGTTCGAATGAAGGGCGCGTCCAACTTGGAATAGAGGGCGGCTAACGTGTCGCCGCTCTCGCGATCCACTTCTCCAATGACCGTCTTGGGCGGAGAATTGAAGTCTTTTACGGCCGAACCTTCGCGCAGAAACTCCGGATTATTGCAGACGCCAAAGCCCACGCCGGCTTTCTTCCCGGAGTATTCCTCCAGGGTGGGAATGACGATCTGCAACATGGTGCCGGGTAAAATCGTGCTGCGGATAACTACCGTGTGCCGAGCGGGTTTATTTTTAAGCGCTTTGCCGATCAATTCGCAGACCCGGCGGATATGGGTCAAATCCAAATTGCCGTTGGGCTGGCTGGGGGTGCCGACGCAAACGAAGGAAAGCTCCGTCTGCAAGATAGCTTCGTCCTGATTGGCGGTCGCCCGAAGGCGGCCGGATTTCACGTTGGCGGCAATGATTTCTGCGATGTCGACCTCAATGATGGGAGATTGTCCCGCGTTGATGAGATCTACCTTGGTGCGGACCGGGTCCACACCGATGACTTCATGGCCATCCTGCGCGAGGCATCCCGCCGATACTGTTCCTACGTAGCCCATTCCGAAAATGCTGATCTTCACAGTTCGTTCCTTTGCTCTGAACTTAATTGCTGGTGGCCGGAGA
>PMHK01000197.1 GCA_003156635.1 Acidobacteriota bacterium | reverse complement strand
GTCTTTCGTCTTCGCTCATTCGCAACGAAATCTCTCCCGGCCTGCGTTCCGCCGGCTATTACGCGCTGGGCTCCGTTTTGCTTTCCACGCTTTTGGCCTTCGTAGTCAGCCGCGCCTCGCTCGCGCCCATCGATCGTATTTCCGCCCAACTCGACCGCATCTCCGCCGGAGAATTCGACCTCGAACCGGTGGTCCAGCGCGGCGACGAACTCGGCGCGGTCAGCACCAAAATCATCGGCATCGGAAAACAGTTACGCGACGTGCGCGAAATTTTCAGCACCCTGCGCGAAAATCTCGATCAGGTCATGAGCGGCCTCGAAGACGGCTTGCTCCTTTTCAATCCCGCCGGCCGCGCCGTGCTGGTCAGTCCGTCCGTCGAGAAATTTCTCGGCGACCGCCCCCAGGATCTGCGCGGCCGCCGCATGAGCGAAATTTTCCCCAAAGGCCATCCCATCCGCGAAGCCCTCGGCATCGAAGGCGATCAAGTCGATTCCATTGAGAACGCCGAAATCACACTCGAAGGCTTGCAGGGCACCCAACGCATCGGCGTCAGCGCCCAGGTGATCCGCGAGCATGGCACGCCCATGGGCGCGCTCATTACTCTGCGCGACGTCGAATCGCTCGAACGCATCGGCAGCCAGCTTCAGGTCTCCGAACGCCTCGCCGCTCTCGGCCGCGTCACCGCCGGCGTCGCTCACGAAGTGAAAAATCCCCTGAACTCCATGCGCCTCTGGCTCGAAGTGCTGAAAGCCAACATGCCCATCGACCCCGAACCGCAGCAAGCCGTGAAAATGCTCGACAGCGAAATCGACCGCCTCGACCGCGCCGTGAAGACTTTCCTGAATTTCACCAAGCCGCTGGAAATGCGCCTCGAAGAAACCGATCTGCGCGCACTGCTCGAAGAAATCGCGGACGCCGCGCGTCCCTCGATCACCCGCGCCGGCGTTGATCTCCGCCTCGAATTGCCGTCGAGTTTTCCGAGTGTCCTGGTCGACCAGCAGATCATCCATCAAGCCGTGCTCAATCTGCTGGTGAACGCCAGCGAATTTACCAAAGCCGGAGGACGCATCGTCCTCGGCCTGCGCCGCAATGGAGAATTCGCGGTGATCGCCGTTTCCGATACCGGTGCCGGAATTCCGCTCGAAGATCAGAAGAAAATCTTTCAGCTCTTTTTCACCACCCGCCCGGGGGGTACCGGTATTGGTCTCGCCAACACCTTTCGATTTGTACAGTTGCACAACGGTCGTATAGAATTCGATTCAGAAGTCGGACGGGGCACCACTTTTCGTTTGGAGTTGCCGCTCGCGCGCTCCCTAGAAGCGCCAGCGGGGAAAATACGTGATTTCGGTCAGCCGTTTGCCGAACAAAAAGGGTAACCCGGCCCTGCTATGACCAATCGATTTCCCATTGTGCTCTGTCTATGCGGCCTCGCACTCGCTACCAGCGGGTGTCTCATGAAGAATAATCCGAAGGCGACGGCACCCGTCGCCGCTGCGCCCGCGCCCTCTCTCGCTGATTCCAAACCTTTGACCACCATTGCTCCGGATACCACCGCCACGCCGCCGCTCGAGAATGTTCCGGCGCCGCCCACTCCGGTCGCCACCACCACTCCGCCGCTTCCGGTCGCTCCGGTCCGCACCAAGCCCGCGCCCCCGGCTCACAAACCGGCCACCGAGACCGCTTCCGAAAATGCTGCGGAAACTGCGGCGTCCCGGCCGGCGGCGCCGCAAATCTCGCCGCAGATTTCTCCCGGCGATCAGGTCACCTTTCAGCGCAAGACCGAAGACGACATCAACACTACTCAGCGCAATCTCAATCAAACCGTGGGCAAGCAGCTCAGCGCGGCACAACTTGATCTGGTCGAGAAAATCAAAAGTTTTGTCGGCCAGTCAAACGAGGCCAGCAAGACCGGCGACTGGGCGCGCGCCCAAAATCTTTCGCAGAAAGCCCGCTTACTTTCCGCCGAGCTGGTCGAATCTCTGTAGTCCACTACCGCGATTCTCCGCTCAACTCAGACGCTCCACGCGAGTGCTATTCAATTCCTGCTATCATTAATTTGTGCAAAGTTTCGATGTAGTGTTGGTCGGCGGCGGACTGATCGGCAGTTCCATCGCCTTCGAGTTGGCCTCGCAAAATCTTCAGGTCGCGCTGCTCGATGCCCGGCAACCGGGCCGCGAAGCGTCCTGGGCCGCGGCCGGCATGCTCTCCCCCGGCCCCGACTCCCCGCAAGCGTCGCCCCTCGTGCCGCTCGCCAGGGAAAGTTTCCGCCTCTATCCCGATTTTGTTCGCGCCATCGAAAACGAATCCGGAATTTCGGTTGCGTTCGCGTCGCCCGGCGCGCTCGAAATATTCGCCGGAGCCGATGCCGCCGAACGCCGCGACGAACTAATCGCTAAGTGCAAAAATTTGGGCCTTTCCGCGGAACTGCTCTCGATCGATTCGGCGATATCCATGGAACCCGCACTGAATCCGAACTCCTCCGCCGTGGCGTGGTTGCCCGACGAAGCCACCGTCGATCCGCGCCAGCTCATCATCGGCACCCTCTCCGGTGCAAAAAAACGCGGCGTCGAAATTTTCCCGGGTCATGCGGTCTCGGCTCTGCTCGGCAGCACGAGTGGATGCACCGGTGTTCTGGCCGCCGACCAAAAAATCTTCGCCAAACATGTAGTGATCGCAGCGGGAAGTTTTTGCGCCGGAATCGATGAGAACTCGTCCGGCTCTCCGTTCGGTATATCGCGTTACGCGCCCACGCACCCGGTACGCGGCCAAATGCTCGCTCTGCGCTCCCCGAAAGTGACCCTCCAGAAAGTTTTGCGGTCCCATCACGGCTATATCGTTCCGCGCGCCGATGGCCGCATCATCGCCGGCAGCACGCTCGAAAATGTTGGATTCGTTAAGGAAACTACCCAGGAAGGGCGACGCCAAATTTTCGACGCCGCCGTTGCACTCGCGCCGGCTCTAGCCGGAGCCGAAATCGTCGAAACCTGGGCCGGTCTCCGGCCTGGCACGCCCGATCAACTGCCGATCATTGGACCGACGGATATTCCTGGTCTGTTGATCGCCACCGGGCACTACCGGAACGGAATCCTGCTCGCGCCGGTGACTGCAAAATTAATTTGTGACTGGATCCTGGAAGGAAAAACAAATTTCAACGCGGAGACATTCTCGCCGCTACGATTCGCAGCGACCACGTCGAAGTCAAAACTAAGCCGAAGCATTCCCGCCGCTTCGTAGAATTCTTTTAACAAATTTAGAACGGATTCGCGCTGCGCACCGGTTCCCGGTTAGGCGGCCCAGCCAGCGCCGACGCTTGCCCCGGCCCGGTGAATTGCACCTTGTCCGCATCCAGCACGATCGAACGGGAAATCACCGCCTCCACCGTCGACCCGCGCGGCAATTCCGCTTCAGGTCCGCGCGTGAGCAACACCGCCGCCAGCCCCACCGCCGCGCCCACTCCTGCGCCGATCCCCACTCCCTTCGCGCTTTGCGTGGCCAGCCCGCCGATGCCCGCGCCCGCTCCCGCGGTCTTCGCAATCGTGCCGATGTCGCTGCCCTTGTTCGACGCGCCAACAATCTTTCCTTCGTTGTCGGTGGTTTCACCGCCGCCGGTCCCGGCATTCCCCGGAATCGCGTTCAGATTCACCATGTACGCGTTCGGCAAAATTAAAGTCGTCAGCTTCNNCCCGCCCCGGCCGTTTGGACTCGGTAATTTCGCCGCTGACATACGATCCCGCCGGAATCACCACTTTGCCGTCGATCATCACCGGGAACACAGTTTCGAAATAGACCGGATCGCCCGGACGCGCGCTGCGCGTGGAAACCGCATTGTGCAGCACCATCGGAATGTGCGTACCGCCCGGCACCGTAATTTTCGCGGACGCCGCTGCGGGTTTTACTGCTGCTGATTCGCTACCCGGCGCCGCAGTTCCGTTGTCACTTGCCGGCACCACGTCAGGCGAAGTGGCGGGTGAAGTGTTCGCTGTCCCGCTATCGTTTTTGTTTGCAGCAGCCGCGTCGCCAGCTGGCCGGGCCGCGTTCGGATCGGGAGCCGCAGCCGGGGCTGAATTCTCGGCCGGAGGCGCCGGTTTTTGCGTCTGCGGCTGAGGCTGCACCGGTGGCGCGGGCGTCATCGGACCTTCTTGCGCTGCAGCCGGGCCAACCCCTACCAAGCTGACTATCATCAACGCCGGCGCGGCAACCCATATCCAACACCCGCCGCCGCATACGCGCACGCCTTGAATCATAAAATACCTCATCGCTTGCAATCTAAAGGATGCGACCCCGAATAAACAAGATGTATCAGCAACTCCGCAACCACCCGGCACCTCACCGTCTATCGCCCTTCACGCCGCGACCAACCCCCAGGCGATGATAAAGAGAAGACGTTACCTGCTAGTGTACGACTACGGCACCCGCGCTCCGCGAGGCCATCTTAGAACGCTATAATTTATGCTTGGGACCTCTCTCCATCGCGCAGCTCCACGTCCCCTCCTCCCTTCGCCGGAAGACTCTGCTCATTATCTCCGTCGCCATGATCGGCCTCGTCGGCGGCCTGTATTTTCTCTCGCGCGCGCTGCTAATGCGCAGCTTCACCAAGCTCGAAGCCAATTTCGCCAGCGAAAATATTCAGCGCGCTTCTAGCGCCCTGACCAACGAAATCGACACCCTCGACCGCACCACCAGTGAATACGGCTCCTGGGACCAAACCTACGCCTTTGTGCACGGCCATAACCCTACCTATACAGCTTCAGAATTTCCATCGACCACTTTTCTTCAGCTAAAAATCAATTTCGTCGCCATCTTTGACCAGCATGGCACGCTGCTCTTCTCCAAAGGATTCGATCCCGAACGTGGCGGCGAAACCTTCCTACCCGTCGGCCTAAAGGACCACCTCAAGCCCGGTTCCAAACTCGTCGACCTCTCCTCGCCGGACAGCCACATCTCGGGCCTGCTGATGTTGCCCGATGGCCCGTCGCTGGTGGACGCGCGTCCCATTCTCATGAGCGACAGCCGCGGCCCGGTCGCCGGCACCATGGTCATGGGCCGCCTGCTCGATACCAACGAACTCGCGCGCCTCGGCTCGGTGACCCACCTGGGCCTGATCGGCCAGCGTGTCGACCAGCCTTCCCTCAGTCCGGATTTTCAAAAAGCCAATCAGGAAATTTCCACGGGCAACACTGTTTCGATTCAGTCGGTGGGCGATAACTCCCTGGCGGCGTACCAACGCATCGACGATATTTACGGAAAACCCGCGCTACTCATTCAAGTCCTGCTGCCCCGCACGATTTACGAGCAAGGCCGCAATAGCCAGCTGCAATTCTTGCTCCTGCTACTCGCCGCAGCCTTGGTTTTCGGCGCGGTCACCCTGTATCTGCTCGAGCGCTTCGTCATTTCCCGCATCGCCAATTTGACCGAAAGCATCACCCAGATCGGCGCCAGCGGAAATCTCTCCGCCCGGCTCCAGGTTTCCGGCCACGACGAACTCGCCTTCCTCGGCACCGCCATCAACGGCATGCTGGAAGACCTGGAAAAATCTCAGATTGACCGCCACGAGGGCCGCACCCGACTCAGCGTCATGATGGAAAAAATGCCGGCCGTCCTCTGGACCACCGACAAAGACCTGCGTTTTACTTCCGGCATGGGCGCCGGCCTGGAAAAACTCGGCGCGCATTCCACCCAGATGACCGGTAAAAGCCTCTTCGAATATTTCCAGACCAACGATCCGGAATTTACTCCGATCGCCGCTCACCGCAAGGCTTTGGCCGGCGAATCCGTCACCTACGAACTCGAATGGCAGAAGCTGGTCTTCGAAACGCACGTCCAACCTTTTCACGGCAGCGAAGGCGAGTTGCTCGGCGTTATTGGTGTCGCCCTCGACATCACCGACCGCAAACATCTAGCCGACCAACTCCGCCAATCCGCGAAATTGCAAGCTGTCGGCGAGCTAGCCGGCGGCGTCGCCCACGATTTCAATAACCTGCTGATGGTGGTCAAGGGCCACGCCGAAATGTTGACCGACCGGCTGGCGAAAATTCCCGCGGATCTTTCAGCTCCCGCCCGCCAGAACGTCGAACAGATTCAGCAAGCCGCCGAACGCGCCACCGGCCTCACCCGCCAGTTGCTCGCCTTCAGCCGCATGCAGGTCCTGCAGCCCCGCGTCATCGATCTCAACGACGCCGTGGCCGGCATGATTCAAATGGTTTCCCGCGTCATCGGCGAAAATATCGAACTCGCGTTCCTGCCCGGCGCCAAACTCGGCCGGGTGAAAGCCGACCCCAGCCAGATCGAGCAAGTCATCCTGAACCTCGTCGTCAACGCCCGCGACGCCATGCCCGAAGGCGGCCGCCTCACCATCGAAACCTTGAATGTCGATCTCGATCGCAACTACGTCCAGCAGCACGCCGTAGTCGAACCCGGCCCCTACGTGATGCTTACCGTCAGCGATACCGGCTCCGGCATTGATCCCGAAACCCAGGCCCGCATCTTCGAACCATTCTTCACCACCAAAACGCAGGGGCGCGGAACCGGGCTGGGACTCGCGACGGTGTACGGTGTTGTAAAGCAAAGCGGCGGCTACATCTGGGTCTACAGCGAAGTGGGCCAGGGCACGACCTTCAAAGTCTATTTGCCTCAGGTGCCCAGCGAAGTGGAAAAATCCGCACCCGAAAAAATCGTCGCCGGACCAGCCCCCGGCACCGAAACAATTTTATTCGTGGAAGACGAAGAAAGCGTGCGCGAACTGGTCAGCGAATACCTGCGCGGCCGCGGTTACACCATTTTAGAAGCGCCGGACGGCGTCCAAGCGCTCGAGCTCGCCGAAAAACACGCGGGCAAAATCCAGTTGCTGATTACCGACGTGGTCATGCCCCGCATCAGCGGCCGCGAACTCGCCACCCGCCTGACCACCGCCCGCGCCGGCCTGAAAGTTCTCTATATCTCGGGCTACACCGACGACAGCATTTTCCGCCACGGCGTGCTCGAAGGCGGCATGTCCTTCCTGCAAAAGCCCTTCAACCTGAAAGCCATCGCCCAGAAAGTCCGCGAAGTTCTCGACGGCGTTCCGGAACACGCCAGCTCCAGCTTGCACTCCGAGAATTACTAACCGCAGGACGCACCAGTGGTGCGGCGCACACTCCAGGCAGGAAAAACTCTACAAAATAATGACCGTCTGACCCGTCAGGTCAAATCGCTTGCGGCAGCGCATGTTCCGGCAAGCCACCAGGTCGTCCATCCGCACCATATATGAACGCGCCTTGGCAAATTTCGCGCGATCGTCGGCGTCGCCTCCCGGTGGCATCGCGTTCTTCTTCGATCGCATCATCCACCGCACCGGAAAAGTTCCTTCTTCCCGGCAGTGCGGGCACACCAGCGTCATCTGTTTCGTTTCGGGCTTTTCGTCGTAGAACCGCTTCTCATCCATCATGGTCTTTAGTCCGCCCGAAGTTCTTATCGAGGTCTCTGCTCAATCTCGTTCATCGTAACGAAGCGCATGCCCGCATCTTTCCACCGCGGCAGCCAATATTCCAAAGCGGCCACTACATGCAGCCGGTTTCCTTGCTGCACGCGGTGATCACCATCGTGCAGCAAAACCATATCCCCACCCCGAGCGCGGCGCAAGCGCTCAATTACCGGTTCCGCGGCTTCGGTTTTCCAATCGCGCGCCGCAATGCTCCACATCGCCACGCCGGCGTTGCCGCGCCGCGCCACCACGCCGTTCAGCAGAGGGTTGCGATATCCGTACGGCGGCCGCATCCATCGCGCCGTTACGCCCGCCGCAGACGAAATCGCTTCGTCGCAACGATCCAATTCATCCGCGATCCCCGCAGAAGTAAGCCAGATTAGCGATGGATGTGTTTCGGTGTGGTTTCCAATCTCGTGCCCGCGCTCGACGATCTCCCGCGCCAGCGCCGNNCAACGCCATCGACCCGCGATCGCCAGTGTGTCGAACGGTTCGCCCGAACAATTGCGATGACGGAGCCGTCGCGCCCCACGCCGATATTCCCGCGATGGCACACGCCCCGCCCGCCACGAACCAAACTGGATTGACCATCATCCTTTAAGATTTTCCCGTACACCGCAATCGCTTGCTGGCAAAACGCGTGTACTTCACGCTGACTTTACAAATCCAAGAGCCACGATTGCATTCCCTCGCGTTTCCAGAATCAATTGCGGCAAAGGCTTCGGCGGCGGTCCCGCCAGCACCCGGCCATCCTGCGCCGAAAAAACTCCTCCGTGGCACGGGCAGTTGAAAACATTCTCCTGCGGCTGAAAAAAAGTTGGGCATCCATGATGCGTGCACAGCCGGCTGAACGCGATATATCGATCCTCCGCCGGTCGCAGCAAAAAACATGGCCGGTCGTTCTGCGGATACGCAAACACCTTCGAACCGCCCACCGGAATTTCGTCGATCTGACCGATGGTCGTTACCGGGTACGCCTGATCTCGGCCACGAAAGAACGCAATCACCGCGGCCGCTGCCGCGACGACGGCACCAATCCCTAAATATTTAGCGAAGCCCCGGCGGCTCACCGGCGGCGCTGAACTTTCCGTAAGATTTTCCGTGGTATGTGGTTCGTGCTGGCTCATATCTAAAAATTGCGCCGCCCGCCTAAGAAGCCAAATGCCCCAACTGCAGCCGCGTCTGCAGCAAACGCAAAATCGTATCGCGCGCGATCATACCCACGATTCTGCCCTCCGAAATCACCGGCATCTGGTTGATGTCTTCACTCTGCATCCGCTGCAGCACGCCCAGCGCCGGTTCCTCCGGCGATGCCGCATGAATCCGCTCGAACGGCATCATCACCGGCTGAATCGAGGTATTGGCCCACTCTTCGCGCGGCACGCTGCGCGCCGAATGCAACGTGACCAGGCCCACCGGTTTTCCCGCGCCGGTCACGATGTGAAACCGCCGCCCGGTGCGCATCACCTCATGCACATAATCATCGATCGAAATGTTGCGCTCCACCGTCGGCACATCCCGGCTCATGATGTCCGCCGCCCTCACGCCGGTCAGCGTGTTGCGCAATTCCACCTGCACGTAACTCTCGCGCGCCGCGCTCAGCAAAAACCAGCCGATGAACGCGGTCCAAACTCCGCCCACCCAGTTCCCGTTGAACGCTTGCCACACGCCGAAGAAGATCAGCAGGTAGGCGAAAAATCTTCCCGCGCCCGAAGCGATCTTTGTCGCCCGGTCGAAATTTCCGGTAATGCCCCAGGCGATCCCCCGCAAAATCCGTCCGCCATCCAGCGGAAATCCGGGCACCAGATTGAACAGCGCCAGCATCAGGTTGATTTCCCACAGCCAGTTGCACGCCGCGAAAACCAACTGATGATTCGGCACCGCGCGCGCCACCAGAAAAAAGCATCCCGCCAGAAATAAACTGGAAAGCGGACCGGCGATGGCGATGTTGAATTCCTGCTTCGCGCTGGAGGGATCCCGCGTGATCCGCGCCAGACCGCCGAAAACAAAAAGCGTGATGGACTCCACCGAAATCTTGTACAGCTTGGCCACCACGCTGTGGCTCAGTTCGTGAAAAATCACCGAAGCAAAAAACAGAATGCTGGTGATGATCCCCAGGGCCCAGTGCTGCTGCTGCGACCAATTCGGATGCATTACCGCGAACTGCTTGCCCAGGGTAATCGTAATCAGCAGGAAAATAATCAGCCAGCTGGGGTGCACATAAATCGGAATCCCCAACACGCGCCCCAACCGGAATCCGCTGGGCGCCGTCCCCGCCTGCCCCAGCCTCACCCGCGGATCACCCTGGTTCGGCCCCGGCCCACCAGCCGAATTCCGTCCCGCATCGCTCACCGGCGAACTCCCGCGCCCCTCTTGTGCCCCAGCTTCGTCGTCTTTCTGCCCCCAAGCCATCGCTGAACCTCAATCGGTCCGTAACCGACCAGCCACAAAGGTGCCGCAAGCCCATCCGACACGTCTCCGTGTCCTCCCGCGTTTCTCTGCGTCCTCTGTGTTAAGTCTTTCCGAATTCTATCAGTTCTATCCACCTTTCGCGCGAAACCGAGACTTCCTTAGCCGCATCCTAATCGCGACAATCTGCGTGGAGATTTCCACACCGTCCAAAACGCCCCACGCCGTTTTTCAATCCGCCCGGAATCAGCTGTCGCTTCCACCATCATCGCCACTCGTAAGTCGCTGAAAATAATGGCCCGGTTTTAGCCAGCTCGGCTGCCTATCGATCCCCAAAGTCTGGCCATCCTCCTGCATTCGCTAAGTACGCGGTGCAGCAAGCCAACGATAAACCCCGCGAGCATTGATCGATAGAAGGAGAAAGGGCCATGGAAAGCACTCTCGGATTCGCCGGACTTGCCGGAGCAATTTTCGTTTCGTTCGCAGTCGCCCTGGGCCTCGAGTGGGCCAGTCTGGTTTTGCTCATGAAAATGATGCCCGCTCGCGCCACTCACCAGTCGCTGGCGGAAAGAGTCTCATCCGTTTCCGACGCCCGGACGCACAGCGGCCTGCACCGGAAAGCGGCCTGAGCCGGCAGCTCGAATGGCTGGGCGATTTTCTGCCGCGCCCTAGGATTTACGTTGCACCGGTGGTCACTGTTCCAAAAGTCGACCAACGGGAAGGAGAATCGCCATGCTGTTCTTGCGCTTTCTGCTCTTCGTCATCAGTTTCGGCTTTGTCGGCATCGCCATCGCCATCGTGCTCTACGACGTCTACCTCGCCTTCGAACTCGACCGCCTCCTGCGCCGCACCAACGATTCCCCGCCGAGGTCATCACCAACAACGTCGCCCGCATCGTCCGACGCCGAAGTTCAAGCCAGCGCCGTCCCTCCGCCCCAAACTCCAGGCGCCACCTACCTGCGCCGGCGCACCGGCCCGCGGCGCGCCATCCGCTGGGCCGCGGCTGCGAAATTACTCGCCATCGCCGCCGCCCTCAGCCTCTTCGGCAAAAGCATTCTCGTCGTGCCCGACGGCCACGCCGCCGTGCTCGTCAGCCAAATCTCCGGCGTCCGCCCCGGCACCCTCTACGCCGGAACGCACCTCGTCACTCCGCTCGTCGAACGCGCCGAACTCTACGACATCCGTGACCAAGTTTTCTCCACCGCCGCCACCGACAACACCCGCGACAAAACCAGGGAAGTCCTCACGGTCGAAGCCCGGGAAGGCCTCTCGGTCGGCGTCGCCGTCACCGTGCGCTACCGCCTCGACCCGCGCCATCTCGATTACATCCAGGCCAATCTGCCGCAGCCCATCGACGACCAGATCGTCGCGCCCGTCGTTACCAGCGTGTTCCGCGAACTTGGCCCCAACTACGTCGTCCGCGACGTCTTCTCCACCAAGCGCGAAGAATTTCGCGCGCAGGCCACCCAGCTCATCACCGCGCGCCTGGCCCAGGATCAAATCGTCGTCAAAGAAGTCCTGCTCCGTAAAATCCAGCTCCCCGAAGAATATTCTGCCGGCCTCCAGGGCCTGCTCCTCAAAGAACAGGAAGACGATCGCGTGACCGTCGACCAGAGCATCGAGCAGAAAAAAGTGAAGATTGCCGAATCCCAAGCCGAAGCCCTGAAAGTCCGTCAGATCAAGCACTCCGAAGCCGACGCCCGCACCCGTGTGCTCATGGCTCAGGCCGAATCCGATTCCATGCAGTACACGCTTCCGCTGAAACAAAAACAAATCGAACAATCCAAACTCGAAGCTGAAGCCCGCAAGCAAACCACCATCCTCGATGCCGACGCCGCCGCCCAGGCGCGCCTGAAAACCGCCGACGCTGAAGCTCAGGCCAAAGTGATCGACAGCAAAGCCGAACAGCAGCGCCGCGTCTTTCTCGCCGCAGCTCAAAACGAAGAAACCGTAAAGGGGGCGGAAGCTGCGGCCCAAGCCAAAGTCATCGACGGCAAAGCCGAAAAAGAACGCCAGGCGCTGCTCGCCGATGCTGACGCCAACCAGATCCGCGTCACCTCCCAGGCCGACGCCGAAAAATTGCAGCTCGAAGCCGCCGCGCTCAAAACCAATCCCCTGCTGGTCCAGCTCACCGTCGCCCAACGCCTCAGCGACCGCGTCCAAATCATGATGGTCCCCAACGACGGCAAATTTTTCTTCACCAACGACGTAATGAAATCCGCCCAGGCCATCACCAATATGCCCGGCGCCGCGAACGGCAAATGATAATCGCTAATCAAGGATCCGAGCGCGACGCTCTTCGTCAGGGCCCGGCTTCAGCCGTGCCCAAAACCAACGCAGCTCGCGCGGCTTTAGCCACTGAGGGCCGNNGGAGCTTCAGCTCCGACATAAACTGCGCAACATAAGTGGGGCTTTAGCCCCTGAGGAAACGCATTGAAAAACTCGCACCATCGAAATTCCCGGACAAACATTTCTCGCGGCCTGCCCCGCGAAAAATCGTTTGCCTCCGGGAGTAACGCCGGCAAAAACCCTTGCGGGTGGCTCCGGCTGGCTCCAAACGCAATGCTTCGTTACCCCGCAGTCTCCGGTTCGATTCGTAGACGCCGGGCGCACCGCCGCAGCGAAGCATCCGCCACGTGCCAGCCCCAGCCACCCAGCCGGCCGCCGCAAACAGGTATGCTAAGATGACGAATCGCGAACGCTTTCCACAATTCGCGCACTCGAACACTGATGCAGTCCCGCCCCAGCCTCCATCTCGCCGCTCGAATCGCTTTTCTCGCTTTTCTTTTTCTTCCGCGGACCGCTCACGCCCAGGCCGCAGCTGCCTTTCCTCAGTCATGGAATGACGCTGTGACCCAACTTGCCGACCAAGTCGCCGCCGCAGTAAGCGCCTCTACTCCCGTCACGCTCGACGTAAAAAATATTTCTGGGCTCGACCCTTCCGATGCCAACCGGATCGTCGCCGCTTTCCAAGGCGAATTGCGGCGCCACAGTCTTGGTCTCGCTTCCGCTGGCTCACTCGCCGGGCGAACCACCGTTCCGTTGCGCCTCACCCTCTCCGAATCCGCCGACGCCTACCTCTGGGCGATCCAAATTTTCAACAACGCTCGCGATCCCATTTCCTTTTCGACCGGCCTCGTCTCGGTATCCAAAGAAAATACCGTCGCGAACGGAATCAACCAGCCGTTCTTGTCCCTCGATGAACGCTTGGTCTGGAAGCAGCCTGACAAATTTCTCGATTTCGCAATCGTAAGAGACGCAACGGTGGGCGACGCTGCGCTCGCGATCCTCGAAACCAAGCGCTTGGCCGACTATAAATTGTCCGGCGCGGACTGGCTGCTCTCCCACGAAAGTCCGATTCCCCAGACCGGGTTTCCTTCGCGAGACCCTGACGGCCGCATCGACCTGAAAGAACATTCCATCGCTGTCGCGGAAATCCGCTGCACCGGCGATCCCGATCTCAGCGCGAAAATAAGCTGCACCAAATTAAATCCGCCCCCGCTGGCCATCGCTCACACGGACGTCTCCGGTTTTGCCGGCACCGTTGGCGCAATCCTCCCTGGAACGTGCGGCAGCGCGACGCCAGCTCTAATCAGCGGGATTGGTGATTGGACCCAGTCCGATTCAATTCAGGGCTACCTTCTCAACGCCACCACATCCGGACCGCCCGAGAGTCGATCTGGAAACGCGATCGAATTTGACGGCCCCGTGCTGTCGGTGCAAGCAGATCCCGAAACCAGCACCGCGCGTGCCGTGGTCCACAATCTCAAAACTGGAAACTACGAGGCTTACATTGTTACGGCGACTTGCAGTCATTAGCCTCGGCCTCGCTGTGCTCTTCGCGGCGATCCCCGCCCGAACCTCGCGCCCTCCGCGTTACGGCGGAACTCTGCGCGTCGAACTGGGCGCCATCGTCGCCTCGCTCGACCCCGCGACCGCTTCGGATGGAACATCCCAAGCATCGGCAGCGAAAACTCAAATCGATGCGCTGATTTACGCGAATCAAAATCTCGACGGCACCTCTACCGGCACTCCTGGCACCGGACCCTTCGCTCTTTCCTCCTGGCTACCGGGCAAATCCGCCACTCTGAAAGCAAACGACAAATTCCCCCAGGGCCGCCCGTTCGTCGACGCGATCGAAATCACGTTGGGCCGTGCCTTTCGCGACCGCCTGCTCGATCTCGAATTGAACAAAACCGATCTCACCGAAATTCCTCCGCAGGATGCGCGCCACGCCGCCGAACGCGGCGTCCGCCTCAGCCAATCGCCGCCTGACGAATTGCTGGCTCTCGTCTTCTCCGAAAATCGCGCCATCTCGGCCACCGAAACACACCCGCGCCAAGCGCTCTCCCTCTCCATCGATCGCGCCGCGATCGTCACCTTCCTTCTGCAGAAAACCGGCGAACCCACCGGCGCCCTGCTGCCGCAATGGTCCAGCGGCACCTCCTTCTTGTTCTCGACGTCCGCCGATCTCCCGCGCGCCAAGGAACTTCTCGCGCAAATCGCGCCTGCCCCCAAGTTCGTGTTGGGATATGATTCCGCTGACCCGCTGGAACAAAGTGTCGCGGAGCGAATTGCTGTGAACGCCAAAGAAGCCGGCCTGATGGTTACCGCCGTGGGCGCGCCGCCCTCGCCATCAACCACAAAAACTGATTCCACTCCCGACGCCCGCTTGATGCGTGTCCCGCTGCGCGCGTCCCAACCCGCGGTCGCGCTGAACCGTTTACTTCGTGACCTCAATTCCTATGCGCCCGGCATCGCCACCAGCGCCGCGCTTTCCGAATCCGCTTCGCCGCAAATAATCTACAATCGCGAGCGCGAAATCCTGGACGCCTTTCGCATCGTCCCGCTGGTCTGGATTCCTCAGGTTTACGGTCTCAGCCCTCGCGTGCGAAACTGGACTCCGCCGGGCCCGGGACAAACCTGGCCGCTGGCGGATGTTTGGCTCGATAGCCCGGAGACCAATACCACGAGCCCTCATATAAAGGATCCCGAGTGACGTTTCGTTCCAAGCTGTTTTTGAATTTCATGATCGCGCTGCTCCTCGCGGTCGGCCTGGTCGCCGCCGGAGTCACCATCGTCACCCGCCGCGTGTTCGATCAGCTCAACGGCCAGCACACCGATGCCATGGTCCAGCAGTTTCAGCGCGAATTCGAGCGCCGCGGCCAGGACGTCGCCCACCGCATCAAAGCCATCGCCGAAGAAGAAGCCACCACCCGCATGGCCGTCGACCTCAGCCGCCCCAATGCCGACGTTTCCGTTTACGTCCACGACGCCCGCGGCGTTTCCAGCTCGCATCAACTTAATTTTCTCGATTTCGTCGGCAACGACGGCTCCATCATCTCGTCCGAGGAATATCCCGCCCGCTTCGGTTACAAACTCTCCTGGGTCACCCAACCCGATGATTGGGCCGCCCGCGGCGCTTTCTTAATGAAGGTTGAAACCGATCAGGGCCCGGCGCTGGGCTTGATGGCCGTCTCCACCGTTCGCGTCGGCGACCGCGACCTCTACGTCGTCGGCGGCGAGCGTCTCGGCAAGGAATTTCTTAGCTCGCTCGTTTTGCCCGCCGATATGCGCGCCCTGCTCTATCTGAATCTCGCCTCCGAGTTTCAGGAACCCAACCTCATCGACATTAACGGCCCCGCGCCCGACGCCGACCGTTTCCAGCCATTGGTCGAAAAAATCGAAGCCGATCCGGTCGAGCAAACCGAAAAAATCAGCTGGGGTTTCGATCCCTCGAATGCCGAGGTTTTCAAAGCGCTGCCGCAGGTCGGCCGCCAAAAAGAATTGCTCGGCGTCTTGTTCGTAGGCAGCTCGCAGCGCACCGTCGTCTCGCTCGAACGTCGCATCCGCTGGCTGGCGCTGGGCGTCGCCGCCGTCGGCGTCCTGCTCGGCCTGTTACTCAGCTGGTGGGGCGCCGCGCGCGTCACCCGCCCGGTGCAGAAACTCGTCGCCGCCGCGCGCGAAGTCTCCCATGGAAATTGGGGCAGCCGGGTCGAGGTTCATGGCCACGACGAAATCGCCCAACTCTCCAAATCCTTTAACCAGATGACCGGCCAGCTCGTCGAGCAGCGCGAAAAACTGGTGCAGGTCGAACGCGTCGCCGCCTGGCGCGAACTCGCCCGCCGCCTCGCGCATGAACTCAAAAATCCGCTGTTCCCGCTGCAAACCACCGTCGAAAATCTGCAGCGCGCCCGCGAGCAGAATTCGCCGCAATTCGACGAAGTTTTCCGGGAATCCACCGGCATCATGCTCGGCGAAATCGATAACCTGAAAGCCATCGTCAGCCGCTTCAGTGATTTCGCGAAAATGCCTCAGCCCGAACTCGCGCCCGTGAATCTCAACGACATCGCGCGCAACGTCGTAAAACTTTTTGAAGCTCAATTCGGCGCCGTCGGCCGTCCGCCGATCACTCCCGAATTGCATCTCCAGGAAAATCTTCCGATCATTCAGGCTGACGCCACGCTGCTGCATCGCGCCATCGAAAATCTGATCCTCAACGCGATGGACGCCATGCCCGCAGGCGGCGTGCTCATGCTGCGCACCCAGACCATCGAGCACGGCGTCTCGCTCGAAGTTTCCGACACCGGCTCAGGTCTGACTCCCGAGGAATCCGAACGCATTTTCACTCCCTATTACACCTCCAAGCAGCACGGCTCCGGCCTCGGCCTCGCCATCGTGCAGGCCATCGTCGCCGATCATGGCGGCCGCATCTCGGTTGAAAGCGAATCGGGCGTGGGCACGAGTTTCCACCTCGACTTGCCTTCCAGCCCGCCGCACAAGCCGCAAGTATTTCCCATGGTCTTCGAGAAGAAAGAAGTCGAGGCGTAATTTCCGTGACCGCCAAAGCGAATATCTTGGTCATCGATGACGATGCCAATACGCTCGCTTCGCTCGCCCGCGCCTTTCGTCTCGCCGGTCACGACGCCACCGTCTGCGACAGTGCCGTACGCGCCCTCGAACTGGCCAAAGCCGACCGCTTCGACCTGATTCTTTCCGACGTGGTCATGCCCGGGCGCGACGGCATCGCCCTGCTCGAAGATTTCAAAGCCGCCGGGATTAATTCCACCATCGTGATGATGTCCGGCCAGGCCTCCATCGAAATGGCAGTGAAAGCCACCCGACTCGGCGCCAGCGATTTCCTGGAGAAGCCGATCTCCACCGATAAATTGCTGCTGACCGTCGAAAACGTCCTGCGCCTGAAACATCTCGAAGAGGAAAATCGCGACTTGAAAAAACGCCTGGGCCGCCATCACATCGTCTGGGCCAGTCCCGCGATGAAAGAAGTCATGGCCCAGGTGGAGCAAGTCGCCGCCAGCGAAACCCGCGTCTGCATTCGCGGCGAAACCGGAACCGGCAAAGAGCTGGTCGCCCGCACCCTGCACGAAAAAAGTCCGCGCCGCGCCGGTCCCTTCATTTCGCTGAATTGCGCGGCGGTTCCCTCCGAACTGATGGAAACCGAGCTCTTCGGGCACGAAAAAGGCTCGTTCACCGGAGCCGCTTCCCGCCACACTGGAAAATTTGAACAGGCCCACCACGGCACGCTCTTTCTCGACGAAATCGGCGATATGCCGATGACCATGCAGGCCAAATTATTGCGCGTGCTGGAAGAAGGCGAAATCGAGCGGGTCGGCGGCGATAAACCCTTCACCGTGGACGTTCGCGTGGTTGTTGCTACCCATCGCAATCTCGAAGAACAGGTTCGGCAAGGAACCTTCCGCGAAGATCTCTATCATCGCGTCTTCGTTTTTCCCCTCGCGCTACCTCCGCTGCGCGAACGCCGTGAAGATATTCGCGTGCTCGCTGAGCACTTCATCAAGCAGCTCGACGAACAGAATCACTGGAAGTCGCGCACCCTTTCTTCCGAAGCGGTCGCCGAACTCGAGCGCTACCCGTGGCCCGGCAATGTCCGCGAGCTGCGCAACGTCATCGAACGCGTGCTGCTTTTCGAAAATAAAGACGAAATTCAGCCGGCCACCATCCAGCGCGCTCTTCCGCAATCCACCGTTTCTGCCAGCGCTGCCAGCAACCCGCAACTCGCCGGCGCCCTCGTCCGCGGCATCCTGTCCCAACGCGTCGAAGCCTTCGAACGCGAAACGCTACTTGCAGTCCTGAAACAAAATCACCACCACATGACCAACACCGCCAAAGCCCTCGGCCTCGAACGCAGCCACCTCTACAAAAAATGCCAGCAACTCGGCATCGACCTCCGCGCCATCCGCCAATCCGAATAGCTAAGGATTTCCGAATCGCGAACAGGATCAAAGCATCTCCGGGCTCCCTACAACCACTTCCACAGCGCCTACCGCGAACGCGGTGCCGGATACTTCAAAGCCTTAGCGCCAACCCCCTCGGTCACCTGCACCACAGTGTCCGCCGGAACATCCTTCATCTCCTGCACATATCCGCTCGGCCAGCGCACAATCAAAGTGTCGACCTTCTCATGCGCCCCTAAACCAAAAAAAACCCGTGGATCCTGCGCCGAGCAATAACTCATCCCGCCCTTCACCTGATCGTAGCTCGAAAAATCGCCGGCCCGCACCCGAATCGCCGCGCCAATGCCATCGCGGTTCGACGTCACCCCAATCAGCTTCACCGCCAGCCAGTGATTCCCTTTGGCGTCCGGCGAACTCCCGCCTTCGTTGCGGAAAAGCTGTGCGTCTTCCCCATTATTGCTGACCAGAAAATCCTGCCAACCGTCGTTGTCGTAATCGCCCACCGCGAGCCCCCGCCCCACATGCTTCGCCCGAAAATCTTTCCCCTCCGTGCGTGTCACGTCCACAAACCGCGCCTCGCCCATGTTCCGGTACAGCGTCTTTTCCTCTTCATACGTTACTTCCGGATGATGCAGCGGAATGTCGTCGAGAATATGCCCGTTGATCACCAGCAAATCGCGCCAGCCATCGTTATCAAAATCGAAAAATCGCGCCCCAAAAGAACTGTTCAGAATATTGGTCTGTCCCACTCCGGACGCGATCGTGAAATCCGTGAAAGTTCCGTCGCCGTTATTGCGGTACATCCGGTTCAACTCGAAATCCAGGTGGCTGACAAAAAGGTACAGCAGCCCGTTGTTCATCACGTCTGCCGCATCCGCGCTCATTCCCGCTTCGGCGCGCCCGTCTTCGCTGAAACCAACATTCGCTTTGCGCGTCGCATCGCGAAAGGTCCCGTCACCATTGTTCAGGTACAAAAAATTCCGCTGCGTATCGTTGGCGATGAAAATATCCGGCCAGCCATCGCCATCCAGATCGGCCAGCACCACTGCCAGGCTCTTCCCGTCGGTATTGGTCAGCCCTGCTTTTTCCGTTACATCCGTGAATGTGCCGTCGCCATTGTTGTGGTACAGCTTCGCTGCGCTGCCCTTGAATTTATCCGGATGGCAATAATCGCGATGCCCGGGTGGTTCCTCGCCGCATGCCTCGGGATGATCTTCGTCGTACTGCACGTAATTAGTGACCAGCAGGTCTAACTTTCCGTCGTGATCGTAATCGAACCATCCGGCCGCCGTGGCCCAAGCGCCATCGTCGCCCACTCCCGCCTTGGCGGTCACGTCCGTAAACGTGCCATCCCGGTTGTTGTGCAGCAGAACCGAATGGCGGTACCCCGTCATATAGATGTCCGGAAATCCGTCGTTGTCATAGTCCGCAACCGCCGCCCCGAAGAAGAAGGTGCCATCGGTGTGAATTTTGCTCTCCGCTGTCACGTCGGTGAACGTTCCGTCGCGATTATTGCGGTACAGCGCCGGCTGCGGAGCCGAATCGGGATGAAAAAACGGCGTGAGACCGCTATTCACGAAGAATGCGTCGAGGTAACCATCATTGTTGTAATCGATCCAGGCCACGCCCGGCCCCATCGTTTCTAAATACAGTTTTTGGGGTGACGCTGCGCGCTCATGGTGAAAATGTATGCCCGCTTCGCTGGTCACGTCGCGGAATTGCACGTGATAAGGATTAATCACGTCGCTCCGGCGTCGCAGCGTAATCCCATCTTCATCTTTGTGGGCCTGCGTTGGCGATTCCGGCGCGCTGTCGCTTCCCGCCTGCGCCGGTCCCGCACTCGACTGCGTACTCCCCGGCCCGCGCATATCCTGCAACACCACCGCAAAGGTGTGCCGAAGTAGCCCCGCCGACGTGTCTGCCGTTCCGACCGTCAGCACAGCAGCAACGAGAATTAACAACCGATATCGGCGCGTGAGAGAGTTGCGGCGTTCCATTTCGACACGAATGTTAACAAAATCTCCTGGTGGCCGCTTCCGCCGCTTCTTCAGCTTCGTGTAACGCATTTCCGTTCACGATTTTTTCCGCTCCGCCGATTTCAGCTTTAGGAATATTTAATTTCAGCTCTGTGGAAATCTTTTTTCTCGTTCGAGTTTCGTATTGACCCGTCAGCAACGAAGTTATAACGTGCTTTCATTCAATTGCATGGGGTGGGCCTAGCCCAAATGAATTTTTCGGTTTTACAAAAAACCGGGTGTGATTTTTCTATTCGTTTTGGTTCAGCTCAGGTCGCGGAAAATTCCTCCGCCTGCCCAAACGAACGCTCTAGACTCATTTGGAAGCGTTTCGCGCTGTTTCTGTTGCTCGCCATCCCTGCTCTGTTGTCCATTATTCCCACCGCGCGAGCCGGAAATCGTTCTTCAGCTTCCGTGCCGTCCCCCGCCGCCGGACCCCAAAAAGTCATCATCGATACCGACCCCGGCACCGATGACGCCATCGCCATCATGCTCGCGCTCACTTCTCCCGAACTTGACGTACGCGCCCTTACCGTCGTCCCCGGTAACGTGGAAGCGAAACAAGGTCTGGAGAATGCGCTCAAGCTGGCTTCGCTCGCCAATCGCTGCGATATCGCCATCGCCGGCGGCGCGCAGCACCCGCTGTTTCAAAAACTCATCACTGCCCAGTTCTGGCATGGCGCCAACGGTTTCGCCAACGTCGACCTCCCGCCCACAAAATGTAAAACCGACCCGCGTTTCGCCCCGGATCTGATCATTCAGATGATCCACGACCATCCCCACCAGATCACTCTGCTGCCCATCGGCCCGCTCACCAATATCGCCCTCGCCTTGCTCAAGGATCCTTCCATCGTCCCCCTGGTCAAGGAAGTCATCATCATGGGCGGCTCAATTTCTGGCGGCAACGTCAACGCCGCCGCCGAAGCCAACATCTTCAACGACCCGGAAGCCGCGCAGATTGTTTTTCAGGCTGGCTGGCCGCTGACCATGGTCGGCCTCGATGTCGGCGACAAAACTCTCTACGGCCACGCGCAGCTCGACCAACTTTCCAAGACCCACGGCCCGCTCAACGATTTCGCCGTACAGGTTTTGACCTTCCTGCTTGGCCTCGAAGCCAAATATGGAAGCGGCGGCGGTACGCCAATGTACGACCCGCTGGCCATTGGTGAAGCCATCGACTCGTCGATTCTCACCAAGACCGCGATGCATGTGGATGTCGAAACACGCGGCGACTACACCCGCGGCGAAACCGTAGCCAATCGCCGCGGCGGCATCGAACGCAATGTCTTGCACGGCGATCATTACGAAATCGAAGGCCTCGATCCGGTGAAAGCCAATGCCAACGTCGCCACTGCCGTCGACGCCGAAAAGTTTTTTCAGCTCTTGAACTCGCGGCTAAAAGGAAAATAGTTCCATCGATTTTGATTTCGCTTTGCGCGGAAACCACCGGTTTCTGCAGGGGGGAGTGAACCATGAGGAGTAAATTTCTTTTCGCGGTGCTAGCGTGTCTGTGCCTTCTGATTTTTTCTCCAGCGTCGCACGCCCAGGCCAACGGCAGCTTTTCCGGAACCGTCCTCGATAAATCCGGAGCAAATGTCGTCGGGGCTAAAATTACCGCCACCTCCCAAGGCACCGGCCTCTCGCGTGACGGCATCTCCGACGACGCCGGCCATTACTTGATCCCGCTGCTGCCGGTCGGCCTCTACACCTTGCACGTCGAATTCACCGGCTTTCAACCGACCGACACCAAGGACCTGCGGCTGCAGGTTGACGAAGCGCGCGAAGTTGATTTCACTCTGGCGCCCTCCTCGGTGACCTCCACCGTCGAAGTTTCCGCGGCCGAAGTCGCCGTGGAAACCACCAACGCTTCGCTGGGCCAGGTCATCACCGCCCAGCAGGTGACCCAACTTCCCCTGAACGGCCGCGATTTCGTGCAATTGGCCACCCTGACCCCCGGCACCACCGCGGAAACCAATACCAGCAGCTTTTTCAACGGCGCTGCCAGCAGCGAAGTTTCGGCCCGCGGCTCCTTCTCCCTGTCGGTCGGCGGCTCGCGCCCCAATAGCACCGACTGGCTGCTCGACGGCATGGACAACAACGAGTTGACCGCCGGCGGTATCGCCATTCTCTCGTCCATCGATTCCATTCAGGAATTCAAGGTGCTGACCTACGACTATTCGGCGGAATATGGCTATCGCGCGGGACCTACCGTGCTGGTCACGACCAAAGCCGGCAGCAACGAATTCCACGGCTCGCTGTTCGAATTCTTCCGCAATACTTCACTCGACGCCAAAAGCTACTTCGCCATCTTGCCGGAAAAATTTAACCTTAACCAGTTCGGCGGCTCCCTCGGCGGTCCGATTCGCAAGAACAAAACCTTCTTCTTTCTCGACGGCGAACAGAAGTATCAACGCAAGGGCATCACTTTTACCGGTCTGGTTCCCTCCGTCGCGAATCGCACCGGCGACTTTTCGTCGGATGCGCTGGGGAACCCGCTGCCGGTTCCGGTGAATGGTCAGCCCGTTCCCGCCGGCGCGATCGTCAACCCCAACGTTTCCAGCACCACCTTCTTCCAGTGCAGTCCGAGCGGCGTCCCGCTGCCGGCGCTCGCGAATGGCAGCCAGCCCCTCGGGACGGCCTGCAATAAAATTCCTTCCAACTTGATCAATCCCATTTCCGCGCAAATGATCAATCTGTACCCCCTCCCGAATACCGTAAATCAGGGCAGTTTCTTTAACTTCGTCAACGAGCCCGTCCGCGAGCTTGACGAAACGAAGTTTGATATCCGCCTCGATAACAGTTTCTCCGCCACCGACAACTTTTATGCTCGCTTCAGCTACGACCAGGCCAACTCCGTGGTCCCCGGCGGAGGCGGCCCCGGCTCCTTCGCCGAAGCGAACGCCTTCGGCAGCAACCAGATCATCATCAACCATGGCCGCAACGTCACCTTGTCCGAAACCCACGTTTTTTCGCCCAACACCGTGAACCAGATCAGCGGCGGTTATAACCGCATTTTCGATTACATCAGCTCGCAGGGAACCGGAACCTGTACCGCCGCCATAATCGGTATTCCCGGCGCCAACCTGGATTGCAACGCCGCGAACGTCTGCGCCCCTCAAGGCATCAGTTGCGGCCTCACTTCCACTCAGTTCGACGGCGGATTTTGGGCCTTGGGCGATCGCGGCTTTGCGCCCTTCATCGGCGGCACCAACGTTTTTGCCCTCAACGATTCACTCGACATGATCCGCGGCAAGCACGACATCAAAGTCGGCTTGGGCATTCGCGCCAATCAAATGAACACTAGAACCGAGGGTTTCCAGGACGGTTACTGGGTCGTGACCGGACTGTGGACCGGCAACCCGGAATCGGACTTTCTGCTCGGTCTGCCCAGCCTCGCCATCCATGACCAGACCTTCGACGGCAGCACCATCGGCCGCCGCTGGAAAACTTTCCGCCCCTTCGTGCAGGACGATTGGCGCGTCACCCCCAACCTCACCGTCAATCTCGGGCTCGCTTGGAACTTGACTTCGCCCATTTCGGAAGTCGCCAATCGCCAGGCCGACTTCAATCCGGCCAACGGTACGTTTCTAATCGCCGGCAACACCCCCTTCGGCCCCAACGACGGAAAATGGGTCGGCATCAATTACGATAAGGGTGCGCTCGAACCCCGCATCGGCGTCGCCTGGAAACCCCGTGGCAGCGACCGCATGGTCGTCCGCGCCGGATACGCTATCGTCCATGACGGGTCATGGAGTCAGGGCGCGCAGGGCTTGTGGCAGAACCCGCCTTATTACGCTGAGTCGGATCGTTTCGCCTTTGGCGGCAACTGCACTTTCGCGACGGCTGCTTGCGCAGGTATCCCGGGCAACACGCCGTCCGCAATTAGCTTGTCTGATGGTTTTCAAATCTTCACCGGACCACCCAATCCGGCCGACTTTACCGGAACGATTCAGGCTCAAAACCTGAACTTCAAGCTCGGCATGGTTCAGCAGTACAACGCCACCGTCGAACGCGAGGTCCCGGGCCAGATCTTGATTACCGCCGCCTACGTTGGCTCGCACGGCACCCACATTCTAATCGACGGCAATAACCTGAACGTATCCACTCCCGACGCTTGCGGCGGCGTGGTCCCCGGCTACACCTTGGGTTGCGGTGCCAACGGTGCGGCTCTCCCCATCCCGTATCCCGCGTTTGAATTTTCGACGATTTCGAATATTTCGGATCAGGGCCGCTACAGCTACAACAGTTTTCAGGTTAAGGCCGAAACCAAGAGTTCCCGGCACGGCCTCTACGCTTTGATCGCCTACACCTATGCGCATACCTATGACAACGGCCTTTCGGACGGCCTGGGCAGCAGCATCGGTGCCACGTACTACCCGCTGCCGAACTGGAACCGTCTCGATTGGGCTCTGTCTCAGATCAACCTGAACAACGACTTCACTGCCAGCGTCATTTACGATCTGCCGTTCGGCCGAGGGAAGCACTTTGGCAGTGAGTGGAACGGAGCCCTCAACACGCTTCTTGGGAACTGGCAGGCGACCACCATCGTCAAAATCACGTCCGGATTTCCCGTGTTTGTGGTTAATAGCGATAACGGGTCGGGCGTAAATTTCGAAAACAACGGAAACAGCTTGAGCCGCCCGGACATCGTTGGTAACCCCAACCAGGCCGGATCCTTCGCCGCCAATCCGGGCTGCACCGGGCCAACTCGCGTGCACACCCCGTCGAGTTGGTTCAATCCTTGCGCGTTTGTCCCGGCGGCGGACGGAGAACTCGGCGACGCCTCTCGTACGCCGCTTTCCGGACCGGATTTCGTGAATACCGACTTTTCGCTGATCAAACAGTTCCGGTTGCCTTGGGAAGGCCTGGGCCTGAGTTTCCGGGCGGAATTCTTCAACCTCTTTAATCACGCCCAATTCGCCCTGCCGGTTTCGTCGATCGGTTATGCGGATATCAGCGCAACGGGCTTTGGGTCCATCAGCTCAACCGTCAATAACCCGCGTCTCGTTCAATTTGCGCTCAAACTAACCTTCTAACCCGTGCCTCTGACGGGTCGACCACAGCCCGAAGCGGAGCGGCTCACCGGAAACTCGGTGAGCCGCCCCGCTTCAGAACCCAACCGAAGGCGCTTCCTTCAGGCCCTCGCTGGAACCGTTGCAGCCCAATTCCTGATTCCCTCGCGCGCATCCCGCGCGGCAGCTCCAACCAATCCCCAGGCCCCGACCATGACCCTGCACAAACCGCCTTCCGCCGCATCCAACCTCCGTTGGCCCCAACCCATCGGCAGCCCCGTGCTCGATAGCCTGCGCCCAGTCATAGAACATTCCCGCGACGTGAAAACGAATCTTCCCAAGCTCATCGAAGTCGCCCAGTGGATGGCCTACGAAGAACTTCCGGTCCCGCAATATTCCATTCCCTTCGCCGCCGATTCCGGCAACGCCTCTCAGGCCATCGACTTCACCCTGGTCGCGGTCACCATCGATTTCGCCTTCACCGATTTTCAAAATCACACCAAATTCCAGGTCGACTACGCCGGCACGCACTACTCTGATTCCGACGCCCTCTTCGCCTGCATGAAGCGCGCCCTCGACGAAGGCACCCCGATCCTCGATGGCGCCTATCTCGCCACCATCACCCGAGCCCAACTCGCCCACGCCTTCCGCGGCAATATCGAACTACCCTTGCTCGATGAGCGCGTCGAAATGCTCCATCAGGCCGGACAAATTCTGCAGGCCAAATATGGCGGCCGTTATCACAATTTCATCAACGATTGTTCTCCGCGCTGCTATGACAAGGGCAATGGCATCGTCGAGCGCCTCACCGCCGAAATCCCGCGCTTCCACGATTCCAGCCCCTACGACGGCCACGAAATCAAGATCGACAAGCTGGCGCAACTCGGCGTCTGGATCATGTACTGCAATTTCCGCAAAAGCGGCGCGTTCCAGCTCGACGACACCGAAAAGCTCACCGCCTTCGCCGATTACATCGTGCCCGCCGCGCTCCGCGTCATGAACATCCTCGAATATTCGCCCGCGCTCGATCACGCCATCAAGACCTATCAGTTGATCCCGCGCGATTCGACCCAGGAAGTGGAAATCCGCGCGCATACTTTGTACGCCACTGCCCTGTTGCGCGAGGAAATAAACAAAATACGTCCGCCGGACATGCAGACCATCATTCCGCAGATCGATGCGCGCCTGTGGTTGCCCTACCACACCACCTTCTGGCCCCATCATCTGACGCGCACCATCATGTATTGAATCGGGTTAGACGCTGGCGTCGTGTACCATTGAATTACTATGACGAGTGTGTTATCATGAATCGGGACATCATTTACGGCTGGCTGGGAGGCCACATGGTTCGACGGCAGCGCCGCACGGCCCTCCTTGATCCCGCCTCCGCCGCGCTTTCTAATCGACAGTATTCCGGCCGTGGCGGACGCCAACATTCCCGGTCACCCGCGCAGCGCGCCTCAACCGTTTCTGCCACCCGCCACACCCCATTTCTAATCCGCTATGCGCAATTAGAAATCAACGTAAACCATTCAAAACAAACGCTAGCTCCGATTTTTAATCCGCAAATGAGACGGGAATATGTTTAGCCAAAAACGCGTCAGATTCGCTTCACGCCTCAGCCTGTTTTCCGCCTTTTCGCTCAACCGTTTTCGTTTCGCTATGGTTTCCAACCGCACCAGACCCCAATTCAAAAAACCGGACAACCCCATGAAAACAAAAGTCATGACATTTTCTAACCGCAACAATAATTTGCATTGTGGCGCTCTCGCCGCCCTGATGTTCTCGCTCTTGTTCTTGGTCGCATTCCTTCCGCTGTCCGCCTCCGCTCAGCAATCGCCCGCCGCCCCCGGATCCCGCAAAGTCATCATCGATCAGGACGCGCGCGGTCCGGCCACCACCGATCAGCAAGCCATCTTGATGTTCCTGCAATCGGCCAACGTCGAAACCCTCGGCATCACCGTCGTCAGCGGCGACATGTGGCGCGACGAAGAAGTCGCTCACACGCTGCGCATGCTGGAACTCACCGGCCACACCGATATTCCGGTCGTCCCCGGCGCCATTTACCCGCTGATCAATCGCCTGGAATTGATCGACCGCTGGGAGGCGCTCTACGGCAAAGTCCAATACCAGGGCGCCTGGAATGGGCACAAGCCCGGCATGGGCATGAATTCGCCCTGGCGCGGCAAATACCACACGCCGGACGTGGTTCCCGATTTGATTGAAGGAAACCCCACCCTCAAGCCTGCCGCAGAAGACGCCGCCCATTTCATCATTCGCATGGTTCACCAGTATCCGCACCAAGTCACGATTTACGCCGGCGGGCCGCTCACCAACATCGCCCAGGCCATCAGCATCGACCCGCAAGTCTCCGAACTGGCCCAGGAACTCGTGGTCATGGGCGGCGCGATCATGGGCGTCTATCCCGGCGGGCCGCCCACGCAACCGCGCCGTGAGTTCAACTTTTGGTGGGATCCGGAAGCCGTACACATGGTGCTCACCGCGCCGTGGCCCAGGATCACCGTCACTACCGTGGATATTTCGGTAAAGGTCCGCACGACCAAAGCCTACATCGCGGAAATTGCCAAAATTCAAACCCCCACCGCGCAATACGTGGGCAAATACGGCGACGAAGAATTCATGTGGGACGAACTGGCCGTGGCCGGCTGGCTCGACCCCAGCATCATCACCAAGCAATCGAAGTACTTTATGGACATCGATATTTCACATACCGCGAATTACGGCAGCGTGCTGTTATGGGATGAACCTGACCATCCCGGATTGGGCGAACAGCAGGTCAACGTTCCGGAAGAGCTGGATAAAGAAAAATTCCTGAAAATGTTCGTCGACTTGATGGCGCTGCCTTCCGCCGCACACCCGTCGTCGCACTAGAATTAGAAAAGGGGCTTATGGCTGCGAATGCAGAAGTGGTGGGGATTGGCAGTTGCACCGTGGATTATTTTGCGATCGTGCCGCGCCTGCTCGCGGCCGAAGAAAAGATTAACGCCACTCGCATGGAAATCCACGCCGGCGGCGTGACCGCCAATAATCTCACGCAGGTCGCCCGCCTGGGCGCCAGCACCGGCTGGCTCGGCCTGATCGGTGACGACGAAAACGGTCGCATCATCCAGAAAGCCTTTTCCGACGATCACATGGACGTTTCCGGGATCGAAATCGTGAAAGGCGAGCTTTCCTCGCTCACCTGGATTCCCGTCGATGCCTCGGGTGAGCGCTGCATCTATATGTTCCCCAACGTCACCGGCAAGATTACCGAATTGCAGGTCGCCACTCATTTCGGATCGCACATCAAGGCGGCCAAGCATTTCCACACCGAAGCTTCGCAGCTTCCGATTCTCCCGGTGAAAGCGGCCATGCACATTGCGCACGATGCCAAGGTGCGGGTGATTTTTGATTTGGATGTCTCCCCGGCGTTTTTCTGCGCTGCCGGTCTCGGAACGCAGGAAGAGCTGACTGCAGCGCTAACTCTGGTGGATGTCTTGAAGCCCTGCAAGGCCGCCGCGCGCGAACTGACTGGCGAAGGCGATTACGAAAAGATCGCCAAGGCACTGCTGCGGCTCGGGCCCAACCTGGTGGCGATCACGCTCGGCGCGGATGGCTGTCTGATCGCGACTCCCAAGGAACTGGTGCACGTCCCGGCGTACAAAGTAGACGTGGTCGATACCACCGGAGCGGGCGACGCCTTCATGGGTGGTCTGTCTTACGGTCTGCTGCAAAATTGGGATCTGAAACGCGTGGGATCGTTCGCCAACGCCTGCGCGGCCCTGTGCTGCACCAAAGTTGGCGCACGCGCCATGTCCAAGTACGCCGAAGTCGCGGCGTTTATCGAACGGAACCAGGCCAAATCCGGAGCCGCCTAAAAACAAAGGAAATCAATGTTCACACCACTCACCTTCGGCACCGCGCTCCTGATGATGATCATCTCCGCCATCTGCTGGGGTTCGTGGGCCAACACCTTCAAAGGCGTGAAAAACTACCGCTTCGAACTTTTCTACTGGGATTACGCAATAGGAATTTTCGTCATGGCGCTGATTTATGCGCTGACGATGGGCTCGACCCGCAACGATGCCTCCAGTTTCATCAACAACGTGCGCGCCGCGGACCCTTCGAATATCGGATGGGCGCTGCTGGCTGGCGTGATCTTCAACCTCGCGAACCTGCTCCTGGTCGCCGGCATCGATATGGCGGGACTAGCCACGGCTTTCCCCGTTGCCATCGGCATCGCCCTGGTGGTCGNNTTCCCGTCGCCATCGGAATCGCGCTGGTGGTCGGCACCGTGCTGAGTTTCGTCCAGCAGCAGAAGGGCAATGTTTCGATGCTGGCTGCGGGCGTACTTTGCGCCGTGGTCGCGGTAATTCTTGACGGAAAAGCTTACGGCGAGATCAGCGGCGGCAAAGCGGTTTCGCGCAAGAGCATCATCATCTGCATCGTATCGGGCGTGCTGATGGGCCTCTGGGCGCCGTTCTCCACGCGAGCGCTC
>PMHK01000246.1:19178-19304 GCA_003156635.1 Acidobacteriota bacterium | reverse complement strand
CCGCTAAGATTTTCCAGCAATGCCGCCGGCCCCGGCAGCACTATTGGCCCGCCTGGGTCTTCAAGAATTGATCGAAGTCTTCTTGAGAGACCACTTCCATATAGGCCTTCATGTTGTAGTGGCCCA
>PMHK01000246.1:0-19157 GCA_003156635.1 Acidobacteriota bacterium | reverse complement strand
AAGCGAACCGACGACGATGTCGTCACGCGCCGGGACGTCATTGGCGGGATCGAGCCCGAAATAGTTGCCGCTGCCGTCGTCGATCTTGTCCGGATGGATGCCGCCGAAGACGCCGTCGGGCCCGGCATAGCGGAAGTAAAAAGCGAACTGCTCCGCCTGGACGTCGATTTTAAGGGAATTCGGGTCGGGCGGGGCGATGTAGATGGCGCCCCAGGCGCGCGAGCCGACGAAGGTCAGGGTCAGAATTTCCAGGCCAACCAGGATGATGGCAAAGAGCACCAGAGGAGTGGAACCGCCGGGGAAGTTTTTGATTTTCTTGCTGCTGGAGGTGTCGCTCGCACCCCACACAAAAAACGCCAAAAGAATCTGGCTGGCGACAAACAGAATTCCAGTGCCGACCATGGTTTCGTCGAGCTGATGATCCACGGCCGGGCCGGTGGTCGAAATATCCACCGGCAGCCACCAGGTGTGCCGGATGAAGACCGTGGTAGAGACGATGGTGATGATAATGACGACGGCTGCAAACAGCTTTCCCATATCGGCTGGCCTCAGTGAATCACATTGCCGGCGTGAAATTGAAACAATCCGCTGTGGCAACCGCCTGTCCAGGATGCAGTTGCCACAACGCGGTGCGACGACGACGCTTTAGTACGGCAGGGCCTTGAACGAGAAATTGACGCTCTTCGATTCGTTTCCGGCGATGGTCACTTCCTGCGTCTGGGTCCCGTACTGCTCCTGCCAGGCGGTGAGGGTGTATTTGCCGGGAGGGAGGCCCGTCAGACTGAAGGAGCCATCTTCGCCGGTCACCGAATAGTGCGAGGTGTTCAGCACCACGAAATAGCCGTGCATCCAGGGGTGGATATTGCACTTCACCGGAATGAACTCGGCCTTTTCGTACTTGGTGTCGATCGGAGGAGAACCGGCCGGCTGCGACTTATTCCATTCCGGATTCACTTTGGCCAGCGGGTGAATGTTGTGGGAGGTCTGGTCGTCGTTGAAAATCTGGAGCTGCTGCGAGACCTGCAGGGGCAGCACATGCGGAAGGTATTCACAGCCCTTCTGTTCGTACTTCACGGCCTGTGATGGCGCGGTCGAACCCTGATCGCCGGCGGAGATGTAAACGACGACCCACTGCAAAGTGTTGCCGGGACCGGTGGTGACGTTCTGGGTCATGACCGGGGTAGCGTGCTGCTTGGCGCAGGTGGGTTCCTTGGACATATCGATCGGCTTCATCTTCGCTGGCGTCCCGGTGTAGGTGACCTTGCCGGTGACCGTGCCGCCACCGGCGGGAGGCTTGGGCGTGGCGAACATGACCATCGAGGTACAAGCGATGGCGGCGAGAGCTGCTGCTGAAAAGTGCGTGAGTCGCATTTTATTATTTCTCCTGACTACCCTGGGTTATTGGGCGCCCGCGGCGGAATCGGGCCCAATCGGTTTGATGTCCTTGCCATGGCTCGCCACATAGCCCTGCCAGAGGTCGAGCTCCTTGGAAGGATACGAAATCTGCAGCGTCCGCAGGAAATGAACGAGGTCCCAAGGATCATTCCCCGTCAAGGTGTCGTGGAAGGAAGGCATTGGCGTCCCATCCACACCGGTCATGAAAATTCGGTAGATATCCTGGTTGGTCGCGCCGCACTTAAAGCGCGTGCCGGTGGAAAAATTATACGGGCGAATCGGGTTGTCTTTGCTGTCGGTCAGAGTGGCCGCCGAGGGGCCATCACCATGCCCGGCCGGCCCGTGGCATTTCCAGCATTCGAGCTTCTGGAAGAGTTCGCGTCCGTGCAAGATGCTTTCGATGGTCACCGGCGGCTCGGCTGGAATCACGAGCACGTCGCCGGGTTTCTCTTTGGCCCAGCGTGGAGACCAGGTCTTGATAAAGGCGACCAGGTCGGCGCGTTGTTGCTCGGTCAAAGGCTTCCAGGAGGGCATGTTGGTGTTAATGAAGCCGCGGGTGATCGCGTTGTAGAGATCCTGGTCGGTGGGTAGCGTGCCGGTGGGAGTGGAGCGGCATTTGAAGGTAGCCTCGGTAAAATCCCGAGGTTTGGGATCGATCCACTGCGCGTTCATGCCGTTTCCGTCGCCATCCGGCCCGTGACAGCCAATGCAGTAGCGGCGGTAGAGGTGCTTCCCTTCCTCAGCATGACCGGTGAGAGTGCCGATGTGGCTCTCTTCGGTATTCACGCTGGGCGCGCCGAGCAACGGATCCGGCGAGTTCACGTGGGATTGAGCCGTGGCCGGGGCGGCACCAAACGTCAACAGGGCGATGGAGCCCAATGCAAATGTCGCTACAAATTTGCTCGAGATCATAGCCATCTCCCTTAGAAGTCGAAGTCGATCCCAAAGTAAATGCTGCTGCTCCACACGCCGTCGGTCGGGAAAAGCGGTATATTGCCGGTGCCGTCGCCGCTTTCCGGAACGATGCCGATCGATTTTACCCGGGAGTACTCTCCGTCGAGAGCCACGCCCGCGCGCGAGAACATGATCGGGTACCAACGATAGCCGACCGAATAGGCTGTCACATTTCCGAAGTTGCCGGGGTTGCCGCTTAATGCCTGCTGACCCACGTTGATTTTCTCAAACCGGCCCAGGATTACATTCTGGGGGTTCAAGTAATAATGGGATTCGATAAATCCGCCGTAAAACGTGGGAGCTTGGGCGCCAGACGGTAGCGCGCCCTGCGAGCTGGTCGCGGTTCCCAGATATGCGTTGTCGTGGCCATACATGAACAAAGGCAGGAGTTCGAGGTTGTGAATGTAGAGATCGCCCGCGAAACCGACACGATAGAAGCTTTTGTTGCCGAGTCCGACCAGGGGGACCGTGCCGCCATCGGTCGTTTCAAAATAGGTCGGGCGCTGTCCGATGTAGGCGAATGCTCCGATGCGCTCAAAGCCCAGGCTTTTGGCGTCGAAGGCCTGGCTGAAAGCAAGGTTGACGTCGTAACTGCGATTCGCTGGCGGCGCTCCAGGCACCACATCGGTCGTGAAATTAACACCGCCCTCATTGCTGCTGACCACCGCGACGGAGTATCGGGTGTAGCTGTTGGCGTTGTGGCCGGCCAACTCCACGCCGATCTGGTTGTCACCGTAGCCAAAGTTGTTCGAGCTTCCGGGAGTATTGAAGTGATAGATCTGATAGATGCCGCCGTTGTTGGAGAGGAACAGAAAACGTTTCTCGGAGATCAGGTTATCGAGTTCGAACCGGCCGAACTTGACGTTGAACCACGGCGAATTCTTCAGGTTGTCGAAACGGATAAAGGCGCTTTCAAAGTGCCACACTGCCGTGGGATCAGATGACGGCAGCAGCACAAATGAAATGTTCTTGTACAATGTGCCGGCCGACCACAAGTCCATACCTGAAAGATCGAAACCGGACTGGGTGACTTTTCCGGCGACGCTCAGGCAAGGATTCGCGAGACTGGTGCCAAAACACCCGTCCGGTGCATCGATAACCTGATGGTCAGCCGCTTCCCGGTGCCAACTCGGCGTAATTCGGAACGAAATCGGAAAGTATGAGGGATTCTGCCAGATCGGCGAATCGCGGTCGTTCATCAGCTGATAGCCGTTGTCGCGAAAGACCTGGCCGAAGTTATTGAGCTCGGGCCAGGCGGTGTGGCAGGCGGAGCACGGCAAGCCGTACTTGCGCGCGAAAGCTGGAATCGCGAAAGCCTTGCCGGTGGGCAAAGCCTGGGCCGGTTTGGCGTCGGCGAACAACATCGCCAGGACGACCAAAGTAAAAATGGCCAGCCCGGTCAGCCGCGATCGGTTCAGCAAGCGCGAGGTCTCAGGACGCAACGAAGGCATATACCCTCCTGTATCGGGCAACTCGATTGGAAGCTGTGATTATGGAAAGATCGAAAAGAAGAGCAGATGGTGGCTGCTCCACGCAGGAGCATCCGTGTTGGAACGCCGAGATAGCTTGTCCCAGGAACATTGACCGGCGCAGCTGGCGCCCTCCGAAAAAAAAACAACACACCCGAAAGCAATCGACCGGACATTATCGCCAGTAAATTAAGAAAGCAAGCATAAAATTAACAAATCTTAACATTCGTTTATTTTGGTGTTTTTCTATACAATCCAAGGCGGATGCAGGAGCATACAGCCGGGCTCGGTCGCGGTGGCCGCTAGACCGGCAAACCGGATCGAAAGGTCCGGCCAATGCAGCGCATCAAAATTAGTGATGGCTAGATACCAGGATTCAAGCGTGAACCTCAGGCCGCTCCTACCATCCATGGTCCTTCGAACCCTGCTGGCCATCGCCCTTACAGGCGCCTTGTCGGGCGCGGGCTACGGATGGGGCGGTCAGGCGCGAGACAAAAAGTCCGACGTTCCGGAGGGATTCGAAATTTATCTAAAGGCTCCGGAAGCGACGGTGATCAAGGCCGTTCAGTTTGTGGTCGAAGGTGACACGATTCAAGGGACCTGGATCTACGACACGGACAAGACGGTGAGCGGCGCGGTTTCCGAAACCTCCTCCGCGTATTACGGTGAATATCAGGGAAAGGGCCACGTTTTCTATAAGGTGTTGCACAACGCCCTGGCGCCGCGGCATTTTAAAGACGCCGCGGACGTGGGCACTTTGACGGTGCGTTATGTGGTCGAAGGAGTGCAGCCGAACAAGACGCGGGTGCAAATCGACGCGGCTTTCGTGGAGGACGGGAACAAAAAGGTGCACGCGTCGGACACCACGGTCGAAACCAGCGAGTTCGCGGACATTCAGTCGCACATCGTGCAGATTCAGAAGGAAGAGCAGCAAACTGCGGAACTGACCCAACGCCGGAAAATGCTGGTGGAAACTCGCGAAGCGAAGAAGGAACGCAGCGACGAGCTGGCGCGCCTGAACGAATCCGAAACTTCGCTGACGAGCTTGCGGCAGAAAGTGGATGAGCTGCACCACAAAATTGAAGTGCGGGTGAAGAGCGATCCGGTTGATTTGAAGGCGGCGCCATTCAGTAAGGCCGCCAAGCTTGCTTCCCTTCCGGGCCATTCGGAACTGCTGGTGGAAATCATCACGGATTACTGGTACGGAGTAGAAACGGTGGAAGGTCACCGCGGTTGGGTGCGGCAGGATCAAGTGGAGCCGCTGCCATGAGAAACGATCGACGACCCAGCCGCGCAGCACGATGGGCTGCGATTGTTTTTTTCTCCATCACTTTGGTGCTGGCGGCGTTCACCACGCCGGCACAAACGCCCACAGAAACCTACCAGCGAAGGTTCCCGAATTCCACGGACGCGCTGGAAGCCGCGATTCACACGGTGCAGCCCGTGACGCGGGGACGCTTGCCCATCCTGGATGGATTCGTAGTCCCGCAGGGCCAGCCGCTGGAAAGTTATTCGCGCGCTTACTACGAGTGTTCACTGCAGATTCTGCCGGGCAGCTCCGGCCAAAATATTGTGCGGGCGGTGGCGAAAATCACGGCGTGGTATACCGACCCGGAAGCTTCGCGGTCTGGTTACCGGGTGCTGCCCTCGAATGGACGGCTGGAAAATGACGCGCTGGACCGGATCGACGAAGCGCTGGCGGATGCCACGGTCGGGGTAGAATCCAGTTCGTTCAGCAGTTCGGTGAAAGGCGCGAGCAGTGCGCCGTCGAGTGGCGGAATTTCGCCATCAACGGGAATGACTACCGTCCCGCTGCACAGCCCCGTGGCCACGCCGGCGGCTGCGGCTTCCTCCAGTGAAAGCGTTGAGAACATCCGCACCCGACGGGAAGCGAACGAAAAGAAAGCGGTGGAGTTGGCGGGCGAAGAGAAGAATCTCGAAGATATCCTGCGTAACCAGGCACGGCCCACAGATCTGGTGGCGGTCAAGCGCGCGTCGACGCCGATTTTTTCCAAGCCGGTCGAGGGCGCGCAAGTTTTGATGTCGGCCGAGGCGCACGACGAATTCCAAATTTTAGGGCTCGAAGGCGCCTGGGTTCACGTGCAGATCTCGGGCGCTTCGCGCGGTTGGCTGAGGCGCGCGCAAGTGAACTTACCGGTTAGTTATGGAGGCGGTGGAAACGTGAATGCGGGAGAACCTGCGACAGCCGCAACGACCGCGGCCACGGCCTCGCCGGGAGCAACCTCATCGCCGTTTAAAGTTGAAAAGGAAGAGACCAGCCGGTTTGGCGGCAAGTGGGAACCCTTGGCCGGAAAGAACGTGCGCGTGGTTTGGGCCGCGCCGTCGGCTGGCGATCCATTCACCAGCGCCAGCCAGAAAAAATCATTTGCGAAAGAAATGTTTTTGAAAGCGTATGCCGAGCAAAAATCCGCGACACCGGCGGTTGACGGCGTGGTGGTGCTATTTGATTCGGCGGATGGCGGCCAGGTGGCCGCGACCATGGCCAGCCTGCAAAAATTGGAAGATGGAAGTCTGGCCGGTTCGGCCTTCTGGAAGCAGTGCTCGCTCGATCCCCCGGAACTTTTTCAAGATGCGGCGAAACCTACAGCCAGAACTCCAGAAGGAAAGAATTAAAATACCGCGGCCGCGGCTGAAATTTCAGTTCACTGCTTGGGTTTCGGTTGGCGCGGCACCCGGTTCTGGAACTGGAAGCTGCGTCAGCGGCAGACGTGCCTCCACCAGCAAACCCCCGTCCGGGCAATTCTCCGCCCGCACACTGCCGCCATGCAGGCGAATGGCGCGATCAGCGATGGATAATCCGAGCCCCGAGCCGCCGGATGACCTTTCCCGCGAATCGCCGACGCGGTAGAACGGCGTGAAAATATTGACGAGCGATTCCTGCGGCACGCCTTTGCCGTGATCGCGCACGCGAATCACGGCTTGGCCGGCGAACGAATTGCGCTCGCAGGCCAGGCTGACCTCGACGCTGGTGCCCTCGGCGGTGTAGCGCAACGCGTTGCGAATCACATTCTCGACGGCACTGCGCAGCAGTTCGCGTTTGCCGGTAGCCACACAGTGTTCGGCGGCCACCACGTTGACGCTGCGATTGCGGCTGCGCGCCTCGAAATCGGCGTCGAGCGCAATTTCGCGAACCAGCTGGTCGAGCGCAAACGGCTCGGAGTCCATCATTTCGGTGCCGGCTTCGAGGCGGCTCAGATGCAGCAGGCTGCCGATGAGTTCGTTCAAACGCTCGGACTCGAGTTCGATACGATCGAGCGCCGCGCGCGGATCGCGATCGACGCTGCGGCGGGCAATGCCGAGCGCGACGCTCAGGCGCGCCAGCGGCGAGCGCAATTCGTGAGAAATATCGGTGATCAGGCGGCGCTGCGAGGCCATCAACGATTCGATCTGCTCCGCCATGTGATTGAAATCGCGGCCGAGCTGCGCGACTTCGTCCTGCTTGCCAGTGACCGACTCGCCGACGCGCGCGTCAAGGCTGCCGTCGGCCAACTGATGGGTGGCCACGCTGAGTTCGCGTACCGGCTTGGTAATCGAACGGGCGAGCCAAAAACATACAAAGCCCGCAACGAGAACGACGATGATTCCCCGCGTGATCTGCACGTCCAGCGGAGCCTGCAGAACACTGGTGACCGAAGGAATCTGCGACTCGGAAACAAAAACATAGCGGGTTCCGGTGGATCCAGTGGTCCGTTTGGCGACGAATTTCCGGCGGCCCGAGATGAGGTACTTCGCATCGTTGGTCTGCAAGGCGCTCTGGGCGATGGTCACCGCCTCGGGAGGAGTGGGCTGCGAGAGAATTTCTTTGCCTTCGTCGTCGAATAGGTAGGCTTGCCAGTTCAGGGTCTGCTGCAACGACGACAGGTAATCGGCCAGGGCGCCCATGCCGTGATCTTCGAGCAGATCCGCGGCGCGCGCCGCGACCAGCGAAGTGAGAATCTTGTCGAATTGTTCGGTGCGGTTGGCGGTGAATTCGCTGTGGGTGGTGACCACCGAAAGAATCAGCGTGCTGCTGACCAGAATCATGGCCAGCCAGAACCACAGGAAAATTTTCAGGTAGAGGCTGCGCATTTCAAATCACCGGCTTTTCGCTTTTACCGGAATCACGAAGATGTAGCCGATGCCGCGAATGGCGCGGACGCGGTCGCTGCCGTCCGCGGTGCGCCCCAGCTTTTTGCGCAGGTTGCTGATGTGCACGTCGATGCTGCGATCGTCCGGCGCGGATTCGCGGCCCAGAATCTGCTGCACGATTTCCTCGCGCTGCAAGACCTTCACCGGATTTTTCATGAAGTAGGCCAGCAGATCAAATTCGATGGAGGTTAGGTCGACCTCACGATTTCCGCGGCGCACGGTGCGAGCGCTCTCGTCGAGTTCGACATCGCCGAGGACGATCCGTTGTGGGCCGGCGGCCGCCGCTTCGCGGGTGGTGGACGCGCTGCGGCGCAGCACCGCTTGAATTCTCGCCGCCAGTTCGCGCGGATTAAAGGGTTTGGCCAGGTAATCGTCGGCACCGATTTCGAGGCCGAGAATGCGGTCGATGTCTTCATCCCGCGCGGTCAGCATGATGATCGGCAGCGCAGATTTCGCGCGAATCTGGCGCAGCGCTTCGAAGCCGCGGATACCGGGAAGCATGACGTCGAGAATCAGCAGCGAGTAGTCGCCGCTCAAGGCGCGCTCGACACCCTGCAGGCCGTCGAACACCGCATCGACTTCAAATCCTTCGGGCTGCAGGTATTCGGTGAGCAACTCGCAGAGTTCCAGGTCATCGTCCACGACTAGAATGCGCGGAACGGGGCGGTCGGTGAGGCGTTCGGTGCGAACCGGCTGAATTGCGGAATCGTAGGCCATGGGTATTTGGGTGACGCGAATGAATCTTAAGCCCTAGGGCGGGGCGTCGTGAAGATTAATTTCGCAAAGAGACTCGGCGCTTAGGCTGAGCGTTGCTTTCGTTCGAGGCGGGTGAATTCCATGGTTCCGTCGTTGATTCGGCCCAGCTTCAGCGCGAGCAAATCGCGGGCGTAATTCTGGTGCAGCCTCCACGGCTTTTTCGAGCCCTGCTTGGGCAGCAGGTCGTTCGACCTTTGCAGGTAACCTGAGTTCAGCGTGATCGCCGGCTCCTCTGCGATGGAAGGGTCACGCCGGCGCGGGGTGCAGTAAGCGTAATCGCGCGACTGCATGTAATTCAGCAGCCGGCACATGTACTGGGCGGTTAGGTCGGATTTCAGGGTCCAGGACGCGTTGGTATAGCCGAAGGCGGAGGCGAAATTTGGGATGTCGCTGTACATCATGCCTTTGTAGCTGAGGGATTGGACGGGATTGATATTGGCGCCATCGACCGTCATTCGTGTTCCGCCGAGCAGCTTAATATTCAGGCCGGTGGCGGTCACGATGATATCCGCGGGCAATTCCTCTCCGGATTTCAGGTGCAGACCTCGTTCGGTGAAGGTTTCGATTTCGTCGGTGGCAATCGAAGCTTTGCCGGCGCGAATCGCGACGAACAAATCCGCGTCGGGGATCAGGCAAAGGCGTTGGTCCCACGGGTTGTAGCGCGGGGTGAAGTGCTTGGCCGCGTCATACTCCGGACCTAGAAATTTGCAGACGTATTTGAAGATCATTTTTTTGGTGCGCTCAGGTTTTTTTCTGGCGAAATTGTAGAAGTAAGTTCCGAGCAGCACATTCTTCCAGCGGAGGAGTTTCCCGGCGAGCGACTCCGGCAGGTGGCCGTTCATCCATTTGGCAATGGGATCTTCGGATGGACGCGCCACGATATAACTCGGCGAGCGTTGGAGCATGGTGACATGCGCGGCGGTACGCGCCAGCGCCGGAACCAGCGTCACGGCGGTGGCGCCGCTGCCGATCACCACGATGCGTTGGCCGGCGACGTCGAGATCCTCGGGCCAATGTTGCGGGTGCACGATGCGGCCGCGATAACGATCCATCTGGGGCCAGCCCGGCATGTAGCCTTGCGCGTAATCGTAGTAGCCGCTGCACATGTAAAGAAAGTTGCAGGTGAACTGGAGTGGCTTCCCTTCCGGGCCGGTCGCGTGAACGGTCCATTCGGCATTCGGAGAAGACCACGAGGCCTGGGTCACGGTATGGGCGTAACGAATTTTCTGATCGATGCCATATTCGCTTGCCGTTTCGCGGATGTAGTTGACGATCGAGGCGCCATCGGCGATCGATTTTTTCTCGCGCCATGGCCGAAAAGCGAAGCCGAGGGTATACATGTCGGAATCGGAGCGTATTCCGGGGTAGCGGAACAGATCCCAGGTTCCGCCCATCGCGTTCCGGCTTTCGAGGATGGCGTAGGTTTTTCCGGGACATTCGGTTTGCAGGCGGTATCCCGCGCCAATGCCGGAAAGTCCCGCGCCGACGATGAGCACGTCGAAATGCTCCAAGCGAGCTATCGTCGTTTCCGTCGTCTTCGCGTTGGAGGATTGAGTCTGCATCTCGCCAGCCCGTGCGACCTCGCTGCGCTTCTAGCGCTTTTGATTTTGTGCCGAAGCTTTCGGCGCGCCTTCTTGTAGGACTTCGTCGATTTCGACGCGTTCTCGTTTGATCTCGAGCCGCAGCCGGCCGAAGATACTCATATACAGGTTCGCGACCCAAACCAGAGAAAATCCGGCAATCAAATAGCCGCGCCAGTCCGGGTAAAGCAGCTTATAGCGCGTGATGACGAGAAAAGCGATGGTGACGTAGTGGCTGAAACAATATTCGCAGGTCATGATGTAGAGAATCTTGCGCTCGAAGAAGGTGCGGCACTTTTGGCTTTTTTCGGCGCACCACTCGCGCGGCTCGCGGAAAATTTCTTCGTGGGTCACGGTCCAGGCGACGGACGCGATCGGGATCGCCAGGATAAATAGCGCGATGATTTGTTGCGAGAGCGGGATCATGCCTGCTTCTTTTCCAGAATGGCCCAGCGCGCGTAGAGCGCATCAACCGAGCGCTGCGCGTCTTCGGCTTGCACGTAGGCGGCGTGGAGGCGGGACGCGTCGGTGACAATTTCTGAATCTTCCAGCGCGGCGCGTTTGGCGCGCAATTCTTCTTCGGCTTTAGCGATTTTCTTTTCGAGCGAGGCCAGCTCGCGCGATTCGGTGTGGGACAGTTTCGCTTTCGTTCCGTTGGTCTGCGCCGGCTTCTCCGGTGCCGCCGCGGCGCGCGCGGGGGCTGCGGTTTTTTCGGACTTCTTCGCTTTGCGCGTGCGTTGCCAGACTTCCCACTGCGAATAATCGGCAAAGCGCTCGACATCACCCAGGCCGTCGAGACCAAGCACCACGGTGGAGACGCGATCGAGCATGTAGCGATCGTGCGTCACCAGAATCAAGGCCCCGCGAAATTCGAGCAGGTTTTCTTCCAGAATTTCGAGAGTCGGAATATCGAGATCGTTGGTCGGTTCGTCGAGCAGCAGCACGTCCGCCGACTGCAGCATCAGTTGCGCGATCAACACCCGGGCGCGCTCGCCACCGGAAAGCTTCCCCACCGGACGATTCAGATCTTCGTTGGCGAAAAGAAACCGCGCGGCCCAGGACGCCACGTGAATCACGCGATCCTGATAAGTGACTGAGTCGCTGTCCGGCGCAAGGGCCCGGCGCAGGGATATATCCGGATCCAATTGGCGGTTCTGGTCGAAATATACAATTTTCAGCGAATCGGCTTTGGTGATTTTTCCTGCCGTAGGCTCGATGTCGCCGCGGAGCAGGCGCAGCAGCGTGGATTTGCCGCTGCCGTTGGGGCCCACCAGGCCGACGCGCATCTGGGATTGCACGATGAAATTTAATTTTTCGAACAGCGTGCGGCCGCCGATTGCGTAGCCTACGCCGTCCAGCGTGACCAATTGTTTGGTCTGGCGATTACTCGCCGAGAAATCGATTTTCGCGTTGATCTCGCGGGTGCGTTGGTTCAGGTCCGCGAGTTCGCCGATCATTTCGTGCGCTTTATCGATCCGCGATTTCGATTTCGTCGTGCGGGCTTTGGGGCCGCGACGCAACCACTCGATTTCGGTGTGCACCAGATTGGCGAGGGCGTCCTGCCGTTTACCTTGGGCGTGCAGATATTCTTCCTTCGCTTCCAGGAATTTGGTGTAGGTACCCTTCACTCGCAGGAAACCGTCGGAGTACATCCGGCTGAGTTCGACGATGTCGCTGGCGATATTTTCCAGGAAATAGCGATCGTGGCTGACCACTACGCAGGCAAATTGCGCATTTTGCAGCAGTGTTTCGAGCCACTTGATTCCGGCCAGATCCAGGTGGTTGGTGGGTTCGTCGAGCAGCATAATGTCCGGCTCTTGCACCAGGCCTTCGACAATCGCCAGGCGCTTCTTCCATCCGCCGGAAAGCGACGCGGTTGGCAAATCGGAATCAGGAAAGCCGGCGCGGCTCAGCGCTTCGGAAGTACGGAAGTGATGGTCGGCGTGCGAGACGCCGGCGCGCTCCAGCGCAGTTTCGATGACCGAACTGCAAGTAGAACCCTCGGCGAAATCAGAAATTTGAGTAACGGAGATCAGGCGGGTGCCTTTGCGTACGGCAACATCACCACTGTCCGGCTTGACCGCGCCGCGAAGTATTTCGAGCAGCGTAGATTTTCCCGAGCCATTCGGGCCGATCAGGCCGATGCGGTCGCCTTCGGAAATGGTGAACGAAATATTCTGGAACAGCGGAGCCGCGCCGAACCGTTTGGACAAACCCTGTGCATTAATTATCGGCGGCAAATTCTTCTGGTGTCTCCCGCATCAATTTTACCCTTGATTGAGGGGGCCACGCAAAACGACCTGCTAGAATGCTGGTCGTCTCGCGGAAGGAAAATCTTTAGAAATGGCTACGGAATCAACCAACGAATCGTTTGACGTGCTGGTCATCGGCGCCGGCGCCGCGGGATTGTGGTGCGCGATCGAGGCTGGGAAACGCGGCCGGCGCGTCGCCGTCCTGGAGCACGCGGAGAGAGCTGGAAAGAAAATTCTGATTTCGGGGGGCGGGCGCTGCAATTTCACGAATCTCTATTGCCAGCCTGAGAATTTCATTTCCGCGAATCCGCACTTCGCGAAATCGGCGCTGGCGCGCTACACGCCGCGAGATTTTATGGCCCTGGTGGAAAAGCACGGCATCGCTTATCACGAAAAAACGCTGGGCCAGCTCTTTTGCGACCGCTCGTCGAACCAGATCACTGGACTGCTGGAAGCGGAATGCCGTGCGGCCGGCGTGAAAATATTTCTGAGCGTCCGGATTCGCGAAGTGCGCCACGCGGATGGGTTCTCGGTCGCGACTGACTCGGCCGAGTTTCGCGCACCGGCATTGGTGATTGCGACCGGAGGGCTTTCGATCCCGAAAATGGGCGCGAGTTCGTTCGGGTACGATCTCGCTCGACAATTTGGCTTGAAAATCTGTAAAACGAATCCGGGGCTGGTGCCGTTGCTATTGAATGCCAAAGACCGCGGGGCGTACTGCGACCTCGCCGGCGTTTCCGCGGAAGTGGCGGCTGCGGCAAACGGGCCTACGTTTCGCGAAAGCATGCTGATTACCCATCGCGGGTTGAGTGGTCCAGCGATTCTGCAGGCGTCTTCGTATTGGAATTCGCCTGCGCCAATTCACGTTGATCTTGCGCCGGATCGCCAAGTGTTCTTGCCGCTGCGCGACGATCCGGCCCGAGGCGCGGCGCAGGTTCGTTCGGCGCTGCATGAGGTTCTGCCTAAACGTTTGGCCACGAAGTGGCTCGAGTTGCACACGCCGGCCACCTGGAGCAACGCCGCGCTCGAACAGCTCGAACGCGAGCTGCATGGTTGGACGGTGCTGCCCTCGGGCACCGAGGGTTACGACAAAGCGGAAGTAACCACTGGCGGCGTCGACACCGATCAACTTTCGAGCAAGACGATGGAGAGCAAAAGGGTGAAGGGATTGTTTTTTATCGGCGAGGTGGTCGATGTCACCGGGCATCTGGGCGGATTCAATTTTCAATGGGCCTGGGCGTCGGGCGCGGCCGCGGGACGAGCTTTATAGTTCGATAACAACTATGATGCCGACGGCCGCGACCCGTTGGCGAGAGATGGACGAAGTGGAAATGCCGGAAAAAATGGAACTCGCCAACATTTACAGAGGACGTGCATGAGTTCCAAGAATAAAAGCGGAATCGATTTTCCGTCGGTATTGCCGTCGGCGCGTGAAATCGAATATCCGCCCAACGGAACAATTTTCGCGCAGGAAGACCGCTGCACGGATGTGCACTACATCAGGACGGGGGTGGTGAAGCTGATGCTGGTCTCCCGCCGCGGCCGCAGCGGCATCCTGGGATTTTTAGGGCCGGGAGACTTTTTTGGAGAAGGCTGCATCAGTGGCCGAGCGTCTTATTTAACTTCGGCCATCGCCCTGGTTCCGACCCTGGTGAACGTGGTCAAGCAAAAGCAGATGATTGAAATCCTGGAAAAAGAACCGCAAGTCTGCGCGCGGTTCATCCGCTACCTGCTGGCGCGCAATCACCGGATCGAAGAGGATTTGATCGATCATCTTTTCAATTCCTGCGAGCGGCGGCTGGCGCGTACGCTGTTGCTGCTGGCCCAATACGATAAAGGCAGCACGGAAGAATTGGTTTTATCGCAGATGACCCACGACACGCTGGCGGAGATGGTGGGCAGCACGCGTTCGCGGGTCAGCGTATTCATGAGCAAGTTCAGAAAACTGGGATTTATTCACTACACGCGAGCTGGCGGGCTGAAGATTTATCGCTCGCTCACCCAGGTTTTGGAGGAATAAAGCGGCCGTGATGTTTTAAGCGAATCACGGTTGATGACACAATTTGCGGCGAGAGGGTTGTTTTTGTATATTTTTCAGAGTTACGATATTAATTGACGGGTTGGTTCCAGAAACGGGGATGGGTAGTGCCGCAATCCACAGGGAATAATCGTTTCAAAATTCTAATCGCCGACGACCACGAAGCGGTTCGCCGCGGCCTGCGCTTCGCGGTGGCTTCCGCCGGCTGGGAACTGTGCGGCGAGGCCGTGCACGGAAAAGATGCCGTGGAAAAAGTGCAGGCGCTGAATCCGGACCTGGTCATTCTGGATTTGAGCATGCCGGTGATGAACGGATTGGACGCGGCGCGCGAGATCCGCAAGAAAGCGCCGAATGTGAAAATTGTCGGATTCACGATGCATGAGTCGCTGCAGGTCAAAGAGCAAACCGCGATGATTGGGTTTCACGCACTGGCCGCGAAGTCCGCGCCGCTGGGCGACTTGCTCGCGACGGTTAAGTCGGTCCTCGAAGCGTCCTAACTGTCGCTGCCCCACGCAAAAATTTAGCTCGCGCCGAACACGCCGCCACCGGTACTTCGATTAAAATTCCGCAGGAGATTCTAGGCTTCCACGATTTGGTTGCGAATGGCATAACGTACCAGTTCGCTGACGGTGTGGATCTGCAGTTTGCGCATGATATTCGCGCGGTGGGTTTCCGCCGTCTTCACGCTGATGTTCAGCGATGACGCGACTTCCTTGCTGCTCTTCCCTTCGGCCAGCAGCTGAACGATTTCCCGCTCGCGCGTGGTCAACCGGTCGCGGAGCGGCTCCGACACATCCTGTTTCGGGCCGCCGTCGCTAAAGCTGGTCAACATCACTTCAGTGGCGCGGGAGGTGAAGAACGGTTTTTTCTTGGCCAGTGATTCGACGGCAATGACCAGGTCGCGGTCGGAATCCGATTTGACGATGTAGCCGCGCACGCCCGCTTCCAGAATTTCGCGGATGAGCTGATCGGAATAGTGCGCGGAAAAAATCAGCACCTCGGTGTCGGGCGAAGCCTTCTTGATGCGCTTGGCCGCGTCGACGCCGTTCAGATCCGGCATGCTGATATCGAGAATCACAATGTTGGGCTTGAGTTCTTCGGCTTTGGCTACCGCTTCGCGGCCGGTGGTGGCCTCGCCGCAAATTTCCCAACCCGGATGCGGCTCGAGCAAGGTCCTCACACCGCGCCGCATCAAATCGTGATCATCGGCAATCAGGATGCGAACCGTTTTCATCGATCCTCCGGGAAAAAACGCGCCATGGGTGCAGCCTCACCAAACTAAATATTGCGCAAACAGCCGATCACTTTATCGCTGTATATATCAACGTCAGACGGTCTTGTCAAAATTGTGATCTGCCGAAGCGCCTGAGTTACCACCATGGTTCCGGCAAGTATAGCAGGCAAACCGGCCGGGGCCGCTGTCAGCATGATTCGAAAAGGGTTGCGTAAGATTTACGGGGCTTCGCAAAAAATGCTCGAACCGCGCCGAATCGTCTGCATGGATGACGAAAATACCAGTTTGGAACCCATGTTTTCAATAACTTACAGCGTCCGAGGAGAAATACATCTGGCCCCCGGCTTGCAATTAAGGTCAGCGAGGAAGCCACATGCCAGAAGCGACGCCGGAGGGAGACATGAAGCTGACTTACGACATATTCAGGAAATTTGCTGAAGACGGGCCGATCTGGATCGAGACGGTGCAAGGCATCGAGAAATGTAAGTCGCGCCTGCTGGATCTGGTCCAGCGCAATCCTGGCGAATATTTTGCGTTCGATCCATTGCACTCGCGCGTAGTGGCCGAAAGCTCGAAGACCCAAACCCTTTAGGTTTCGGACGACCCGGGGGTTCGGATGTCTTTCGCGGATTTATCGTCGCGCAGCCCTAAAAATACGGCCTGCCGAACTTTTACATCCGAAGTGATTTCGCTGTAGGAAACCTGCGCGACCAAGCGCGGATTCAGGAACGAAACATTTTTTTCGCGTGGCCAGTCGGCGAATGGCGACGTTTTGGTAACCAGCGGCTGCATTTTGCGATAAAGACTCGCCAGCAGTTCTTCGTCGAATCCCGTTCCGACTTTTCCTACGTAGTGCAAGTTCCCTTCAGCGTACACGCCGAGCAGCAGCGAGCCGAAATATTTTCGTGAACCTTCCGGCTTGGTGAAGCCGCCAATTACAAATTCATCTTCCTGATGGATTTTTACCTTGAGCCAGTGGTTCGAGCGGGATTCCACGTACAGCGAGGAGAGATCTTTGGCGATCAGGCCTTCAAAGCCTTTGCGCGCGGCGATCTTGTACGCGGCCAGTCCATCCGCGGCGAGGCGCTTGGACACCAGGAGCACAGGGCTCTTCGATCGCGGCGCGAGAACCTTCTCCAGTTCCGCTCTGCGAGCCGCAAGCGGTTCGCGACGCAGGTCGCGGCCATTCACGAAGAGGCAATCAAACGCGACGAACACCGAATCGACCGAGCCCCGTTGTAACAATTGAAAGCGCGAAATGTTCTTCGGATCGAAAACCACGACTTCTCCGTCGAGCACGAGCGTCGTCGGCCGCAGCGCTCGAATGGCTGCAGCCACCAGGGGATAGTGCGACGCGCGGTCGATGGCGTTGCGGGAAATCAGTTGAACTTTGCGGCCCTCTTTGTAGGCAGTGATGCGGTAGCCGTCGTACTTCTCTTCGAACACCCAGCCCTTGCGGTTGAAGGGCTCGCGAGCCAGGGTCGCGAGCATCGGCTGTACGCGGAACGGGATGGAATTGGGCATGAGAATTTTGAAGAGCGCGAGGATTCGACGATCCGCTAGCTGGCTTTTTTCTTGCCGGCGCGCGCTGGGGTGGCGACTTTCGCGCGTTTCGCCGCGGCAGGTTTCGGCGGCGCAGGATCGCCGGTGGCCGCTTTGGCCACGTCGCCACCGGCTTCTTTGGCGATGCCGGCCAGCAGGCGATTGCTCACCACTGATTTCGGTTTCAGCACAGTGAGGTCGTCGGTAGAGGCATATTCATCGCGATGCTTGATCAGCAGCCAGGATTTCCCGTCGCTGCGGCCGTAGCCGTGGGTGCGCACCAAAACCCACGAGCCTTTCAGTTTTTTCCCGTGGATATGCATTTTTAGATCGCCCTTGGCCAGCGCGGCGTCGACGTCCTCTTGCTCCGGCGTCCAAGTGCCCTGATCCCAGATCATCACCGTGCCGCCGCCATATTCGCCTTCGGGAATTACGCCCTCGAAAGCGGCGTAATCGATGGGATGATCTTCGACCTGCATGGCCAGCCGCTTGATGGACGGATCGGGCGAAGGGCCTTTGGGCACGGCCCAGGAGAGCAGGACACCGTTCCACTCGATCCGAAAATCGTAATGCAGCGCGGTCGCGCGGTGTTTCTGAATCACGTAAAGCAGCGGGCCCTGTTTTGGTTTTGCGGCGCTCTTGCCGGAGGGCTCGGGAGTAACTTTAAAATTCCGCTTTTTGTCGTATTCCTTCAGTGGCATGGATTCCTCTCGAATAATCAGCAGAAATCAGGACAGAAGAATCGACCAGAAGCGCGCCGGAGTCAATCGGGACCATCGGGTAATCGCTGGCGGGAAAAAGGCGGTCGACGAACGGGTTGACGAACTTAATCGGCGACGCGGGACATCGGATCGCGGCGCGAAATCTGCTTGCGCGTAGGGTTGCGCCACTCGCGGCCCTCGCGGCGCAGCAACTCCGTGGCTTGATCTGGTCCCCAGGAGCCGGCGGCATAATTGGGAAAATCGCGCGGCGGCAAAGCTTTCCATACATCGAGGATCGGCTGGACCACGGTCCACGCCGCTTCGACCATGTCGGCGCGCTGGAACAGAGTGGGATCGCCCATCATGCAATCGTAGAGCAGCGTCTCGTAACCGGTGGAAGGCGTGGTGCCGAAATAATCCGCGTATTGAAAATCCATGTTCACGGCGCCGAGGCGAACCACCGGGCCGGGGACTTTCGCTTCGAAGCTGAGCGAAATTCCTTCGTTGGGCTGAATATTCAGGACCAGCTCGTTCGGCGGAATTTTTTCCACCGAAGTCTTGCGGAAGAGCATGAACGGCGGACGGCGAAACCGAATCACGATTTCGGTCAGCCGCTCTTTCATGCGTTTTCCGGTGCGCAGGTAAAACGGCACGCCGGCCCAGCGCCAATTGTCGATCTCGCAGCGCAGCGCCACGAAGGTCTCGGTGTCGGAGTCGGGCGCCACGCCGGGAACGTCCCGGTAGCCGGCGTACTGGCCCCGCACCACCTGAGTGACGTCGAGGGCGCGCATGGAGCGGAAGACCTTGTTCTTCTCCTCGCTGATGGCTCCCGGCTCCAGGGCGGTCGGGGGCTCCATGGCCATGAAGGCGAGGATCTGGAAGAGGTGGGTCACGACCATGTCCTTGAAGGCGCCCGTGGCCTCGTAGAAGCCCACCCGGTCGTCGACCGACAGCGTCTCGGGCACGTCGATCTGCACCGACTCGACGTGCTCGGCGTCCCAGACGGAGGCGAAGGCGCCGTTGGCGAACCGCAGCAGGTGCAGGTCCTGGGTGGCTTCCTTGCCTAGGAAGTGGTCGATGCGAAAGA
>PMHK01000234.1:10838-13994 GCA_003156635.1 Acidobacteriota bacterium | reverse complement strand
AATTGCCTTGTTTCGATTCAATTCATATTATGAACGATTCATATTATGAAGTACATCGCAGGCAGATTATAGTGAAGACCAGAGAGCTATGGCTGCGGAGAAGCGAGAGGAATTAAAGTCGTCCGGGCAGGGTCTAAGGCCGCTGGGGTTGTTGCTGTCGCAACTGGGGACGCACGCGGCCCTGGCCTTTGGCCGCAAGATCAAAGGATTCGGCATATCCCCGCCCCACGTCGGTATCTTGCGCTGGATCCGCGACAACGCAGGGGAAAACCAGCGTCAGCTTGCCTCGCACCTCGGCGTTCTTCCCAGCCGCCTGGTGTTGTTGCTTGACGAGCTTGAAGCGAAGGGTTTGGTCACGCGGCAACGCAGCCTGCAGGATCGCCGGAACCAGCAGTTGCAATTAAGCAAGAAAGGGACTCGCCTTCTCGACAAGGTTGAGCTGATCGCCGCGGCGCACGAAGCCGACCTGAGCTCCGCCTTGACGGAATCGGAGAGGGAGACCCTGATCGACCTGTGCGCGAAACTTGCCGCCCATCGCGGTGTGACCCCGCATGGACACCCGGGCTACATGAAGCGAGCGAGCAGGACCTCCCGGCAAGCAAAGCCCTGAAATATACTGCGGCTATGTCCGTCCTGCGCGACATCAAACTCGCTTTTCGTCTTTTCTTGCGTGCTCCTGCCCTGACCGGTATCGCCCTGGTTTCGATCGCGTTGAGTGTGGGCGCTACGGCAGTCGTCTTCGCCGCGGTTCAATCGGTCTTGATCAACCCACTCCCTTATGCGCGTCCCGGAGAACTGGTTCAAATCAGGACCGAGTTTGCGAAGTTTGGGGCAGCGCATACGGATTGGGCCCTCTGGCACGATGCCCAGGAGATCATGCGACGAACGCGAACACTCGTGTCCGCCGGAGTCTACCGTAACGAGATTCTCAACCTTTCCGCCGGCGCCTCCGCCCCGCCGGAAGCGCTCTACGGTTTGCGAGCGTCTGCAAACCTGTTCCCGACTCTGGGTGTTACGCCTATGTTAGGACGCAACATTCTTCCTGATGAGGATCAGCCCGGACACGCGAACGAAATGATCCTGAGCTACGGACTGTGGGCGCGCCGATTCCATTCGGACCGGACGATCATAGGCCGAACCATCACCATCGACGGCCACGACTGCCTCGTCATCGGGGTCATGCCGCAGGGGTTCAACTTCCCCCTTCGCCGGGGAGCCGTCCATACTCCTTCGCCCTATGTGGAGTTTTGGGCTCCGCTGCGGAGCGGCAGACCTCTCAACCCGACCGAGGCAGTGGGCGTGGTAGCGAGGCTGCGCCCCGGGGTCTCCCTCTCCGATGCCGAGCAGGATCTCGCTTCCATCAGCACAGACCTTAACCGCGAATTTCCCGCAACCAACCGCGACCACAGCGTGCGCATGGGTCTTTTGCGCGACCGAACCGTAGGCAGTGCGCAGAAGGCTCTGCTTTTTCTGATGGCAGCAGCCGTGATGTTTCTGCTGATTGGGTGCGCCAACGTAGCCAATCTGCTGTTGGCTCGCGGGCTTAGCCGGCAGCGCGAGATCGCCATTCGGATCGCGANNGCATCGGCGGGTACCTTCTGACGCTCATTGCCTGGAAGCTCTTGCCGGCAGTCGCGCCGGTCAGCATTCCCCGGCTGGCGGCCGCCCGCGCGGATTGGCAGGTTTTTGCGTTTGCTCTTACCATCGCATTACTCAATGGCGTTTTATTTGGAATGATGCCCGCGCTCCGATCGGGCAGAACGAGCGCCACCTCAGCACAGGACTTGCGCGCCCACGCCGGCATTGCCGGCGGCCAGGATCGAATTCGCGGTGCACTCGTAACCGTGGAAGTGGCCTTAGCTGTATCCCTGGTAGTAATTGGGGGGCAACTGCTGGCAAGCTTTGTCGGACTACTACGAACCGATCCCGGCTTCGACGCAAAGCACGTGCTCGCGTCGGTGATCATTCCGGCCGGCGACCGATATCACACTCCTGAACAACACGGATTGCTATTCCGGCGAATTCTGGACGCAGTACGTGTGCTTCCCGGAGTGCAGAGCGCGGGAACCATCGACGCGCTCCCTTTCAGCGGCGAGAATCATGGCGGCCTGATCGGCGGTGGAACACAGCAAGCAGCAGCAGAAGTTGACGTGGTCAGCGCCGGGTATTTGCAAACCATGGGAGTTCGCCTGACCGAAGGCCGCTGGTTCGGCGATGACGATATGAAGGAATCCGGCGACGGCGTCATTGTGAACAATATCGCCGCCAACCATTTGTGGCCGGAGGCCAGCGCCGTTGGCAAACGGATCTGCGTAGATTGTTCTCCGGAAAATCCAAACAACTGGAAGCGAGTCGTAGGAGTAGTTACCAGCATCCGGCACGCGGCCATGGACGAACCTCAAGGAGCGAGCGTGTATCTAGCCGCGAGCGCGCTGGAAAACGCAGCCTTCCTTGTGGTAAAGAGCGACCGGCCCACAGCAGAGATGGAGAGAGCCATTCGCGAGTCGATAGCGCAGGTCGACCCGAATCAACCGGTTTTTCTTAGCGTCGGCATGCAGACACTTATAGGCGACTCACTTGCCGATCGCCGCTTCATCATGGGCTTGCTTGCGGTCACGGGTTGCCTTGCCCTGGCGATGGCCGCGGCCGGCGTCTATGGCGTCGCTACCTATGTGACATCGCGCAGGACGCAGGAGATTGGGGTTCGTATGGCGCTCGGGGCGACTCGCAGCGAGGTGGAAGCCTTGATATTTCGCCAAGGCTTTCTCTCCGCCGCGATGGGGTTAGGAATTGGACTAGGCTCGACGCTGGTTCTTATGAGACTGGCTGGCGGAGTTTTGCCAGGTCTCAACTACGGGAACTTCGGGCACATAGGGATCGAGGTCGGATTTGTCTCCTTGACCGCTGCGATTGCTTGTTGGCTCCCAGCGAGGCGGGCAGCGAAGATTGATCCGATGTCCGCCCTTCGCCAGGAGTAGCCGAGGTGCTGAGATGTTAGCCATGGAACATCCAGCGAACAGAGAACTTGTCATTGAGCGCTCCATAGTATCCAAAAAACTGCTCTTGCAGGGGATCGGTTACCTGCGCGCCTTCTGAGAGTTTTTGAAAAAGCGCGCTGAGCTCTTGAAACGTTCCGCCGCTCAGGTAAAGACAAAC
>PMHK01000234.1:10443-10762 GCA_003156635.1 Acidobacteriota bacterium | reverse complement strand
AGATACGGTGTCAATGTTGTCATTTGATCTCCTTTCATTTTCTGCGTCTGAGCGTTTGCTATGGAACGAATGGGCGAAGCCGTCAGGGCCGCACTCGACAATGCGCGTGCGACAAAGCGGCGGCGAGAGACTATGTTGGTCGTGAACAAGGTCGTCCTCCGTGGCTGGCAGTACCTGGCAGCGAAACATCTGCGCTGTCATGGAGTAGTCGGAGGCGACGAGCGATTCTCTACATCTCACGCAATTTTTATTGCGACGGAGCAGATCTTCGTGGGTTGGGGCTAAAGAGGGTGGTATCCGGAAGAGAAACCGCAGGTCC
>PMHK01000234.1:0-10390 GCA_003156635.1 Acidobacteriota bacterium | reverse complement strand
ATGAAGTTCAGGGAACCCACGAGACTTCACAGGAAATCGGGGATGTAGGGCACCCCCTGTTCTTGGTGGGGTGAGAGGTTCGAGGTGAGAGCGGTGCTTGATGCGTTTGGAGTTGAGAACGCCGCAGGGCGCACCGCAGGTTTACCGTGGCGGATCATGTGCTCCTGCGGCCCACTCTGGCGCGCCGCCGCAGCCGATCCCATGGAAGCGCTGCGCGCGGAATAACAACCAAGCATGCATTCTAAGGTAAAGCGAAGGCAACGAGCGCATCGCCGAGAGGCTCCTCGGGGATTCTCTGATGTCCGCCGGCAGCGATCACCAGGTATTGTTTGCCGTTGCTTTCGTAGGTCATTGGAGTCGCGTGGCCGCTCGCCGGCAATTCTGCCTTCCAGAGTTCTTCCCCGTTTTCAATGTTGAACGCCCGCACATGCGGATCGGTGGTGCCTGCGATGAAAACCAGACCACCCGCGGTGGTGATCGGGCCGCCAACGTTGATCGCTCCCGAAGCAACAGGATCATGCGGACCTCCGAAATTCTGCATGGAGCCGAGCGGAATCTGCCAGCGTATTGTGCCGTTGGTCATATCGACCGCAGTCAAGTTGCCCCACGGCGGCGCACCGCACGGGAGGTCCGAGGGTGACTGCAGGAAGCGGCGACGCATGGCGTAAGGTGTACCCCGCTGCGCTCCATACTCTCCCTCTTCGTTGTCCGCAGCCACCTTGTCGCGCGGAATCAATCGCACCCGCGCCATCAGGTTATTCGTATTCACAATCAGGAGGTTGCTTTGTGGGTCAAAGGCATAGCCACTCCAGTTCATGCCGCCCAATTGGCCCGGCGAGACGAGTGTGCCCTGCAAGCTTGGGGGTGTAAAGATGCCTTCGTTGCGAAGCTTCTGCATTGCCTCCCGGCAGAATTCGCGATCGGCCGGCGTTGGTCCCCAGGCGTCTTCGAGCGAGACCTGTTGACGTGCGAGTGGAGGCGGCGCAACAGGAAACGGCTGAGTAGGGGAAGCAGCTTCGCCCGGTACATCGCTATGCGGGACTGGCCGCTCCTCAACCGGAAAGACCGGTATCCCGGTGTCGCGATTGAGAACATACAGAAAGCCGGTCTTGTTACCCTGAATGACCACTGGAACCAGCTTGCCGTCGTGAGACAGGGTAGCTAACAACGGCGGCGCGGCCGTGTCGTAGTCCCAGAGATCGTGATGAACAAGTTGAAAGCCCCATGCGATCTCCCCTGACTTGGCGTGCAAAGCCACGACGGAGTTCGCCCACTTGTCATCTCCAGGACGCAGGCCTCCGAAATAGTCAGGACTTGCGGCCCCTGTAGGCACGAAGACCAGGCCGCGCTCCGCATCCACAGCCATGATTGACCAGGCGTTGGCAGCGCCGGTCAGCCACGTCGACGTACTCTCCGGCCGATTTTGCGGAATGGGATCCCAACTCCACCGCAACGCTCCCGTACGCGCATCAAAAGCGCGGACCACACCGGAAGGCATGTCCGCTCGATTGTTGTCATCGATTGCCGATCCCACAATCACCATGTTGTCGATGACTGCCGGGGGCGACGTCATGTGATACCAACCTTGTGCGTGCTCGCCAAGATTTGCGTGTCCATAACCGGGAACATCGCGCAAATTAACCTGCCCCGAGGAACCGAAGTCTATGCAGGGTTGTCCGGTCGCAGCATCAAGCGAAATCAACCGGGCATCGAGTGTGGCTTCAAAGATGCGACGCCTGCATATACGTCCTGCTCCCGATGACGGGTCGAGCCAGGTTGCCACGCCCCGATTGATCAAGCCGTCGCCATATCCAGCGACAATGTCGACCATCGGATCAAAGGTCCATTTTTCTTTTCCGGTTTCGGGGTCCAGCGCGATCACGCGATTGAAAGGAGTAGTGAGGAATAAAGTGCCGTCGACCAGAATCGGCGTGGTTTCGAATCCGCTGCGTCGCGCAAAACCTTTGCCGTCGGAAATGTCTCCGACGTGATAAGTCCACGCCACCCGCAAATTCTTTACGTTGTCGACATTGATCTGCTTCAACGGCGAATAACGCATCCCGCCCGCGTCGTGGCCGACGTACGCCCAATCTCCGTTGACCAATGCTCCGCCGGCATTCGCTGCGCTACTCCTGGGTTTCGCGGTTTGAGCCGAGATCACCTGCGGCAGGACAAGGCCCGCGCCTAATATTCCCAGAAACGCCAGCCGGATCACGTCGCGCATCCACCGCCCTCCGTCAAATTGCCTGCCGCCCTACCAATCCAGCTTCGCGCCATCTCTGGCGTTCTGCTCGTCCAGCCACTTTTTCAGCGGCGCGAAATAATCGATGATCGCGGTCGCGTCCATCTGTTTCTCGCCGGTCATCGCTTCCAACGCTTCCGGCCACGGACGGCTCTGACCCATCTCCAGCATCTTGTTCAGCCGCGCGCCCGCTGCCGTGTTGTTGTAAATCGAGCAGCGGTTCAACGGTCCTTTATATCCGGCCTCGCGGCACAGCGCCCGATGAAACTGGAACTGCAAAATGTCCGCCAGGAAATAGCGCGCGTACGGCACGTTCGCGGCCACGTGATATTTTGCGCCCGGATCGAAGTCCGCCTCACTGCGCGCCACCGGCGGCGCAACTCCCTGGTACTGCTTGCGCAATTCCCACCAGCGCTGGTTGTATTCCGCCGGCGAAATCTTCCCGGAGAAAACTTCCCACCGCCATTTGTCGATCATCAATCCAAACGGCAGGAACGCAACCTTCTCCAACGCCTTGTGCATCAGTAAACCAAGGTCCGACGATTCCGGCGGCACATTTTCCAGCAGTCCAATCTGTCTCAAATATGCCGGAGTTACCGACAGCGCGATGGTGTCGCCAATCGCTTCGTGGAATCCGTCATTTGCGCTGTTGCGGAAGAGCGGCGGCTGCGTATCGTAAGCGCGCTGGTAAAAATTGTGGCCCAGCTCGTGGTGAATGGTCGAAAAGTCCTCGCCGGTCTGCTCGATGCACATTTTGATCCGCAAATCGTCGACGTAATCGATGTCCCACGCGCTGGCGTGGCACACTACCTCGCGATCCCGCGGCTTCACAAACATCGAGCGTTCCCAAAAAGTCGCTGGCAGCGGCGCAAACCCGAGCGACTTAAAAAAGCTCTCGCCGTAATGCACCATGGCCAGCGGCTCAACTTTCTTGGCCTTCAAGATTTCCGAAAGGTCGTAACCCGGATCCGCATTTGGCGGCGCCACCAAGGGATAAATATTCGCCCAGTCCTGCGCCCACATGTTCCCCAGCAGATGCGCCGGAATTTCGCCGTCGGGCGGAATCACGCTCGGCCCATATTTTTTCAGCAACTGGTTGCGCACGTAGGCGTGCAGCGAGACGTACAGCGGCCGCACCTGAGTCCACAGCCGGTCCAGCTCCGCGCTGAATTCATCCGGCTTCATATCGTAATTCGAGCGCCACATCGCGCCCACGTCCGCGAATCCCATTTCGCGCGCGCCGTCATTCGCCAATTCGACCATGCGCGAATAGCGCGCTTTCATCGGCGGCGCAATCGCATGCCAGCCGGCCCAGGCCTTTTCGAGTTCCACTGGATCGCGGCTGGTGGACATGATGTGCTCCAGGTCGTTCAGCGCCAGGCATTTTCCCGCCGGGCCGTCCGGGCACCATTTGCCTTTGCCGTAATCGCTCTGCAGCGACGCGTTGATCTGCGAAAGCTCCGCGCTTTCCTTCGGATTGTGCGGCGCGGGAATATCCACCGACAATTTGATCAGTTTCAACTTTCGCGCCACGTCTTCGGGCAGCTGCATCCCGTCGAACCGCCGGCTCTGGGCCGCGAGTTCCGATACCAACGCCTTCACCTGCTGATCCGCGTCCGCCGCGATCTGTTCTGTGTCCGGCGTGATGAAGGTTTCCTGCACCCACTGCGCGCGCGAGGCCTTGATGATCAAATTAAGCCAGCGGTTTTCCGCGTCGTCGGTGAACTTCCGCGCCTCCTCCACCGTCGGCGGCGCTTGCGTCGCCTGCGAGTCCTCCGCCAACCATGAATTCTCCGCCGCGCTCGTCGCCGCAGCGCTCTCGCTCGCTGCCAATTTCGGGGTATGTACTGTCATCAATCCGCCTGCGATAAGAAGTGTGGGAACGCCTGCCTTAACGAAGATCGAAAAAACTCGAGAGTAGCTCACGCGCATTCACCTCGAAGGTTTACCAGAGTGCGTTTTCCAGCGGGCGTGAGTATACATTTTCAATCGCGATATTCACAACGAGGCCTGTTCGCCTGGTCGGCCCCAGTGAACCCGCAATCGAAGAGAGATCCCTCGTGGGCGCTGCAAACTGCGCAGCTCCTCTGTCGGGATGACTACGTAAACCGAACCAACCTGAACCAACGTCAAATCCGGGCCGAAGCTGAACTCCGCTGGCCAACCACGGCCGCGACCGCCGCAATCGCCGCGTCGATTCCGGCCCGATCCACATCACAGTGCGTCACCATGCGCACATCAAACTCGTCCGTCGCGCTGCACAATACCCCGTGACGCCCAATCTCGTCCGAAATCTTAGCGGCGGATTTCCCAGTTCCCTGCGCATCGAAGATCACGATGTTCGTCGCCACTTTCTTCGGATCGATCGCGATTCCGGGCAATGACCCAAGCCCCTTCGCCAACCGCCGCGCATTTTCGTGGTCCTCATGCAACCGCTTCGGCGATTCTTCCAGCGCAATCAATCCCGCCGCCGCAATCACGCCCGCCTGGCGCATGCCGCCGCCCAGCAGCTTCCGTCCAATCCGCGCCTGCGCTATAAATTCGGCCGATCCGACGAGCATCGATCCCACCGGCGCGCCCAACCCCTTCGACAAGCAGAACATGATGGAATCGAACCCGCGGGTCATGCGCGCTACTGCTTCGCCCAGCGCCACCGCAGCATTGAAGACTCGTGCGCCATCCAGATGCACGCGCAGGCCTGCCGCGTGCGCCTTTTCGCAAATATCATCGACCACCGCCGTCGGATACACCGTCCCGCCGCGCATATTGTTGGTGTTCTCCAGCGTCACCAGCGCCGTTTGGGAGTCGTAATAAATTTTCTCTCGTATCGCGCCTTCGATCAGCTCCCAACTCAGAATTCCCTCCGCCGCCGGCACTGGCCTTGGCGTCGCGCCCGCGATCGCGCACATCGACGCCAGCTCGTACAAATTCACGTGCGCCTTCAGCTCGCAAATCACTTCATTCGTCGGCCGCGTCCAGCCCATAATCGCCAGCAGGTTCCCCATGCAGCCCGTGGGGACGAACAGCGCCGCTTCGCGTCCGAAAATTTCCGCCGCGCGCTCCTGCAGCCGGTTGACCGTCGGGTCTTCGCCGTAGACGTCGTCGCCCACGTCCGCCGCGGCCATCGCCGCGCGCATCGCGGGCGTCGGGCGGGTCACGGTATCGCTGCGCAGATCCACTACGTCTTCGCGTTTTTCGCTTCCGTTAGCAGTCATCACGAGTCCTTAACTTAGCTCAGTAGTTCGACCAAAACTCCATTCGAGACCGACAACCGATCCGGCGCCAACTTCAACTGCGCGCCATGCAGTTCGACCAGCCCCTGCTCGCACAACTCCGTCACGCGCGCCGTTAAATCCACACCGTACAAATTTTCGATCCGCGCCAGATCCACTCCCTCGAGCTGCCGCAACCCCAAAAACAATTCTTCCTCGAGCGCTTCTTCGCGCCTTACCACTTGCTCCTGCTCGCGCGTCGAAATTCCCTGCTCGATATTCGCCGCGTACCGCGCCGAATCGTGCAGATTAGCCCAGCGCTTCACGCCGTCAAACGAATGGGCCCCGGCGCCAAATCCAAGATACGGCTCGCGCCGCCAGTATTTCAGATTGTGCCGCGACCGAAAACCCGGCAATCCCCAATTCGAAATCTCGTAGTGTTCATAACCCGCTGCCCGCAATGCCACCCGCGACCATTCATACGCATCCGCGATGGCATCGTCGCTGGGAATCGCACCGGCGCTGTACCGGCTGCCCCCGGCCAGCGACTCCTTCCCCAAATGGCTGCCCTCGTCAATCTCCAACATATATATGGATACATGTTCGGGCCGCACTTCCGCCAGCCGCCCCACCGATTCTTCCCAGGATACCCGCGTCTGGTGCGCCAGCCCGGCGATCAAGTCCATGCTGATGTTCCGAAACCCCGCCGCTCGCAAGGTATCCGCCGCCGTAAAAATGTCGGCTCTCCGGTGCATCCTTCCCGCGGCCTTCAATTCCCGATCGCTGAACGACTGCACGCCCAGGCTCACGCGGTTAAATCCCGCCGCCAGCCATGCCGCAGCCTTCTCACCCGTAATCGTCTCCGGGTCAGCTTCCAAAGTGATTTCCGGCTCCCCCCCGCGCGCAAATCCAAAACCTCCGCGCAGCGCGTCCAGGATTTTCCTTAGCGCGGCGGGCTCAAGCAAACTCGGCGTCCCCCCGCCAAAATAAACTGTATCGATCTCGGCCGCGCGGTCACCACCCAACTCGCGCGCCTTCGCCTCCGCAATCTCCCGACACACCGCGTCGGCGTAAGGGCCATAACGCTCCCGCGACACCACGCCCGTATGAAAATTGCAGTAGGTGCACTTGGTCTGGCAGAACGGAACCTGAATGTATGCGCCGATTTTCATTGGATTGAATGCTGCAGCATCGAGTTTAACGTCAAACTTCCCACGATTCACGAACACCTACTCATTTCGCGGCGTCAGGCACGATCTTGACATGCATTTCGCGGTTCCGCGGCCCATCAAAACCCGCAAAGAAAATCCGCTGCCAGCGGCCCAGCGCCAACTTGCCATCAGCGATCCATACCGTCGCCGACGTTCCCACCATCGCCGTCTTAATGTGCGAATCCGAATTCCCCTCAGCGTGCGCCGAATTGCGCACGGTCGGCACTAACCGGTCGAAAGCGGCTTCAATCTCGTGCGCCACCGCGGGATCGTAACCTTCGTTGATGGTCACGCCTGCCGTAGTATGCGGCACATACAAATAGCACGTGCCGTTTTCGCAGCCCGACTCCTTCACCACCTCGGCGATCTCCGCGGTCACGTCCTTCAATTCGGTGCGCCGCGAAGTTCTCACTTTCAATTTGTGCGTCACGGGAACCGCGCCATCCTGCTTTTCGGTTTTCATCGCCCGCCGCCCTCCCTTCCGATGCTCATCCGGCGTCCAGCTATTCGCGCCTGCGTGACGCCACCAGCATACTGCAACTCGCCAGTCTCGTTTGCGGCAGCCTTCCCGCTTACAGTAAACTCAAAAGCTCGTTTTCACTCAAGGGAGCTTCCATGCTGGTGGTGATGCAATCGCAAGCGACCGACGAGCAGGTGCGCGCGGTCTGCGAACGGATCGAACAGCTCGGCTACAAAGCGCATCCCATGCCCGGCGCGGGACGCACCGCCATCGGCATCACCGGAAATTCCGGCACCGCCGACCTGGTCTCGCTCGAATTTTTCGCCGGCGTTGCCGAATGTATCCCGGTCACCAAGCCCTACAAGCTGGTCAGCCGCGACGTAAAACCCGAAACGACCGTCGTGCGCATTCCTACGGCGCTGGGCGAAGTCGCTTTCGGCGGCACTGAAATCGGCATGGTCGCCGGGCCCTGTGCGATCGAAACCCGCGAGCAAGCCTTCACGGTGGCCAAGCAGATTAAAGCCACCGGAGCGCGTCTGTTTCGCGGCGGCGCTTACAAACCGCGTACTTCCCCATACAGTTTTCAGGGTCACGGCGAAAGCGGCCTGCAAATTATGGCCGACGTCCGCAAGGAATTCGGCCTGGGCATCGTCACCGAAGCCATCGATCACGAATCGCTCGACCTGGTGGAAAAATATGCCGACGTGATTCAGATCGGCACCCGCAACATGCAGAATTTTTCGCTGCTCAAGCGCGCGGGGCGAGCCAAGAAACCAGTTCTGTTGAAACGCGGAATGTCCGCCACCCTCGACGAATTTCTGATGGCCGCCGAATACGTCATGTCCGAGGGCAACTACAACGTAATCCTTTGCGAACGCGGCATTCGCACCTTCACCGATTTCACGCGCAACACGCTCGACCTCAGCGTCATCCCCGCGGTCCAGCGCCGCAGCCATCTGCCGATCGTGGTCGATCCTTCGCACGGCACCGGACGCCGCAACAAAGTCCTGCCGCTTTCCCGCGCCGCGGTCGCCGTCGGCGCCGACGGACTGCTGGTCGAAGTGCATCACGATCCCGACCGGGCCCTCTCCGACGGTCCGCAATCCATTCTGCCCGTCGATTACGTGCAACTGATCCGCGAAGTCCGCGCCATCGCCGAAGTTTTGGGACGCACCATCAATTAAAATTGCGCTCCATCCACCAAAATTCGTCCGCACTTCAGTCCGCGAACAGCACTAAAAAACCGTGGTCATCCGGAGCGAAGCGAGGGACCTGCTGCTGTAGTCGGAGCGTCGCAGCGTGAAACTGCGCTTCAATTTCCGCTTCGTCTTTCTGCTCCTTCTGCTCGGCGCTTTCGCCATTCGCGAAGTCGCCCTCGAGTTGCGCCCGTCGTGGCTGCGTCCCGGCCTGCACCTGTTCGCCTATGTGGGCAACACCGCGGACGGTACCGTCTCCGCGATTGATTTGATCAAGCTGGCGACGGTCGCCACCATTTCGGTTGGCCCGGGTCCCAGCGGCTTGCGATCACACCCGACACGTCCTGAAATCTGGGGAGTCAGTTCCACCGGCGGGTACGTCTGGGTGCTCGACTGCCGCTCGAATCGCGTCGCCGCGCAGATTCCGGTGGGCAGCGAACCGTATGCTCTCGATTTTTCTCCTGACGGCCGGCTCGTTTACGTCGCCGCCTCCGGTGCCAACACCGTCCTGGCTATCGACACTCTTTCGCATCGCATCGTCGCGCGCGGCCACGCCGGCAAGCGCCCCTGGATCGCCCGCGTCTCACCCGACGGAAAAATGATCGTGGTCTCCAACCGCGATGACGGAACCGTTTCCCTGCTCGACGCCACGACGCTCGCGCAATCTGCCGTCATCTCCGCGCTTCCCGACCCCGAACAAATTGTGATCTTGCCGGATGATTCCAAGGCGTTCGTTACCTCCGGCACCACCAACCAAATTTCGGTCATCGATCTGAAACAGAAAGTCCTGCTCACCAATCTCGCGCTCGGCGGCCCGCCCAATGATTTGGTCCTGAAGCCCGACGGCGGCGAACTTTATATTCCTTCGCGCGACACCCACGGCCTGTTGATCGTAAATACCGGCACGAATGAAGTCAGCGATTTTATTTTGTTGGGAATGTCGCCGGTGGCCGCGACGTTCGAACCCGCCACCGAAACACTCTATGTTTCGGACTTCGACGCGGACCACATTGTTCCGGTCGCGGTGGCCACCCGCCAGGTGGGACGTCCCATTCAGGCCGGAGACGGCCCGTCCACGCTGCGCCTAACTCCAGGCGGAGACATCCTGCTGGTTATCGACTCCAATTCCGACGACCTGGCCGCCATCCGCACCAAAATCCTACCCACCGGCCAAGCCAGCCTCTCGCCGCCCCGCCCGCCGACCGGGTTAATCCCGCTAGGCGGCAGCCCCCGCGACCTCGCCACCAAAGTTTTCTAAGCGCCCTCGGCAACAAATCGCACGTGCGCGAATTCTGTTTAACGCCATCCGTCCGCGATCAGTCCAATCGTCGCAATCGATCTCCCTCGTCCACGCGCCTTTGGCCGTCATCCAGAGGAGCGTTTCTTGCGACGAAGGACCTCTCTTCGATGTGAACTTCGCCGACCCTCAAAATTAATCGGAGGGTTTTCACTCGAATCCGCGGCACGACCACAACGTGCTCGACGTCTTACTGCACGGTCAGTGTCAGGCCAACCGTCCGCGTGGCGCCCGCCGCCGTTCCGGTCACCGTCAACGGATAAGTTCCCGCCGGAGTTCCCGGCAGCGGCTGCACCGCCGCGCCTGGGCCTCCGAAGCACGCCGCCAATCCCACCGAAAGCATGACGAGAACTACACCGGCTTGCGCCAATCGAAATACCTGACCGCGAACGTGCTGAACATCTAACTCCGACTCGCTGGCGCGCCCCATCAAACCGCACAGGATCAAAACTCCAAGCGCACCCACCACAAAACGAACCAAACCCGCAGCACCGGGCCCGCCTCCCAACGCCGCGCCCGTCACTGCCGCCGTCGTCGTAACACTCACCTGAAAGGAAACCGGTGCGACCCCGCTCAGCATCACGCTCGCCGGAGTCACGCTGCACACTCCTTGCGGAACGGTCGCGGTGCACGTCAGCGCCACAGCTCCGTTAAAGCCCTGGGCCTGCGCCGCCATCGGAAATCCCGCGGTGCCTCCGGCCGTTACCGTCGCAGTCATCCCGCCCGACGAAGTCAGGCAATAATCCTGTGCCACTCCGGACATCATCAACAC